>DDWE01000078.1 GCA_002345625.1 Desulfuromonadaceae bacterium UBA2294 | reverse complement strand
TCACCGCCACCAGCGCCGCCATCGGAATGCTCGCCACCCAGTCGCCGAGAAAGACCACCATCAGCAACAGAAATACCCCGGAAAGCAGGGTGGAGAGACGGCCGCGGCCGCCCGACTTGATGTTGATGATCGACTGGCCGATCATGGCACATCCGGCCATGCCGCCGAGAAAACCGGAGGCGATATTGGCGACCCCCTGGCCGACGCATTCGCGGTTTTTATTGCTGGGCGTATCAGTCAGGTCGTCGACAATGGTCGCCGTCATCATCGATTCGAGCAGTCCAACCACGGCCAGGGTCACGGCATAGGGGAAGATGATCGCCAGGGTTTCGAACGTCAGCGGCAGGTCAGGGAGCAAAAAGACCGGCAGACTGTCGGGGAGCGCGCCCATATCGCCGACGGTCCGCACGTCGACCCCGAACAGCAGGGTGAAGGCGGTCAGTGTCACGATGCAGACCAGCGGCGAGGGGACGGCCCGGGTGATGTAGGGGAAGAGATAGATCAGGCCGAGTCCAGCTGCCACCAGGGCATAGACTTGCCAGCCGACGGCGGTGAGTTCGGGGATCTGTGCCAGAAAGATAAGGATCGCCAGGGCGTTGACGAAGCCGATCACCACCGAACGCGAGACAAAGCGCATCAATGAGCCGAGACGCAGGGCGCCAGCCAGCATCTGCAGCACCCCGGTGAGCAGGGTCGCCGCCAGCAGATACTCCAGGCCATGGGTTTTTACCAGGGTCACCATCAGCAGCGCCATGGCGCCGGTGGCGGCCGAGATCATCCCCGGGCGGCCGCCGACAAAGGCGGTCACCACGGCGATAGAAAACGATGCATAGAGGCCGACCTTGGGATCGACACCGGCGATAACCGAAAAGGCGATCGCTTCGGGAATCAGGGCGAGGGCGACGACAATGCCGGCGAGGGCGTCACCGCGCAGATTGGAGAACCACTGTTGGCGAAGGGTACGAAAAGCGTGAATCATGAGATCAAAAACCTTATGCGAAAAAGAGATTTGGGCAAAGACGCCCCCATGCCGTATCGGGCTGCTCCGATTAAACATGAAAAAAACGTGTCACAAGTGGAAACAGACGATAACAGGGGACTTAACCGATCAGAGCGGAGTCAGTCGAAAAAACAGGCAGGCGGGGTCAAAAGTCTGAAGTTCGCGGGTAAAAGGGAAAACAACCTTGGGACCATGACTAGGCAAAAAAACCTATTAACTTCACTTGGGGAGTAAATAAATCGGAGTCAGATCTTCCAGAAAGTTAAACTAATAATGTTATAGAGAATTGAAATAAAATTCAAGATAAAAACGGGTAAACTGCGAAAAATGAAACGAGACGACAAGAAAGAGGGGGAAAAACAGGTTTAGTTGTGGGGAAAACCTGATACAAAATCTTTTGAATAAAACTTATGTCACGTCGAATGGTCCTGCCTCATTCTCTGGTGTTAAAAAATTTGGCTAAACAATCCGTGTCGCATTGACATAGCCAACACATGATCATACAATCATGTTTAAATAGAGCGTGAAGAAAGAGAGGTTCTGTCTCATGTCGAAGCAAAAATCTTCAGCCACAACTGCAGGCGTCGATGGCTGCGCGGTTTACGGGATTCACGAAAAAATTATTCGCACCGTACAGGAGCAGTGGCCCGGGCCGGAGAGTCTCGAAGAGCTGGCCGAATTTTACCGGCTGTTCGGCGACAAGACCCGACTGGCGATCATCTGGGCATTGAGCGTTCACGAGATGTGTGTCTGTGACCTGTGCGAACTGCTGCAGATGCAGCAGTCGGCGGTTTCACACCAGTTGCGCACCCTCAAGCTGGCGCGCATCGTTCGCTCGCGGCGCGAGGGGAAGATGGTTTTCTATTCCCTGGATGACGAGCATATCCGCGGTGTCCTGGGCGTCGGCTACAAGCACCTGAAAGAACGCGGATAAAGAAAGGCTTGAAAAACCGATGAACCCGATAAAAACCGAACGCTATACCCTGCAAAATCTCGACTGCGGTTCCTGCGCCGCCAAGATCGAGCGCGAACTGCTCAAGACCGCCGGAGTTGAAGAAGCGGTGGTCGATTTTGCCAATCTCACCCTGCATCTTAGAGCGGCCGATATCCCCAAGGCTTTGGCGGCCGTCAACCGCATCGAACCCGAGGTTGTCGTCACGCCGAAAGTGCAAGGCGGCCGTGTGCCGGATGACCATGATCATTTTGAGAGCGGCGGTTATCGCAAAGAGCTTGTGTATATTGGGATTGCGGCGGTCATCCTGGTCGGTCAGTTAGTGTTCGAAGAGCGCTTTCATGCTCTGGCATGGCCCTGGGTCGAATATGTCATAATTCTGGTCGCCTATCTGCTGGTCGGTTGGAATGTTCTGTTTGCCGCAGCACGTACCATTCGCCGCGGACAATGGTTTGATGAAAACGTCCTGATGGCCATTGCCACGATCGGTGCCCTGGCCATTCATGCGCTTGCCGAAGCGGTTGGCGTCATGCTGTTTTTCAAGGTCGGGGAACTGCTCCAAGATCTGGCGGTTTCCAAATCGCGCCGTTCGGTGCGTGCTATTCTCGCCGCCCGACCCGACCGGGCTCTGGTCAAGACCGACCGCGGCTTTGTCGAAACGACTCCGTCACAGGTGAAGGTTGGTGACATCATCCTGGTCAAACCGGGCGAGAAGGTCGCCCTTGACGGCGAAGTGGTTGAGGGTATCTCGCAGATTGATACCTCGCCCTTGACCGGTGAGCCGGTTCCGGTTCAGGTCCGGCCGGGCGATTCGGTCATGGCCGGTACCATCAACACCAGCGCGGCGTTGAAGGTGCGGGCGACCAAGCCTTTTGAATCGTCCTCGATTGCGCGCGTGCTGGAACTGGTCGAGAATGCTGCCGCCCGCAAAGCGACCACCGAAAAGTTCATTACCACCTTTGCCCGCTACTATACCCCGGCAGTGGTTGCCGTGGCCGCGGCGATCGCGCTGGTGCCGCCGCTGCTTATCAGTGACGCCCTCTTTTCGACCTGGATTTATCGCGCCCTGGTGCTGCTGGTGATCTCCTGTCCCTGCGCTCTGGTGATCAGTATCCCGCTCGGTTATTTCGGCGGCATCGGCCGCGCATCACATAACGGTATTCTGATCAAGGGCTCGATGTTTATCGACGCGCTTGCCAAGGTCACGACGGTGGTTTTCGACAAGACCGGCACTCTGACACGAGGCGTGTTCACAGTCGATCAGGTGGTCCCCGATAATGGCTATTCTGCGGACGATCTGTTGCGCTACGCGGCGGCGGCAGAGTTGCACTCCACCCATCCCATCGGCAAATCGATCCTTAATCATCTGCACGCCCGCGGGCTGGAACTTGACGAATCCCAGGTCAGCGAGCATCACGCAATCCCGGGCCGGGGGGTCAGCGCGACTTATCAGGGGAAGAAAATTATGGTCGGTAACGATCCCCTCTTGCATGAAAAAGGGATCGACCACACTCTGTGCTTTATCGACGGCACCGTCG
>DDWE01000066.1 GCA_002345625.1 Desulfuromonadaceae bacterium UBA2294 | reverse complement strand
GAGGGTCTGGTCTCCGCCCACGCGCTGGATCTCGCGCTCCTGGATGACCCGCAGCAGCTTGACCTGCATGGACAGGGGCCTCTCGCCGATCTCGTCGAGAAAGATCGTGCCACCGTCTGCCAGCTCGAAGCGCCCCATCTGCCGGGCATGGGCGCCGGTGAAGGCGCCTTTTTCGCGGCCGAACAGTTCGCTCTCGATGAGGTTCGCCGGCAATGCCGTGCAGTTGACAGTGATCATCGGCCGGTTCTTGCGGGCACTGCGCTGATGAATGGCGCGGGCGACCATCCCCTTGCCACTGCCGGTCTCGCCGAGCAGCAGAACCGTGGCATTCTGGGGCGCGA
This sequence comes from Desulfuromonadaceae bacterium UBA2294, assembly GCA_002345625.1. Taxonomy (GTDB): domain Bacteria; phylum Desulfobacterota; class Desulfuromonadia; order Desulfuromonadales; family UBA2294; genus UBA2294. The sequence continues at coordinate 19,370 of DDWE01000066.1, read as the reverse complement.
CCTGGTCGATGCGAAAGAAGATGTATGCGATGACCGGACTCTGGCCGATGACCTCACCGAATTGGTCTTTCTGGCAGAGCGCCTGCTTCAGCCCGATGTTCTCGTCCTTGAGCTGTTCGGTGAGCAGCTTGATCTCGGATAATGCCGCCTGGATAGTCAATTCGGCCTTCTTGCGCTCCTCAACCTCATGGGAGAGCTCCAGGTTGGCGCCGGTCAGTTCGAGCGCACAATCCGTCACGATCGCCTCAAGTTGATGCTGAATCTGGCGCAGTTCTTCGTTCTGCATTTCCAGTTCAATCTGATGCACCTGCAGCTCATGGAGAAGCCGCAGAGGGTCAGCCTCTGTCTGGGTGAATGTACATCCATCATGAGCCTCTCTGAGCTTCTCTTCTGCCTGGCGACGCAGTTCGTCGCTCTGTAATGGTTTTTTAGTCCGGGGCATATGCACCTCTTCCTCAAGATCCCTTTGGTTGTTTAACTTCGTCCTGATCCTGGCCAAGGGCAATGCTGCCGATGATCTTGCCATCGGCAGCGCGGATCGGTCGGACTGACCAGTGCAAGTCGATCGGGGTCTGGTCGGCCGTCAGGACCCTTGTGGTAAAGGTCTGTTCTGATTCTGCGTTCAACATCTGCTGCAACTCGACTGCGACCCGGGGTCGGTCGTCTGCCGGGATGAACTGCTCGACAAAATCCCGGCCGACGACCTTGTCCCGTTTACAGTTCAAACGCTTTTCGGCGGCCGGATTAAATTCCAAAATCTGCCCGTTCGCCGATAAGCCGATGATGATCGTCGGGATGGACTGGAGCAGGGAAGTGAACATCCCCCCGGAGGTGCGGAGCTCCGTCTCCAACTGCTTTGCCCGGGTGATATCGGCAAAGGTTATGACCACGCCGTCGATCCGGTTGTCGGTCGTCCGGTAAGGCATGATGCGCACCGTAAAGCAGCGACCGTCGCCGGCGGAGACCTGCTTTTCACAAAAAACCAGAGTGCGCAGCACTTCCCGGGCATCTGCCGCCAACTCCGGATAGCGCAGTTCACTCGACAGATCGGTCAGCGGTCGGCCGACATCACCGGCGATCAGCTTGAACAGTTTATTCGCACCGGGGGTGAAGCGTTTAATCTGAAGCTCGTCATCGAGAAACAGGGTGATGATTTCGGTGCTGTTCAACAGATTCTGCATGTCATTGTTGATCCGCTCCAGCGTATCGACCTTGGAGGTCTGCTCGGCATTGACCGTCTGCAGCTCTTCGTTCATCGACTGCATCTCTTCTTTGGAGGTGGTCAGCTCCTCGTTGGTCGATTGCAACTCCTCGTTGGTCGACTTGAGCTCTTCCTGCGAACTCTGCATCCCCTCGCGAATGGACTGCAGTTCTTCATGACTTTGCCGCAGCGCCTGCTCCAGTTCCACGATTCTCGCGTTAGCCGCCGCCTCGGGTTTGCTGTGCCCGGTCGTTTTTAACGGCGGTGCGGCCGCCACATCCCTGAAGGCCACCAACACCATCCCCTGCAGAGCGTCCGGGGTTTCGATCGGTTGGATACTCAGCTCCAGGGACTGCGGCGCTTGACTATTGATGCCAACCTTGAGCCCTTTGACCGTGATCGTCTCCTGACTCCGAACCGCCTTCTCAAAAGCGCTGGTTAGTTCAAAGCGCAACCCGTCACGAACCATAGCGAAGAGGTTCCAGTTGACCTTGCCCGAAGCCGGTTCCAGGTATTTTCCGGTTCGTCCGCTGATGTAGAGGATATCCCCCTGAGCGGTGGCCAGCACGGCCGGCGGGCAATGGTCCCGCAGCAGCAGCTGCTCCGCGAGCGACTGGAGATTGGCGGGTTGATGCGGCACGGTTGTCTCCTTCGACGGGCCAAATCGGGCAGGGGGCAGTATGGCCGGGAAAACCTGATTTTCCGCGCGCAGTGACAGTGCTGATTGTTGCCGCCAGAAGAGTCTCGACTTGGCTTGCGTTACAGCAAACTGGAGATGGAAGTTGCCGACTGTTTCGGCGCTGCCCAAAAACAGCACCCCTTCAGGTTTGAGACTGTAGTGAAAGATCTGCATCAATCTTTTCTGCAGTTCGGGCTCCAGATAGATCAGCAGATTGCGGCAGATGAGAACGTCGAGTTTGGTAAAAGGCGGATCCATGGCGATATTCTGGGTGGCGAAGGTGACCATCCCCCGGATCTCCTTCCTGACCCGGTAGCCGCTCTCTTCCTGAATGAAAAAGCGCTGCAGCCGCTCACTGGAGACCTGTGCGGCGATGTTGACCGGATAAAACCCCTGACGGGCCTGGTCGATGGCATCCGGGTCGAGGTCGGTGGCGAAGATCTGCAGGCTGTATGTTGCCTTCGGCTTTAACGCGTCGAGCGCTTCTTTAAAAATGATCGCCAGAGAATAAGCTTCTTCGCCGGTCGAACAGCCGGCCGACCAGGCGCGGAGGATACCGCCGTCGGGTTGCGCGACCAACAGCTCCGGAAGCAACGTGTCCCGCAGCAGCTCCCATTCCTCCGGATCGCGGAAAAAGCTGGTGACGCCGATCAAAAGCTCCCGGAACAGCAGTTCGACCTCTGTCGGATTCTCCTGCAGATAACGGACGTAGTCGGTAATCCGGTTCAGCTGATGGATCCCCATGCGGCGCTCGATGCGGCGATACAGGGTATTTTTCTTGTACAGGGAAAAATCGTGGCCGGTCTTGGCCCGCAACAGGATGACGACCTTCTCCAGAGTGCTCTGTTCTTTTTCGACCAGGATCTGTGTCGGGCTGGCGAGGTTTGGCACGTGCCGGAGATAAGCATCGATCTTGCCGGGAAGTTCCGCGGCCGGAGCGACAATATCGGCCAGTCCGGCGGCAATGGCACTGCGTGGCATGCTGTCGAACTTGGCCGAAACCGGGTCCTGCACCAGCACCAGCCCGCCTTTTTCCTTAATCGCCCGCAGCCCCAGGGTGCCGTCCGAGCCCATCCCCGACAGAATGATGCCAATGCACTGTCGCTGCCGGTCGTCGGCCAAAGAGCGGAAGAAAAAATCGATCGGCAGACGCAGACCACGTGGTTCGGCCGGGTGGAACAGGTGCAACACGCCGTGCAGAATCGACATGTCCTTGTTGGGGGGGATGACGTAAACACGGTTCGGCTCGACCGGCATCCGGTCCTCCACCTGACACACCTTCATCCCGGTGGCGCGCTGCAACAGTTCGGGCATGACCCCTTTATGGGTCGGATCGAGATGCTGAATGATGATGAAGGCGATACCAGATTGCTCCGGTACTTTACGCAAAAATTGCTCCAAGGCTTCCAGCCCGCCCGCAGAAGCGCCGATGCCGGCGATCGGAAAGGTTGTCGTCTCGGTTTTCGCGGTCGATTTATCTTTGGGCTTAGCGGCAGATTTTTTCGTGGTGGCGCCCCCCTTGTCTGGTTTGTTCATGCCTTTATATATAACAGTTTTTTAAGTGTTTATTTATTTATTCACAGCAACAATCAGAAACCTCACGGTAACACTCAACAAAAAAATGATCGCCGTGGCCCATCATTCATAATCAGATGTCAGAAAAATCTGGCCGTCGTACGGGATGATCGATAGAGAATTGTTTCACTCTGTCTGCAGTCCGGTTTTAGAACATTTGGGGCGACCACGTATGATTTTGAATCCGCTTAGAAAAGTCGCTAAAAGCTGCGGTAAACGTTGTTGCTGCCTCTGACCTGAAACCGGATCTGATTTACTGCTACTTCGATATATTAGCAACAACTGGGCCAAAGGGAATAACTCGCTAAACCAACCTATGTTGCTGATTTACAAAAGAAACATTTTAAGTCGAGGTCGATTGGCGCAGGGATCCCTGATCAAATCTGTCACATTTAACAGTACTGCCATATGTGACAGGCAAAGTTCAGGGTCTGGTGATGAAAACCGGAATCATTTGGTGAAGAATTGCCGGGGATAAATTGAGGAGGTCCTTTGCAGACAAAACAACAAAAAGGGATGACGGCAACAGGTGCCGTCATCCTCAGATTTTAAATAGCGCGCCACGAGAGATTCGAACTCCCGTCCTTCTGATCGGTAGAAAAGTGCCCAGAAGTGCCAAAAACCTGAATTCTTTTTTTCGTTTCAGCAAGTTCATGGAGATCTGGTGAGAGAATCAACCCCGTGGAAAGCAAAGAAAACCACCCTCCCGGCGGGACCGCGTGGGAGCCATTCGACGAACGGAAGACGAATGTCAACGCATAAAGGGCTCCATCGATGAGCATCAGAGCCAATTCATGCTCAAGTGCGAGGACCAGCCGTTGCCAGAGTGGGGCTGAACGATCTCCACCGGCAGCTCGCGCAGCCGCGATGCGAAGACCACCTGATTGGCCGGCTGGTCATCGATGCAGCCAGACCCGCAGCAGCGACAGCAGGCGCTCGACATCGACCGGCTTGGTAAAGTAGTCATTGGCACCGGCTTTGATGCAGCGGTCACGGTCTTCTTTCATCGCCTTGGCGGTCAGTGCCAAAATCGGCAGATTGGCGAAGCCCGGCTGCAACCGGATGCGGCGCATCGCCTCGAAGCCGTCCATGACCGGCATCATGATATCCATCAGGACCAGATCGATCGCGGGTTCCACGGCAAGGACGTCGAGCGCCATCTGGCCATTCGCCGCCTTGAACACCTCAAAACCTTTCTGCTCGAGAACCTTGGAGAGAGCAAAGACGTTGCGCATGTCGTCGTCGACCAGCAGAAGCTTGCGTCCCGTAAACAGGTCGTCCGATTCGTACAGTGCCCTGATCATCTTCTGCTTCTGCTCGGGCAAGCCGGCCACCACGCGATGCAGAAACAGGGAGGCCTCATCGAGCAGGCGCTCCGGCGAATGCACACCCTTGATGATGATCGACTGGGTATAGTGCTGCAGCTTTATAACCTCTTCCTGGGTTAGCTCCCTGCCGGTGTAGATGATCGTCGGCGGCAGCTCCAGCCCTTCGTGCTTCGTCAACTGGTGCAGCAGCTCAAAGCCGGACATATCGGGCAGCGTCAGGTCGAGGATCATGCAATCGACCGGTCCCTGCAGCAGGGTTTCCAGTGCGGCCTGCCCGGTGGCGGCGACAACCGTTGTGACGTCGCCATTGCCGATCAGCTTGATAATGCTTTTTTGCTGGTTGCGATCATCTTCGACGATCAGCAGCTTGCGCAGCTTACCGGTCATGAACTTTTCGATTTTCTGAAAAGCCTCATCCAGTAATTTCCGTTCGGTCGGCTTGTTCAGAAAGCCGATGGCGCCGAGCTGGTAGGCTTCGGCAGCGCTCTCCTCGACCGACATGACATGCACCGGGATGTGCCGCAGCTCGCGGTTCTGTTTCAGCCGACCGAGCAGGTCGAGTCCCTGGATGCCGGGCAGCTTGATGTCGAGAAAAATAGCGTCCGGTCGAAACTCTTCGGTAAGGCGCAGACCTTCCTCACCGGTTGCGGCGTGCAGGAACTTGAAGGCCCTGTTGTGGCAGAGTTTCCCCAGAATTCCGGCAAAACCGACATCATCCTCGATGATCAAGACACGGCGCTCGCCTTCCTGCAGGAGGTTCCGGTCATCAGCAATGGAAGCAACCGGGGCCTTTGCTTTGGCCGGTTGTTTTGGTTCCGCTGGCACGGGGGGTTGAGCGGCCGGGATTTTGTTGTCAACCTCGCGCTCGGCCCACTCCAGAGGCAAAAACAGAGTAAAGGTCGAGCCCGAGCCCTCTTCGCTGACCACCTGCAGCTGCCCGCCCAACACCCGGGTCAGCTCGCGGGAGATGGAGAGACCCAGCCCGGTGCCACCGAAACGCCGGGAAATCGTGCCGTCGACCTGGTGAAAGGCTTCAAAAACCTCGGCCAGCTTGTCAGCAGGGATGCCAACCCCGGTGTCGGTGACCGCGACCGCACAGACAGACCCCGGGACAAGACCACTCCCGGAGAGAGCCTGGTCGCTGTCCGGGCGGAAGATCCGGACGCGCACCGAACCCTCGCGGGTAAACTTGATGGCGTTGGATAAAAGATTCTTGAGGATCTGGTCGAGCCGCTGCGGATCGGTCTGCAGCGACACCGGCACCCCGTCTTCAACCACGACCTCGAAGTCCAGCCCCTGGGATTCGGCCATGTGCCGGAAATTGCTCTCCAGGCGTGCTTTGATTTCAGCAACGTCCACCTCGCCCACGTTCAGCTGCATCTTGCCCGACTCGATCTTGGCCAGATCAAGGATTTCGCTGATCAGGTTGAGCAGGTCGTTGCCGCTGTTATAGATCACCTCGGCCGATTCAACCTGGTCTGCGCTGAGGTTGCCCTCCCGGTTGGTCATCAGATCGCGCGAAAGGATCAGCAGGCTGTTGAGCGGGGTGCGCAGCTCATGGGACATGTTCGCCAGGAATTCCGACTTGTAGCGACTGGAGATCTCGAGGTTGCGGGTCTTCTCCTCAAGTTGGACCTGAGCACTCTGCAGGGCACGGTTGCGGTCGGAGACCTCGTTCTGACGCTCCTCAAGCATCTGCGCCTGCTCCTGAAGCTCTTCGTTGGCCGCGCGCAGCTCCTCTTCCTGAGCCTGGAGCTGCTTTTCCGAGACCTGCAGCTGCTGGGTCTGTTCCTCAAGCTCCTCATTGGACACGCGCAGCTCCTCTTGCTGGGCCTGCAACTCCTCCCCCAGTTGCTGAGACTGCTCGAGGGCCTGGGCGATTTTCTGCCGGGAGATGAGCATGGCGACGGCGACGGCGATCGATTCGACGACCAGATTGAGGAACGTCAGCGCCCGCGGCTCAATGGCGCCGATGAAGCCCAGTTCGACCACCCCGATCACCTCTTCCTGATCGTAAATCAGTGGCACGAGGCAGATACTGCGCGGTAAGGCATCGCCCAGCCCGGAGACGACCTGCAGGTAATCCGCCGGGGTGGAAAAAGTCATGATCCGCTTTTCCAGTGCCACCTGGCCGACCAGCCCCTCCCCGTAACCGAAGTGCGGCAGCTTGCCGTTGTTGGGGTTGAGGGCATGCCCGGCCACACAGACATAACCCTCGTCGCCGGTCTCGACAAAGAATGCCCCAACCACCGCCCCCAGGTAAGCGGTTAAAAAACCGAGAGCCTTCTCGCCCAGTTGGGAGAGTTCTTCAACGCCGCGCAAAGTTGCATCTAATTGAGAGGCACCGGTCTTGAGCCACTCCGTCCTCTGGTTTTGGGCACGATTCTCCCTGAGGGAGATCAGCATTTTCGTTATGGCCGCTTTTATCCCTGTCCCGCTCTCCGAGTCTTCATCTAACTCCAGGTCCAGATTACCTTGAGAAATTTCATCGGCGATTCGGGCAATGTCTGACGGTTCACCTCCAACCTGCATCAGGACTGAACGGGTCGTGAAAAACAAGATCGTCATACCGCAAAATATGGCCACGATGTTGCCGACAATGACGATCTGAAAGGTAAACCCCACCGCTTCGTTCGTTTTTGCCGCACGTTCATTCATCAAGATATCTTCGATGTTGACGAATCCCGCGATCTCGGCCCGGATATGATCCATGAGCGCTTTGCCGGTTTTTGCTTGAAATATTTCGCGAAACTGCACCTCAAGGTTGTTGCTATTCACATTGTCAGCGATCTTGCGCGTGACCTCAATGGCGGGCTGGGCATACTCTTGCTGCCATCCCGTCATCGATGTCATGATTTTGTCGAGCTTGTTCACTTGAGACGGGTTGTCTGAAACGAGTTCGCGAAGATCGGCAAGCTCAGACTGGATGGTTATTTCTGCCGCCTTGTATGGCTCCAGGAATTCCTCATTCATGGTCAGGGCATAGCCACGCAACCCTGTTTCCTGATCAATCATGAGCTTGATGAGGGCGTTCGCTTTTTGCGTAACCTCGTTTGTGTGGCTGACCCAGTCCTGGGCCTCGATGAGTCGGTTGACGCTTTGATACATCAACCCGGAAACCGCTATCATGATTGCGAACACGGCAAAGTAGCCGAGCAGAAACCGAGTGCGAATTGACATAGTCGTCATCTCCTTGATGTGTCAGCTCACTCATTCAATAGAAAATGCAAAGCCAAAAAAAAAAAGACGCCGGCTGGCATAGTGCCAGCAACAGCGGTCAATCGTTCCCTGTAAGCCAGTTGATCATTCCCGTCTCCCATAAAACATAATGAATAAGACTACACCATTTACATGAGGAGGGAACACGACTGGTGAAGTTTTTCTGAGTTATCCGCAATACGGACGTTGTCATCGTGACAAGTGAACCAATAACGGTAACGATAAGATGACTTGAATTATAAACATTCATAGTAGAGACCGTGCAGCAAGGTGTGCAGATTTTCCAATGGATCGCAGGGAGACACTCACGAGACAATGCAAGGACCAAACATCAAAAAGGGCTTACGGCAAAAAATGCCGTAAGCCCTTAATTTTAAATGGCGCGCCACGAGAGATTCGAACTCCCGTCCTTCTGATCGGTAGAAAATCGATCAAAAGTGTCAAAAACCGGAATTCACGTTTGGTTTCAGCAGTTTAAAGCGAATCTAGTGCAAGAATCAACACCGTGGCAAGCCAACCCTCTGAGGTGCAACCCACTGAAAGTCAAGGAAAGACGCCACTACAGCGGGATCGCATGCGGACACTTTGACAAAAATGGGACAAACCGCAATACATATCCGCACGGTAAAGCAATCCCCCCATTGCCAAACCCCGTTACCCCACACGATCCATACCGGCTTTTACCTGCGCTTTCGACCTGACCCCGTTACCGTGACCCAAAAGAGGCAACGCATAATTTCATGGACGTCCCCTTCTCCAGGTTAACTGACCAATTCTGCCCCAAGACAGTGGTCCCGATTCAATCCTTGAGCCGTTTTGACACCCAATACGTAGGTTCAACCTCCGCGCTGAACCGTTCAACGAACTCACCAAGTTGCTCATCGGTTAGATGCACGACTGTGCCCTTGTCCAGATTCATGCGCTGCTGGCGCTCTTCGGCGAGCAGATGATAGATCCGTTTTGCTTCAGCCTCGCCCTGATGGCACTGCTTGATGATCAGGCTAACAGGGTCCGAAATCTCCTTGCCTTTCATATTCGGCTCCTTTCTCGCTTGTCTGTTCCCTCATTATACACCATGCCTGTTCATGGCAACTCTGAGCGGCAGCTTCTGTTTGGTGGAATCAGGGAATCGATGCTTGAAACGAAAGGAGCAAAGATGACTTTTTAGATTGAAGTTTATCTTCTCTTATTGTTGGGCAGGGCATACAAGCAGCTACAATCACAAAATTTGTATCGGCTCTTTTTTAAAATCTTCCTGGTTGAGGATGCCGATGCGCATCGCATATTGTGTCATTTCTACAGAACTATTCAAAGAGAGCTTCTTCTTAATCGACGTCCGGTGCTTTGCGACTGTTTTGGGACTGATACTGAGAACGGCTGCAATCTCACGAGTGATTCCACCATTTGCAAGCAACCGAAAAACCTGTTTTTCCCGGCCGGTAAGTTCCTGATAATCGCCTAAATGATCTTCTCCAAGGTCACGGTGCTCCAGATAAAAGGCGATGATTTTCGGACTCAGTTCCGGGCTCAGTATGTACTCATCCAGATTGATTCTGCGGAGCGCATTTACAACATCTTGCAAAGGTGAACTTTTCAACAAGTAACCGCGCGCACCTGCCTTTAATGACTGATAAACAAACGCCTCATCACTGCGATCGCTATAAACAATGATGGCAACCTTTGGGTTCTCACTATGGATGAGTCGAATGGCCTCCCTGCCGCTCATGTCGGGCAAGGCTAAATCCATCAGGACCACATCAAGCGGCCTTATCCTCACTTGTTTAAGACCGTCCTGGGCTTTGTTGGCAAAAGCGACGATGTCCAAATCGGCATAATCCATCAGGAAGCTTTCCAGACCTTCTCTCACCACAGGCTGTTCGTCAATAAGAAGAATATTCAATTTTTCCATGATGGCACCCGCAAAAAAGAGGCAGACCCATTACTACAGGATTTATGGCTGAGAATCCATGCCTATAAAAAGGTATAAATTTTAGCAGTTTATATTTCAATAGCAATTTTGAAGGGGCATAATTCTACCACCAATAGTAGCAATGATCTCATAGCAAGACCTCTGTATGAGAGTTAGACTTAAGAACAGCTAGACGACATAACCAAAGGAGAGGAGAATGGCTACTAAATATTCTGACAGATTTTCTGAAGCGCCAAAAAAACTGCAGGAAAAATACGGTTTTGTCTGCGAAACCTGTAATAAAACTTATTCCAGGGAACAAGCCATAAAGAAAGACATGGCTTGCTGCAATCGAACCATGAAGGAATTGCTGCAAGAAAGTTTTGGTCCATAAACGCTGGCGCGTTGAAACGGTCACCACCCATAAGATGACAACGATGTAAGATCGATTAATTCACGGCACAAAGGTGGTGTTTGTCACCCTTTACTGTTTAAACCAAAATCAAGGAGATTTTTTATGAGTAAAAAACAAGCTTACGAAGAAAAATTCAAAGCTCAGCTCGATGAATTAGATGCCAAAATTGACGTTCTCAAAGCCAAAGCAAAGCAGGCTGGGGCTTCAGTCAAAGCTGATTATTACGAAACAGTCGAAGACCTGCAAAAGAAGCGTTCTGAAGCCCAAACCAAATTACAACACCTTCGCGATGCTGGCGACGATGCATGGGAAGACATGAAACAAGGGGTCGAAGAATCGTGGACCGCTTTTGCAGCTGCGGTGAAGTCCGCAGTTTCTCGCTTTCAGTGATCTCTTTTCACCGATCGAGCACTCGTTAATGAGGCGTACCATGCCGAAGAAAGAGATCGGCTTCAGTCCTTTCCCAGGAGATTGCAATGGATAATATCAGTTTCAGAACCATGGGCGTAACGGAAGCCTCAGACAAACAATTCGTACGCGACATTAAACAGAGGCGTCTCGATGACTTGTCTGCCGATGGTGTGCTGATCAACGTTCAATATTCATCTCAACTATAAAGACACCTTCTCTGCATCAGACAATAAAGGTGTTACGAAAAAATATCCTCATACGCCGGAGGTTGATGCCTCCGGCGTATGAGCAGAAAGCAGCTTTGAGGGGAAAAACAGGATAGAGCAATCGTCAAGGTTTCAGAGTAAGGCCCCTGAGTCGACTGATGCTGCGGTAGCCCGGAGCAGGCTTTGCCGATAGGTATGATCGGCGTGATAGCCCTTTCAGATTGGGGAGGACGGTTTTGACAAGAAGGAACCAACAGATCTTCGACAAGCAATTCACTGCGTAAGCACCATGATCCGCAAACCGGCCACACGTGTCAGGCTGGACAACAGCCAGGCAAAACTACAAAAATGGATTGTCGTGAACATTGATGCAGCTGTTTTCTCAAGGGAGCCCCGGTGGGCGATGATAAACAGCCGTCAGGGGAAGATGGTCGGAGGCCTGCCGCGCCAGGCCGGTTTTGACGACCCGCTTTTCACGCAGACGGTCCGATGGTTCGGCAAAGATATGGTCCAGACTGAACAACGGCCAGCGCGACGGAAATGTTGCCGGAGAATCGATCCGCTGGAAATGGCGTTGCAGCCAACGCCGCGGCCGCCCCCAGAACAACCATTCGTTAAAATCGCCCATCAGAATCAGCGGCGCCCGGTCCGCGGCTGACAAGCAATCTATCAACTGGCGAACTTGCGCACGACGTTCTCCGGCGCGCAGGCCGAGGTGGGTCACCGCAACCTGCAGCCGTTCACCGTGCCATGCCAGGTGCACAATCAGCAGACCACGGGGTTCACGCTTTTTGTTGACGCTGATATCGTAACGTTCCACCTTGAGAACTGGCAAGCGGGTCAACAACGCATTACCATAATCACCGGTTGTGCGCTGCATAGTCGGCCCGGCGACCACCTCCATCCCGGTCAGGTTATTCAGCGTCTGCAGATCATTTCCATTCTGGTCGATGTGGTTGTCGACTTCCTGAAGCCCGATCAGGTCGGGTTGTATCTGCAGGATGACCTGCGCTGTCCGCTGCAGATTCCGTTTGCCGTCCAGACCGATTCCCATGTGGATATTCCAGGTTGCCAGACGCAATTGCTTTTCATTCATGCTGCCGCTCATTCTGCCGTGCCAGCCAGCGTTTGCCGATCCACAGGATCAGAACGCCACAGCACAGCGCAAGGATGGCCAGCAGGATGGTTCCCCAGTGCGGGTTGCGCAACACCCGCTCCAGCCCCTCTTCGAAAACCATGATCGCCAGGATTCCGGGGCACATGCCGATAGCGGTGCCGATGAGGAAGGATCTGGCAGAGATATGTGACGCTCCGGCAACCATGTTGACGATGGTGTAGGGTGCAACCGGCACCACCCGGACCAGCGCGACCGCCAGCCAGCCGCGACGGGCGAGCTTGCGGCTCAAACGGTTCACTTTTTCTCCGGCGAGCTTGCTCACGACATCACGGCCCAGCCAGTGCCCCATGAGGTAGCTGGCCAATCCTCCCAGAACGCTGCCGAAAAAGGCCAGCGCGAAACCCATGATCGAACCGAAACTAAGGGCTGTGGCAAGGATCAGCAGGTTGATCGGGAACATCAGGCAGCTGCCGACCACGTAAATGGCGAGAACGATTGGAACGGTCATGGAACTCTTGCGAACAGCATCCGCAAATGCAAGCAGGGTGTCCAGATTGAGCCACTCTTTTAGCGGAGACCAGCGCCAGAGGATCGCCAACACAATGGCACCGGCGATGACCGTGAAAAAGCGCCAGGCTTTACCCTGGAGGCCATTGGATTCGTCACCCGATGTTTCGTTCGCCCCGATCCCGAAGACATCGAACAACTGATCGACACTACCCGGCCGTTCAGGATCAAAGATTGTGTTCGCCGGAAGTTTTTCCAACAGGGCATCACTCTCTGATGTCGGCAGATTTTTCAGCGACCGTTGCTCATTGCCGAGAGCCTCGATGGTCGCAATCAAGGACGCACTCCTGTCCAGATGGTCGGAAACTGCCTGCGTTTCTGTGCCCAGGTGCTCTGCCAGCAGACGATTGCGAAAATCGGCGATCGTCTCTGCAATTGCCGTTTGACCATCTGCCGCCAACGCCAGGTTGCACTCGGTGTCAAAGCCCATGGAGCGATTACTCAGATTGGCCGAACCGACGGTCAGCAGGGTGTCGTCAACGACCATAATCTTGCTGTGGACGATGATCACGTCCGAGTTCAGGCCCTCGCGCGCCGGATAGCAAACCTTCAACCGCCGGTGTTTATCGGCCGCAACCAGGCATTTTTGCAGCCGTTGCCGCAAGGCACCCATGGTTTCTTCTTCGAGCCAGCCAGGACATTTTTGAGGCAGAACCAGGACGACTTCCGGGCCGGCCGCCTGCTGCAGCGATTTTTCCAGGGCACGGCCAATGGCATGGGAGCTCAGGTACTGGTTTTCCATGTAGATGAAGAACTCTGCCTGGTCGATTGCATTCAGATAGAAGGTCTCGATCTCACGGATTTCGGCACGTCCATCATGTTCCGGCTCCGTCCTGAGAAGGGCCAACCGGATCTCCTGGTGATCGGGAGAGATGCTTTCCGGCCAGGGATCCCGATCCAGCTCTGCCGGTTCGGCAATCTGTTCCCCGGTGGCGCGATCCCAACGCTTCCGGGCGATGTTGCCGAGCGCTTTTGCCGCTTCTCCATCGACGAGCATCTGCACATCATGCACCGGACCGTAGCTGGTCCCATGTTCGGTTCGCTCCGGGTGGTTCGGCAGGTGCTCAGAAGTGTCCCAGCGGAAGCTGGCGAGGTCGAAACCACCAGAAAACGCCACCTGATCGTCAATGACGACAATCTTCTGATGATGACAGGCGCCAACCGGATGATTATCATCGAACTGGAAATGGACCCGCTCATGGCTCATCCAGCCTAGACTCAGCCATGACAATGTCTCCCGCTCCAGTGAATAAAACATGGCAAAGTCCCACTCGAGGATGTAGATGTGAAGATCGGGATACTCCTGCACCAGACGATCCAAAAACTGTCCGAAAGTCTCCTGATCCCCGCCTGCACCCCGTCGCAGCCGAATCCGGCTATCGACATCCCAACCGAGGATATAAATGGCCTGTCGGGCTGCTTCGCAAGCCTCGGCGACGGCTCGATAGTAAGTCTCGCCATCGACCAGAAAAGCGATCCGGTTCGCCTTGGCCAACGAAGAGCAATTTTCATCTTGCTTAAAATACATCGGGCAGTTCTTTTCCTGATTCCGTCGTTTTACAGCTTACCCTGCCCCGCCGGCCACAACCTGGGCCACCAGTCCGCCGGCCAGGATGACCATGAACAGGTAGACGATGACACGTTTCAGTGTCAACCCGCCGCCGTGGTCCATCCCCTTCATGGTGTGCTCTTTAAGGTGACGACGGTGCAGATAGATCAGCCCGGCTGTGACCGCAGCAAATACCAGGTTGAGCCAGAAGGTGTAATCGATTTTGAACTGGGCGACGTCAGAGATGGCGCGTGCACTCTCCGGAGTGATGCCCAGAAAATCGAACAAGTAATGCAGGATCAAGGTGGTGGCGACGATGGCGATGTACATGATGCCGGCGATGTAAAGCGCCAGCCGCCAGCCGTAATACTTGGCGTTGACCGCCACCAGCGGCGGCACCATCAGGTCAGAGTAGATAAACCCCATGATGCCGGCGAACAGCACGCCGTTGGCGTTGAGTACGGTGGCCAGCGGAATATTACCCATCGAGCCGATAAAGGTCAGTGCGGCGACGAACGGGGCCACCATGGCATTCTCCAACACCCGCATCCATTCCGGCATCGTGCCTGCTGCATCGATCAGAAAGATTTTCGCCCACAGGTCGGCCGGGACAAAGACCGCCATGAAACCGGCAATGGTGAAGCCGATGAGGATCTCTTCCCAGACCATCTGCCACTCCATTACAAATTTGTGCCCCACCAGATGCCAGCCCTTGCGGCTGCGGATCCGCTCCTTCCAATCGAACTCCTTCTCAATAGAGGAGGACTCATCGAGACTTTTCTTGGCCGCATTAACCCATTTTTCGGGGTAGGTCAGTTGAATCAGCAGGCTGCTGATGGCGATCAGCAAAAGTCCACCGACAACTTCCGCCGCGAGGAACTGCCAGCCGAGAAAGATCATAATGAGAATACCCAGTTCGATCACCAGATTGGTGGACGCAAACATGAAAGCGACCGCCGTCACAAAATGCGCCCCCTTCTGAAACAGCGTGCGCGCTGTTGCCAGGGCAGCGAAGGAACATGAAGACGATATGGCGCCGAACAAAGTCGACAAGGAAAGACTTTTTAAATCGAAAGACCCCAGATACGGGGTCAAACGCCGCTTTGAGACAAAAGCCTGGATCATGGCGCTGACAAAATATCCCAGAACAAAAACCCAACCGGCTTTCCAGAAGAACCCGAAGGCTGTTTGGGCGGCTTCTCCGTAAAGAGTCCAGAAACTTTCAACTTCAATCATGGCGTCATCCGGTGAAAATAGTTTAAATGGTAGCCGAATTAATCTGCATACTTAGACCTTATCAAAGACCAGTGACGCTGCAACCTTGCCCTGCTGGTCAAATCCCGGGCGGAGTTATCAGGCCATTATGCATCGACTTCCGAGACGAGCGGGGGATGGGCCAGATAATCGTGGCGGAGCAGGCTTGCGCATGTGGCCGCCTCCCCGACCCGGGACGTATTTTTTGGTATGCTTCAAAGACTGAAAGTGAAAGGAGTGATGCCATTGGCCGTTCAGCCTAAAAATGGAAATGACCCTGAGCATCGGGGACCGGAGGACAACCACCCCTCTGAACCCGAAGCCAAAACCGAAAGAGGCGTCGAGCGGGAAGCGGAGGATCAGGACTTTGTTCCTGTCATCCTGAAACGTTCGGATGAGGGGTTAAGACATCCCGATGATATTTTGGAAAATGCCATTGACGAGGGACTGGAACAGCTGAATCGGCCGGTTCTTTCCTTGTTCCTGTCGGCCATGGCGGCAGGGCTCATCCTCGGTTTTACCGCCATGTCGGTGGCCGTTGTCCAGAGTCAGCTGCTGTATCTGGATCTGCCCATTCCGGCCCGGCTTGCAACCGCTCTGGTCTATCCGCTGGGCTTTGTGCTCTGCATCATGAGCGGCACCCAGCTGTTTACCGAACATACGGCAACGGCTGTTTACCCCGTGCTGGACCGGCGCGGCAAACCGACAGAACTGCTCCGCTTGTGGGCGACGGTCCTCGTCGGGAATCTGGTTGGAGCCCTGATGAGCTCATGGTTTTTGGTTGCAGCCGACACGGTGATTAATGCCAAGGCAGGCTATGTTGAGATTGGCCATCATCTGGTCATGTACAGTAGCGGCGACCTGTTCATCAGTGCCCTGCTCGCCGGCTGGCTGATGGCGCTCGGAGCCTGGCTGGTCATGGCGACGCCACCAACGCTGAGCCAGATGGTTTCAATTTACCTTGTCACCTTCATTATCGGCATCGGTGGTCTGCACCATTCCATTGCCGGCAGCGTCGAAATATTCACCGCCTACCTGATCAGTGATCATTTCCTGCTGTCCCAGGTTGCAGGGTTTCTCGGCGTGGCCATTTTCGGCAACCTGGTCGGTGGGAGCATCTTTGTCGCTCTGCTCAACTACGGTCATATTCGCGAGACGCAGAAAACAGAGGTCGACAGCTGAGAGAAAGAAACAGGAAAGGGGTCTACTATCGACATGAGCAAATAGCGGGATCCCCGGCTGCTGAGGAAAGAGTGCGGATCGTCGCGAGGTCGACAGCGAGGTTCTCGCCGGGATAGACTTCCAGTGGTCCGACCCTGGAAGGGTGGACACCGTTAGTGGCTGAAAATCGTCCTAAATACCTCTCGTCATCAAGAAGACGACGCCCCTCTCACAACCCGCGACGCCTGAGACACGGGTGACGCGCTGAAAGCACCCCGGGGGTTGCGATTTAAGAATCAGCGCCATTAGCGTAACGCCTCATAAACAGATTGGCTTAACGAACTGCTCAGGTAGGGTTTGTGGATGAAACCCTTAAGACCCTGCTCTTTCATTTTTTCAAGATCCTCTTCGCGGGTAAACCCGGAAGAGAGCAGCACACGGACTTGATGATCCTGTTGCTTAAGAGCCATAAAACAATCTCTTCCGTTCATGACCGGCATGACCATGTCCAGAATGACCAAGTCGATCAACCCTCTATTTGCTTTAAACACATTCAGGGCTTCCTCACCATTTTCGGCCATAATTACGGTGTAACCGAGGTTCTGCAGAATTTCACTCGCCGTTATACGCATGACCTCCTCATCATCGACGAGCAGGATGGTCCCCTCTCCTTTCATCAAGACCTGATGAGTTGCCTGGTCTACCGTGCTCTCTGATGCCAGGGGGAGCAGAATCTTAAACGTTGTCCCTATATCTGATTCGCTATAGACCATTATCGATCCGGCATGCTGTTTGATTGTTCCATATACGACAGCCAGACCCAAACCTGTCCCCTTGTTTAATTCTTTCGTGGTAAAGAATGGTTCAAAAATTTTATCCCTGTGTTCAACAGGGATTCCGCACCCGGTGTCTTTTATATCAAGGCCAAGATACTGCCCTGGCTGCAAATTAAACGTCGATGTTTTGCAAAACAGATCGTCAAGTTCAACCATACATGAAGAGATGCTGAGCGTTCCACCTTCGGGCATAGCATGAGAGGCATTGATTGCAAGATTAAGCAGTGCACTCTGAAGTTGAGACGGATCCCCCAAGACCAAACTCGATGTTGCCTGCAAATCTGTTTCAATTTTGATGCGACGATCAATTGTATTATTCAGAATTTCTATGGTTTCGTTGACAATATTATGGATATCCACCGTGGAGAAAGACATTCTTGAATTCCGGGAAAACGTAAGCAATTTACTGGTTAAATCTGCCGCCCTTGTAGCAGACTGCATAATATGCCCATGAAATTTCCGGGCAACTCCATCATCCGGAAGATAGCGGGCGAGAACTTCAGCGGCGCCCATAATTCCACCCAACATGTTGTTGAAATCATGAGCGATACCGCCTGCTAACTGGCCAACAGCATCCATTTTCTGAGAATGATTCAGTTGTGATTGAAGTTTGGCTTGCTCCTCTTCCCGTTCGTGGATCATTTTGACCATTGTGTCGAAGGATTGCGCCAATTCGCCGATTTCTCCGTCACTATAATCGATATGACTGACCACATTTTTTTCACCTTGACTGAATTTCCTGGCAACCCTGGAAAGTTGTTCAATCAGTCGAGTCACACTCTTCCCCCCAATGTTCCAGGCAATAAAGAGAGCAACGACAAGAGACAAGAGACTGGTAAAAAGCAGCCGATTTAAAATCGAATTGGCTTGTTGCTCCAGTTGTGCGTAGTCAACACCGAGAAACAGATACATGTACGGTGAATCTGTTTCATTCAAGCGAAGGGACTCGAAAGCAATGATGCTCTTTTTCGCGTCGGACGTCAGTGCCCTGAGACGCCCTTTCTTCCCGGCAGCTGACGCTGCTTCAAATACATCCTTTTTGATCGGTTTACCAAATTCAGAATCATCATCATTGGGGTAACGAAACAATCGAATTCCGTTATGATCGCAGATCCCGAAGAAACTGTTTAAGGGATAATCGCCACGCTCAAAATACTCGGCATAATGAGAAAGACTGACACCGATAATGATGACACCGACCAGTTCACCGTGATCATTCTTTACTGGCATTCCAAAAGGGAAAATCCCCTTCTGAGTTGACTTGCCAACGACAACTTCGCCAGAGGAAAATCGTTGAAAAAGAATGGCGTCTTTGAACTGTTTCCGGTCACTGAAATTTAATGTTTTTGTACTGTCATGGTTTCTTCCCGCAGCGACAACATCGCCCTTGAGATCAACCAGAATGACATTGGTATAGATGGGGTTCGCTTCCAATAAAGTTGCGAGAATAATGCGCGACTTTTCAACATCAAGCTTGGAAACATCAGGGATGGAGGCAACAGTACGTAAAAGCGTTTGTGTGGACGCTGTGATCCGATTCTGAATCTCAGCAAAGCCTGAAAGGTAGATAGACGTCTCTTTTTCAGCAAGATGGAGTGCATCGTGCCTGTTCATAAGTTCCGTCCCCAGATGGATCAGGAATACAGGCAGTGTCGCAAAAATGACGAGCATAGCCAGTTTCTTGCGAATTGATCCTTGAAAAAGCTTCATGAATACGATGCTCCAGAGAAAGGCGATATAGGAGACGCATCAGCCACTTCTACAATACCCTTACCATACTGCCAGATTTTAATTTACCAATAAACCTTTATTTAGAGGATAGGGTTGTCGGGAGGGAATCACTTGCTGGTTGCAGATCAGGAATGGCCTTAAACTTCAGAATTAAACATCTTCTAAATGACTCTATCCCATAAGAGTTCGCTACACCCGCACAAACCCTGCCA
>DDWE01000014.1 GCA_002345625.1 Desulfuromonadaceae bacterium UBA2294 | reverse complement strand
TGGGAGGGTCTTCATTGGCGGCATTTTCCAGCAGCCTTGCTCCGTACCGGCAACTGGTGCAGCAGGTCGATACGCTTTGCGCCGGTATTGAAAACGACTGGGCGGCACAAATTGCCTGTCAGGCCGGTTGCAGCGATTGCTGCCGTTTGCAGAGTGTCTTTCCGATCGAGGCGGCCAATCTTTATCTCGGTTGGAGGCAGCTGCCGCCGCCGGATGCGGCGGCGGTGCGTGCTGCCCTGGTCGACGCCACGGACGCGGCCTGTCCCCTGCTCACCGACGCCCGCTGCCCCCTGTATGCCGTGCGCCCGCTGATCTGCCGGACGCACGGCTTACCGATTCTGTTTCAGACCGATGCCGGACGTAGCATCGACACTTGCCCGCTCAATTTCCGCGATGTCGAGTCCCTACCGGGGACGGCAGTGATCGATCTCGATCGACTCAATACGGTGCTGGTCGCACTCAACCGGGATTTTATCTGGCAGGTTTTTCCGCAGTCGTCGCCGCCCGAACGGATACCGCTGGCGGAGGTGTTCGACTTCCCCTGGCCGCTTATTGCACCTTGATCAGTTCCACCTCAAAAATCAGCGTCTCATTCGGCCCGATCATTCCGCCGGCGCCCCGGGTTCCGTAGCCGAGGTTCGACGGAATAAAAAACCGCCATTTATCTCCCTCTTTCATCAACTGCACCCCTTCGGTCCAGCCGGCGATCACCCGGTTGAGCGGAAAAGTTGCCGGCTCGCCACGCTTGTAGGAGCTGTCGAACTCGCGGCCGTCGATCAAAGTGCCGCGATAGTGGACTGTGACCTTGTCCGTCGCAACGGGTGAACGGCCGTCGCCGGATTTGATCACTTCGTATTGCAGGCCGCTGGCGGTAACGGTGACGCCCGGTTTCTTGGCATTTTCGGCCAGGAAAGCGGCGCCGGATTCAGCAACGGCGGTGGCAGCCGTCAGCAGCAGGATAACGCTGACGGCAAACAGCAGACGGAACTTGGACATGGAGTCTCCTTGCATGAGTGGTGGTTGTGCATCCTCAGTAGCGAACGCCAAGCTGATCGAGGGTGCGGTTGATGTCCTCCAGTGAAAAGCCGATCTTTTCACAACAGACGTTGGAGTAGGTTTCGTATTCTTCGACCGCCAGCAGCAGTTTGGCCACCAGCTCTTCACGACCGGCAAAGCGCTCCGGTGACTGAGCGACCTGAAGCAGCAGCGGAACGACAAAGTCGGGGAGCTCGCCGTCGCGGTTCTGGGCAATGGTGACTTCGGCAAGGCGACGATACAGTTCCATCGGTCTCTCCTTCACAATCTCAGGCTGCCGACAATCCGAGCAGGGCCGGTAGCTCGTTGATCCCCTCCAGACACCAGCGGGCGGCGGCATAATCGCCACCCCCGCCGAGCCGCCCCGGCAGGGCGGCAACGGTCAGTCCGGCCCGGGCTGCCGAGGTCACTCCGCGTTCGGAATCCTCCACCGCCAGGCAACGTGAAGGGTCGACGCCGGCGCGGCGGCAGGCGGTCAGGTACGGTTCCGGGTCGGGCTTGCCGGCGACGTAATCCTCCCGGGTCAGAACAAAGTCGAAGAAAGGGAGCAGCCCGCTGCTTTGGTGCATGCGCTCAAAATGCGGCCGGCGGCAGCTGGTGACAATCGCCATCGGCTGCCGGCCATGCAGTTGCTGCAGAGTGGTCATAATCCCCGGCATCAGGCGTGCGTCCCGCCCAAGCAGCTGGTCGTAGAGCGTGTCTCGGCGATCACGCAGTACGGCCGTATCATGCACCCCGGCCAGTTGCAGTACGCTTTCGCCGCGGCGCAATGAGCGTTCACAGAAATCAGCCAGGGTCAGGGTCAGACCGTGTTCGGCCAGGACCGTAGCATTGGCCTGATAGTAAAGGTGCTCGGTCTCCATCAGCACCCCGTCGTTATCCCAGAAGATGGCATCAAACATGGGGCAGAGCATAGCGCAAAAAAGGGTGCGGTGGAAAGAGAAGATGCTGGGGCGCCCTACAAAGATGACAAATTCTGTTACAATTTTTCATAAGCATTTTGGTCGCGGTCCGTCCGACACCAAAGTCGGGCAGCAGCCGCGGTTCGCAAGACAGTAAGGAGCTGGCCATGAGACGCTTACAGTCGTTATATTTCGCAGCACTTTTCCTTCTCCTTCCGGTTCTGGCTCTGGCCGCAAACTGGGAGTTCGATCCGGCGCACAGCAGCGCCTACTTTAAAGTCCGGCACATGATGATCTCTACTGTCAATGGCACCTTTCCTGGCGTGACCGGGGTGGTGGTGATCGATGATGCCGACCTGTCCCGCTCGTCAGTCAAGGCGACCATCGATGCGAAGTCCATCGATACCAGCAATCACAAGCGCGATGAGCACCTGCGCAGTGCTGACTTTCTCGATGTCGCCACCTATCCGGCTATCACGTTTATCTCAACGTCGGTACAAACCGGCCCTGGTGAAAATCTCAAGGTTACCGGTGACCTGACTATTCACGGCGTCACCCGTGCTGTGGTTCTTGACGGCACGCTGACGCCGGAGATTAAGGACCCGTTTGGCAACATGCGCCGCGGTGCCGAACTTTCGACCCAACTCGACCGCAAGGAGTTTGGTCTGGTCTGGAACAAGGTGATGGAGACCGGTGGACTGCTGGTCGGTGATGAGGTCAAGGTCACCATTCAGGCAGAGCTGATCCAGAAATAGGGTGCATGGCCCGCTCAATCATGAGCGGGCCATCAGGCTGATGAAAAGCCCCCATCTGCGGCGTTGCCCTTGCTCTCGTCATTGCAACGTAGCTCCCGCTACGCTTCACTCCTCGATCTGCGGACGCCTTGCATCTGGGGATTTTTGATCAGCCTCAAAAAAATCGGCATGTCAGCAACCTTATGGCCCGCTCAATCATGAGCGGGCATTTTGCTGATCACGTTTCGTTGTTAGATCGTCTGTCCCTGCGTTGCGGTTCATCGTCAGACTTTTTATCTCTGCCTTCCGGTTGCGGTTGGTTATCGTATTTTGCCTGCACCTTTTCATCCTGGCCTTTTTCCCGGGTCTTTACTCCGGTCTTCTCTTTGCTGTTCTGCTTCTCCTGAATCTGTGGGTCCGGCTGCTGTGCGATCTTTTCCTGCCGGGTCTGCGATTTTTTTGTTGCCGGTACCTTCACACGCTTTTCCTGTGCCGCTTTGACCTGCGCGACCTGTTTTGAACCGGGAGAAGATCTAAAGATGATGGTTTTTGCTGGAGCCGGCGACGGGGTGCCCGCTGTCCGAAACTGCTCCTGCTCACGACCGTTTTGCCGGCGCGTTTCCGTCACGTCGCGGTGTTGGTGCTGTTGTGCCGGCTCGGTTGAGTCGTCCCTGCGTTGCGGTTTATTGTCGGCTTGATGCGGGCGCTGCTGCGTCTGGCGGTTGCCCCTGACGTCAGCATACGGCCGGCGCCGTGTCTCCGTACGGACGACAATGGCTGGCAGTTTGGCATGGCGCAGGTCGTGCCTGCGGGTATCAACGATTTCGACGTAAGCTTCGACATTTTGCAGTCGCAGGCTGTTGCGGCTGAACAGGCCGGTATAGATCTGGCCGCTACCCCAGCCGTTATCGAACGTCAGTTGGGCACAAAGTCCGGTTTGCGCCGTGCCATCGATCAACAGTCGTCCGTTCAGATAGGCCACCTGCAACCGGGCGGTCTGGCCGTTATGGGAGCGCACCGGGATCAGGCGGGTTTCGCCGGCAGAGAGGGTGAACACCACCGGCTGATAATAGGCGATACGTCCCTGAAACAACATATAGCCGCCCGCAAGACGGATGCGTAGCAGATCCCCGTAACGGTTGCCGTGCTGGTAGATGGCAACGATCCGTGCGTTATGCCGAACCTCTTCGTCGGCCTGCAGCAGCTGCAGGCGCTGCATCTCCAGCTGTTGCCGACTGATGCGCTCCTCGCTGGCGCGCTGATAAGTCACCTGCCGTTGTCGATACGCGTCGATGGACTGCAGGCGCTCGGTCTCACTCATGCTGCCCCAGGTCTCTTCACGGACGCCGTAGACCATCGGCGTGCAACCGGACAGCAGAACAATTATCAGGGTCAGCAACGATACATATAATCTGGTCATGGCAACCTCCTTGATGGTTCGGGATCGGTGCACTGTTGAGAAAAGCGTAGGCGCAGGAGGCGATGCTGTCACTCGACATCGGGTGACATATCCGCAGATATCGAACCGGTGCATTGACAATGTGACGTCTGTAGCCCAGTATTCGGGTACGCTTAACTGTGAGAAGAGGTGCTAACGATGACCGATTTTTCGCTCCCTCTGGGGAGACCGACCGATTATACCGATACCTACGATCCGGCCTTGCTCTGCCCGTTCCCGCGCCAGCTCAAGCGTGATGAGATCGGTGTCGCGTCTGGCCCCCTGCCATTTGCCGGCGAAGATATCTGGAACGCTTACGAGCTCTCCTGGTTGCAACCCGGCGGCAAGCCGCGGGTGGCGGTCGCCGAGTTTCGTTTCC
>DDWE01000113.1 GCA_002345625.1 Desulfuromonadaceae bacterium UBA2294 | reverse complement strand
GACCCATCCGGTTTTGGGCCCTTTTTCTTCTCACATTGCTGGCAATTTGCGGTGGCCTGATCGGCTATGTCTATTACCTGAATCTGCCCCGGCCATTGGCAATTGTGGCTAATATCATCCCGCCCGGGTTGACGCCAAACGTCGAGAACCCTGAACCTGACAGCCTGCGCATTGATTTCGACTATGACTTTGACCTTTTGCCCTCCGATCAGGCAGGTCCAGAGGGGCCTCCCTCGGTTGCACGGATCGATCTGGTCGATAAAGAGGTCTCTGCGGGCATCCGTCTGGAACCTGATATGCCCGGCCAATGGACCTGGCAGGGTGACCGGGCATTAGTCTTTAAGCCGCGCAAGGAATGGCCGGCCGGGACGACGTTCTCCGTTGTTTTTGCCAAGGAGCTTTTTGTTCCTGAAGCGTACTTCAGTGAATTATCCTATTCGTTTGAGACTCCGCCATTCAGTTTAGAGATGACCGGACTTGAATTCTACCAGGACCCGCGGGATAGAACCATCCGCAAGGCGGTATCAACGGTTTCATTTACACATCCGGTCGATAAACAGATTTTTGAAAAGCACCTGACGATGACCATGCGTCCGTCCGGAGAGGGTGTCTCTGTCGCGCCGCAGGTTTATGGCTACTCGGTCGACTACGATAAAAATCAACGCGAGGCCTATATCCATTCGGAGCCGATTACTCTGCCCGATAAACCTAATTACCTGCAAATCAGCGTCAGCAAAGGGGTTGAACCGGCTACCGGCGGCGAAGCCTGGGACAGCGAGTTGAGTAAACAGCTGTTGATCCCCGATCTTTACAGCTACCTCAAGGTCAAATCGGCCCGCACCCTGATCGTCCCGAACGAAAATCTCGAGCCGGAGCAGGTTTTGGTCCTGCAGTTTACCGACGACATATCCGAGCAGGAGTTGTTGAGCAAATTGTCGGTTCAGCTGCTGCCGCAAACAAACCAGAAACGGAAGGCGGATTACTGGAGCAGCCCGCGTGAAGTCACCTCGGAGGTGCTTGCCGAATCAACACCGGTTGCCTTGAAGCTGATCGCCAATGAACATGATTTCTCCTCAACCTATACCTTTGTCTATGATGCGCCGCCGAACCGTTACCTCTATCTGCGCGTCGCGTCCGGGCTGGTTTCGGCAGGGCATTTCGTAACGGCCTCCCTTTACGACTCGGTGCTGACGATCCCTCGCTATCCGACAGAGTTAAAAATCATGGGGGATGGGTCGGTCCTGTCCCTTTCCGGGGCGCACCAGTTGAGCTTGTTGACCCGTGGAATTCCGGCGCTGAAAATCGAGATCGGCAAACTGCTCCCCGGCCAAATCAACCACCTGGTCAGTCAGTCCGGTGGCAATATCAAGGATCCCTATTTTAATAACTATAATTTCAATACCAGCAATATCGTTGAATACCAGGAACAGATCCTCGAGCTCAAAGAGCAGCATCCAAAAGCGGCCAACTATTCGTCTGTCGATCTGAGTGCTTATCTGCCGAAGAGCTCGGACCGTTTTGGTCTTTTTTTCATCAAGGCCAGTGGCTGGGACAAAGTTCGCAAACAGGCGATTTATGGGGCGACCGACAAACGGTTGATCCTGGTGACCGACCTCGGGCTACTGGTCAAAGACAGTGCTGACCAGAGTCATGATGTTTTTGTTCAATCGATCAAGACTGGTCGTCCGGTCGCTGGCGTCAGGGTTGAACTGCTTGGACGCAACGGCCAGCCACTTTTCGCCCGCATGACCGATGCGGATGGCCACGCAAAGTTCCCCAGTACCAGTGGTTTTGACAATGAACAACAGCCGAACGTCTACGTCGCGCGATCAGTGAACGATACCTCCTTTCTACCGTTTAAACGGGCGGATCGGCAGCTCAATTACTCTCCCTTCAATGTCGGCGGGGTCCGTGGCCAACACCTGAATCAGGACAACCTGAATGCTTTTTTGTTTACAGATCGCGGTTTGTATCGCCCTGGCGAGGAGGTCCGGATCGGGGCTATTGTCAAAAAAAGTGATTTGAGTAACGTCGAACAGATCCCGTTAGAAATAGCGATTCGCGGGCCCCGTGGCAACGAAAGCACCATCAAGAAAATTATCCTGTCGCCGATGGGCTTTTTTGATGAGCTCTACCCGTCTGAACCGACCTCGGATACCGGGACTTACCAGGTGTCTTTGTACCTGGTGCGTGACAAAACACAACGTGGTCGGATGATCGGGTCGACCAGTTTCCGCATTGAGGAGTTTCAGCCCGATACCCTGAAGATTGAAAGTTCATTACTCGGGCTCGCAGACAAGGGGTGGAGTACAGACAAAAGCCTGCAGGCGCAGGTGAAACTGACCAACCTGTTCGGGACCCCGGCACAGCAACGCAAGGTCTCCGGCCGCATCGATGTCCAGGCGACCAGCTTCCAGTTCAGGGAGTACAAGGACTACACCTTTTTTGATCCATTCTACGATCCGAAAAAGCCACGTTTGAGCCTGACCGAGGTGCTGGATAACCGGCAAACCGATGCCGATGGTGTTGTGCAATACGAGATCCCGCTCGATCGTTTTGACCAGGGGACCTACCTGCTGACCTTTTCGGCGGAGGGGTTTGAACCGGGTGGCGGGCGCAGTGTCGCAGCCGAGAATCGGGTTCTGCTGTCTCCGTTACCGGCGTTGGTCGGCTACAAGAGTAATGGGAAACTGAATTTTATCAATAAGGACGCTGAGCGCTTTATCGACCTGCTTGCGGTCGACTCGGACCTCAAAATCCGGCCCATGGAAAATCTGCGTACCCGGTTGATAGAAGTGCAGCAGGTTTCGACTCTGGTCCAGCAGAACAATGGCACCTTTAAATACGAAACGGTTCAACGGGAAAAAGAGGTCAAGGTGGAGGCGCTGGCGCTGAGTGCTCAAGGCCTGAGTTACCGTCTGCCAACCACCAACCCCGGCGATTATCTGCTGGAGATCCTCGACAGTGCTGATTTGCGTCTGGCCAGAGTGCCGTTCAGCGTTGTCGGTCATGGCAATCTGCTCGGTCGTCTGGAAAAGAATGCCGAGTTGCGACTGAAGCTCAACAAGGAGGATTACAAGGCCGGAGAACTGGTGGAGATGAATATCACCGCTCCTTATACCGGTGCCGGACTGATCACCATTGAGAGTGATCGGGTGCATGCCTACAAATGGTTCAGCTCCACGACCAGCAGCACCATGCAGAGTATCCGGGTTCCGGACAATCTGGAAGGGAGCGCCTATGTCAACGTCTCCTTTGTTCGCGACGCCGGCTCCAGGGAGATTTTTACAAGTCCCTTAAGCTATGCGGTCGCTCCGTTTACCATTGCGCGCAGCAAGCGTAAGCTCGATGTGACCCTTGACGTCGACCCGCTGGTGCGCCCGGGACGGACGATGGACGTCCGTTACACGGTATCCATGCCATCGCGTATCGTCCTCTTTGCGGTTGATGAGGGAATTCTGCAGGTGGCTGATTACAAAACGCCGCAACCCCTCGATCATTTTCTGCGTAAGCGGGCTCTGGAGGTCGATACCCTGCAGATACTCGATTTGATCCTGCCTGAGTTCAATCTGGTTAAGCAGGTTTCGGCCAGCGGTGGTGGTGGGATGAGGGCGATGGCTGCAGCTCTGGCCAAAAACCTTAACCCCTTTGCCCGCAAGGTTGATAAACCAGCGGTCTTCTGGTCCGGCATTGTCGACGCGGGGCCGGAGCAGCGGACGGTCTCATTTGCGATTCCCGACACCTTTGCCGGCAACCTGCGAGTGATGGCCGTCGCGGTGGCAGAGACGGCGATTGGTGTCGCCAGAGAGCAGACAATTGTCCGCGGTCCCTTCGTCCTGACCCCCAGTGTTCTGACTCAGGCGGCGCCGGGAGACCAGTTCAAAGTTGCCGTCAGTGTGTCGAATATCATCGAAGGCTCAGGGGTGGATGTCCCGGTCACTGTGCAGGTACAGGCCTCAAAGCAGCTTGAAGTCATCGGTGACAGGCAGGTGCAGCTCAGCATTAGTGAAGGGGCCGAGAAGACCGCCGAGTTTCAGGTCAAGGTCAAGGGGCTGCTCGGTGCCGCCGACCTGAAGTTCATCGCTTCTGGCGCCGGAGAGGAAGGACGCCGCTCGACCAGCCTCAGCATCCGACCGCCGATGCCCTATTAT
>DDWE01000071.1 GCA_002345625.1 Desulfuromonadaceae bacterium UBA2294 | reverse complement strand
GCCGATATTCGGCTTGACCACCACCGTTTCACCGGTCTTGACAAACCGCTTCATACCACCCAGTGCATCGACGGTAGCCCGAACCAGAGCCGGGATGTCGGTCCCCTTGCGTACCGCGACTTCCGGTCCGTCTGCGGCCAGCACCGGCTGTACATCAAGTACCGGCAGTCCACCAACTGCGCTGATGACGGCCGCTTGCAGGCTATGGCGGATAAACGTGCGTCGATCGAGCATAAAGGCCTCTTCTTTAATAAAGTTTTTTAGCTCGCAGAAAATCGCTGGCCACCTTGCGCACATCGCCGGCAGCAGCCTTCTCTTCCAGCCCCTGCATGGTTGCATCATCAATCTGGCCACTGAGCTTTTCGATCAGACGGTCAAGAGCCGGGAATTTCTTCCAGGTCTCTTTGCGCAGGATCACCACGGCCTGGTTGGCACTCCCCGCCGGTGCCAGGGCGCGGTTTTCAAAACCGGGCGGTTGCAGAACCATAAGGTTGTGATCGTTGCTGTAACCCTTGCGAACCGCACTATAAAGACTGGCCGCATCGAGGACCGGTGCCTGACCAAGCAGACTGACGCCAATAACGCCGGTGTATTCGAGCCCAAGGTCGGTATCCCCTTTGAGCAACGCCGCATGAGCGGCATCCGGTGAGTCGAAGACCACTTCGTTCACCGTCGTCCCGGTCCGTTCACTGATCAGTACCATCAGCAGTTGCGCCAGTAGCTCCTGCTGCAAGGTGGCAGTGCGACCGATCACCACTTTTTTACCGGTGCAGGCAATCGCGGACGTGGTGGCGGAAAAAGCAAGAACGGCCGTGATGGCCAGAATCAACAGACGATTACGCTTCATGATCTATCCTCCTTCAGGGCTCTGCGCTTGCGGCAGAACCACCGGTTGTTCGAGCGGTGCCGGAGCGAAAACGCTGCCCAGACTGCTGTCGTACTTATGATCGAAAAAAGTACGGGTGATGGCGGCCGGGTCGGTCGTCCCCCACCAGTTATCCGGCAAGGTGACATCACCAGACTGGTCAAGACCCAGCTTTACATTGTAACTGCGGTTGCCGACAATATTGTTCTGCACAATCCGCGCCTGATCGGCAGAGCGGGTGACCACGAAGATCCCGATATCATTATCGACGATGTCGTTGTCATGAATCGTTGCCGTGCTGCGTCGTTCTTCATAGCGCAGCCCGTTGGTATTGTTATGGATCCGATTGCCCCGGACCTCGATATTGACGGTGGAAAAGCGAACACCATCGATATTGTGCCGAAACTCGGAATCGACGACCTCGGCCCGGCAAAAATGAACCTGAATACCACTGTAAGCATATTCGGAAATAATGTGTGCCACCTCTGCCTGCCGGGCAAAATCGAGGTACAGGTATTTCCAGTCCCCCTTGGCTGGGGTTGCTGCACCGCTGGTAAAGAGGATGGGCGCAGTCGGCGTCCCCTTGGCCACCAGTGACCCTTCGACCAATAGTTCACTGTCGCCGATGCCGTCGCCATCGACATCAATCTTGTCGAAGACGATGCGGGTGCCGGGGAGAATGGTCAGATGACCGGTTTTGGTCACGGTGACCACGCCGCGAATCTGTACCGTCCCGGACCAGACCCTGACGTCGGAAATCGTTGCGGAGTCGAGAAACTGCACCGATGCCGGGGTGGCTAGGCAGCCGGCCAGAAGCGGCAACAGCAGCAGACTGCAGCGACAACGAAACAGCGCAAGCAGACGTTGTACAAAAAATGGGGTCACAATCAGATCCAGCTTCGTCATGGACACATCTTTCAACGTGCCACAGTGGTCGGTGGCCAACGTCTTGATGCCGACTCTCAGTGGAAACCGCCGATATTGTGTCTGGTGTCCGGAGTAGAGATATCGACTGCGCCAAATTGCTGCTCGTACTTCTTCAGATTCTCTTCCAGGGCCAGCAGCAACCGCTTGACATGCTTCGGCGAGGTGATGACCCGCGCGCGCACCTTGGCCCGCGGCGCCTGCGGCTGGACAAAGATGAAATCAAGCGTAAACTCGGCGTCACTGTGGTTGACCACTGCCAGATTTGCATACACTCCTTGAGCGGTGTCTTCATCGACCTGAATCTCCAGCTTCACTTCTTTGACCGGTGTGTCGCCCATACTGTATTCCTTTTCTACTCATTGAGGTTAATCGGTTCCACAACAATACGCACCTCTTTCAGCGGCTTGGCGCCAACGTCGAGTCCATGATCGGGACTACCTCCGTACATTCCGAACAGTTCATCCGGAGCCGGCGAATCGCCGTAGTACTGTCGAGCGCCAATATAATAGATGCCGGCTGCGGCAAAGTTGAGGACAAAACGACCATCATCAGTCGTCGGAGCGGACAGGGTCTCCGGCCGCTTGTGACCGATGACCCGATCCCGGTAAGCAAAGACATGCAAACCGGCGACCGGCTGGCCGGCACGATCGACCACCACCCCTTCCATCTGAGGCCCACCGGGCACAGCAAACGTCTCGCTGGAGGTCTCGCTCTTAATTTTCTGCACCGCCGGAATCTCGACCAGCTGCGTCATCCCGGCACGGGTCGACAAAGGATTCCCCGGGTAGATTCCGAGCCAATCTCCATTCAATACCGGGCCAACCCGCCCCCCCTGCGCGCGTTTGCGGGCAACAAGGAAATAACTGGTCTCGGGAAGTCCATCGAAGTAAAACCGCCCCTCGGCATCGGTCGGCTGCGACATACGATACCCCTGCCCCTTGAGCGCATCCTCGGCGTCGATGTAAAGGTAGACATAAGCGTCAGACAATGGCGCCCCATCGGCCATCACCCGACCCTCAACAGCAGTACTGGTCGCATCTTCATAGGGCCGGGTCGTCGGCAGACGATGCGAGACGGCTTGCAAACCTGCCCATTGTGGCGTGTTGTCGACGGTCACCGGGTTGCGCCCGCAAAAGGCGAACAGACGTAACTGCGGCGCCACGACATACAAGGCGTACCCCCCGGTCGGCAGCTCAAGTCGATATTGACCATCGTCAGCAGTCGGAGCAGACAGAACCAGCGGTGTCCCGCTGAAATCAAGATTGGCATAGGCACCGACCTGGACACCGGCCACCGGCAGGTCACCCTGCACCACCCGCCCCTCGATGACCCCGGCCAGCACCGGTGTGCCAAGGCCAAACAGCAACAGTGCTGTGAGCAGCCCGCGTTTCATCATTTTTTCCGCGGCCCGGCGTCGGCCACCGGTTGCAACAGACAGGGCTGGAACACCACCTGATCGAGGCGGTAGCTGTCAGGCCCGAACCCGTCGTAGACGACCCGCTCCTTGTCCTGACGGTCAAAAAATATCGGCAAATTAACCCCCGGCTTCTCCGTCTGAAGTTTAGCCGTCATCGACCCCCACCAGTTGCCGCTGACATCAACGATGTCAGTAAACCTGGTCGGCACCTGGGCCAGCATGGCGTTTTTGCTGTTACGCGCTTCCGCTTCCTTCTGCATCAATACTTTTGAACCGGAGCGCGTTTCCCAGTCGGCGCTTTGGTAGATACCAAGCTCGACCGCCATAGGGTTGTCTATAAACTCATTATTGCGCACTTGAGGATAAGAGGAGTAGTCACAAAACAGGGCACGCGCGTTCTTTACGATACGGTTTTTTTCGATCACCGGATTCGATTTGCGATTATTGTACAGCGCAGTCTTATTCTCCTGAAACAGGTTATGCCGAACCAGTGCCGAACCATACTGGTCGTTACGTATCGCCATATCGTTGTTGACAAAGATGTTGTCCTCGATGGCCGGGAAGGCAAAAGAGAAGTTGACGATGGCGGTATCGTTCTTCTCAAATCGGTTCTCCTGAATCTTCGGTGTATTCTTGGATTGATTACAGTAGATACCGACGCGATTGTTGACAAAAGTGTTCCGGGCGACCAGATCAGGATAGGGCTGCAATAGCCCGATTGCCTGGGCATTGTTTTCGAAGTGATTGCCGGTTATCGCCCCCTTGCAATTGTGCGAGGCGAGCACCGCGGTCAGCGTATGACCGCTGAAGTGATTGTCCTTGAGCACTGCCTCAGAACGCATTTCGTTATCGATGCCGATCTTGTTATCAATAAAGCGACTCTTTTCAACCTGGATCGGAGACTCACGCAACAGTTTGATCGCCGTGCCACAGTTGCGAAAGGCGCTGCTACGCACGATAAAGTGGCTGGCGAGGCTGCTGATAGCGGTCTCAGCCCCGGCAAATTGCACCTGCTCGAACAAACTCTCGTCACTACTTTCCGCCAGAGTGATCCCCGGCCAGCCGGGGGGGCTGTCGAAGCGCACCGGATGGGCTGCGCTCCCTTTGACAAGCAAACGACCACTGACGGTGATCTGGGCATCAGGCGCCGTTATGCGCACTGTTGTCCCTGCCTCAATCAACAGTTCCGCACCGGCGGGCACCACCACCGGTTCCGCTACGGTCACCGTCTTTGACCAGACCGTCTTTCCGGTCAAGGTCTGGATGGCGGCTTCTGTCGCCGGGGTAAAGATAAAACAGGCCAGCAAGGCGGCCAGGACACTAATCGCTTTGCGGTTCGACATAAATTTTGATCTCCTGCACTGATCCATCTTCAGCCAGCCGTACTGCGGCACCATTGCCGCCGGCATAATGTCCGTAACGCTCGCCACTTGCCGCCGGTCCGCCGAACTGCTCACGGGCCAGCAGATACCAGGGACCGGCATCGGGCAGCGCCAGCTCAAACTGGCCGTCACCCCCCGTGGCAGCCGAAAAAGCATCCGGCGTCCCGGTCATAACACTGTTGCGGTACGCAAAAACGTGCAGCCCGGCGGCCGGGTTTCCGGCAGCATCTCGAATCTGGCCACGCACGCCGTGAAACGGGAGGGTTTCGCCCTCTTCCAACATCGACAGGCGGGTAATGGTCTCCAGGCGGATGTGACGCATCTCACCGGATTTGACCCGCACCGGATTCGCAAAATAAAAGTTAAAGTAGTCGCCAATCTCAATCGGCCCGAACTGCCCCCCCTTGGCGCGCTTGCGTGCCAGAAGATAGTAATCCCCCGGCGGCAGGCGCAAACGGAACGAACCTTTCTCCACCGGTTGAATAAAGTAGGCAGGCCCCTTGAAACCACGTCCGGCCTCCTTGTAGACGTAGAGGTAGACTTTCTCCAGCGGCTGATCCTGAAAAGAGACCTCACCGTACAGTCCGGAGGCCCCACCCTTTTTGGGTGGTTCTTCCTGCGGGATCCGGATCAGATTGAAACCAACGTTGGTCTGGCGTCCGGCAACCACCTGAATTGGACTGCCACTGTAATAGCAGAAGTGATTGCCCGGTTGCGGTGACCCGTTAAAGTCACGCGCTACCAGTACATAGGCACCGGGAGGGAGGTCAAGTCGGTAAGTACCATCTGTCGCCGCCGGCTCCGAGGTCGCCAGAACCCGACCCGCAGCAATATCGTCAACGTTGTGGTAAGCGTAGACACGAACGCCCTCGACCAGTTCACCCCGCCAGGCGATCCGTCCCCGTACACCGGTCGCCGCCGACGCATCAGCAAGACCGCAAACGACCAATATTAAAATGGACAGGGTCAGACGCAGTTTCATAGCTGTTTTCTACCAACCGTTTGGGGCGTGGAGCTCCAGGGAGCATAGATAACAATATCCAGGGGCCAGGTTGCTCCACCCTCGTCAAAAGTCGGCCGGTCGCGACCGTCGTCGATGAACGTGGGGTTGCCGTCAGCACCGAGAGTGGCAAGTTCGGCGGTCGCAGCCCCCCCCCAGAAGTTGCCGCTGGCATCGATCCGACCATCCAGTCGAACCGGAGCCGGGGCAGAGACCGGCGCCGCATTCTGGCCGGCAAACGCGCTACGGGTCGGGGTCTCAGCATCACGTGCCTGCTGACCGCGCTGTTTCTCCCATTGCGCCGACTGATATTCGAGGTAGACCGCAACATCATTGCCACTAAAGTCGTTACCGTGCAGCTGCGGATAAGAGGAGTAGGCGATGGCCACCCCACGTTTGTTATGATCGAGCCGGTTCGCTTCGATCAGCGGATCGGCGCGTCGATCGAGGTCAATGCCGGTTTCGTTGTCATGGATATCGTTGTCGATAATACTCGGCCGCGCTGCGCGCTCAACCCTGATGCCGGTTCTGTTGCCATAGATCCGGTTGCCGCGCAGTTGCGGGTCGCTGCCGGCATAGGCGACGATCACCGCGGTGCCGTTAGCGGTCAGCTCATTCTCACTGAACTGCGCCGGAGACGCACGGTAGATATAGACCGCATAACGGTCATTCTTCTCGAAACGGTTCCCGTTTACTGCCGCCGTCGTCCCATCCTTGATAAATAGACCAACTTTGGCATTCTGCACAAAACGACAGTCCTGCACCTGAGCGTCAGACTTCTGCCGTAACTCGAGTCCGACCTCATTGTCACGCAACAGACAGTTGCGCAGGCGCGGCGCCCCGCCGACAACCTGAATGCCGAGCTTGGCCCCGCTGACAGTCACCCCGTCCAGGGCCGTCTTTTCATCACATCCTTTGAGCACCAGCCCGGGCCAGTTAAGACCGGTCAGCACGGCGTCGCGCGCCTCCAGTGTACCGGCAACTTCAAGACCGACCGCATGGAAAGTGACCACACTACCGGGCAAAATACGCAGAATAGCGCCACGCTCGACGCGCACCGCTTCGCGCACCTCGACCTGTCCCTGCCAGATCGTCTCACCGGTCAACGTCTGGGCCGAGACCGACTGCGGGCCGAACATCAGCCCGATCAGCAGCAGTCCGCACAGCGACAGACGCTGCATCACCAGACCTCGCGGACGATGATATCACCCAGCGACTGGCTGCTGCCGTCGACAATCGCCACCCCGTGATCAGCCTGACCATCCCAGGTCCCGACCCATTCCCCCGGCTCCAGCGGACCACCGAACGTGCTGCGGGCACCGATGTAGTAGGTACCACCGCTGCCGAGGAAGAGTTTGAAACGGCCATCGTCCACTGTTGGTGCCGAGATGTAGGTCGGCTTGCCGACCATGCGACTGTCGAGGTAAGCAAAAACGTAAATTCCGGCAATCGGCCGTTGATCCTGATTGACGACCCGGCCGAAAAACCCGGTTCCGGTCGCCTCGAAGGTACCGGAGGCCAGCTTTTCGGCCCGCACTGCGGCATCGACCGCCTGCAGGGGGAAATCACCGAGAACTATCATCTGTCCGGCGGTGACGTTGATCGGGTTGTCCGCCCAGGTACCGTTGAGATCGCCGACGGCCAGACCACCCATGCGTCCGCCAGCGTCGCGCTTGCGGGCGGCCAGGTAGAAGCGCCCGGCGGGCAGTTCAATGCGAAAGCGACCGTCGGCCAAGGTTTTCACGGCTTCGCCATAGGATGGACCCATCAGTCCGGATGCAGCCTCGGTATAAACATAAACATAAGCTCCGGCAACCGCGGCTCCACCAGAGGTCAGACGCCCTTCGACACCGGTCCCCGGCAACGGCACCAGGGCTCCATCGCGCCCCATCTCGCGCAAGGAAAAAGGGGGCAGAACCTGAATTCCGACACTCACTTCGACCGGGTTGGTCGGGCATTCAGCCATCAGCATCCGGATCCGGCCGTCATCGAGGGTCTGGCGCAACTTACCGATAATATAATATTGCCCAGCCGGCAGTTCAAACCGGTAACGACCCTGATCGTCGGTCGCTGCCGTGGCGAACGGCAGGGTCGAACGGTCCTTGCCGGCACGCAGGTAGATTTCGACGCTGGCACCCGCCAGGGGTCGGTTGTCGAATAGCAACGTGCCACTGATTCCGCTGTGCCCTGCAGGACATCCAGCCAGTAAAAAAGTCAGAACTCCGCCGCACAGGGTTGCCAGCAGCGACAGTTTTATGTCGAACATCCGCAGTTTCATGAGTCTTTCCCATCCGTCACCGTCGCGGCAACTGCAGCAGCGATCAGATAGACCGCTGTCCCGGCCAGCAAGGTGGAGGTAAAGCCAAAATTCATCGCCCAGACCACTGCCAGTAGCGCTCCCCAGACGCTGGTCGCACTGTTGATCCCCCAGCTCCAGGCAACACCGTCCGACGATTGGTGCCACAGACGCATCCCCAGCGGGAGCGGCATCCCGAGGAGCAGCCCCAGAGGAGAAAGCAGCAGCACCGCCAGGGCGCAGCGCTGCAGTAAAGATGCCGTCATCGCTGCATCAAGCAGCAGAGGCAAGATATAGGTATAACCAATAGAGAGCAAAACCAGTGCCAACAGGATCACGAGCAGGCTGCGACGCAACCGGTGCGCCTTGATGCGGCCGGAGAGCAGGCTGCCGCAGCCGGAAAAGAGCAGCAACGCGCAGAGAATCACCGCCAGAGCGTAGATCGGCTGGCCGAGAAAGAGGATGAACCGACGCAGTAAACCAATCTCGATCATCATAAACCCCAGACCGAGACAAGCGAAGTAAGCCAGGCGCCGCCCCGACCCGGTCTCGGCGAGCGCCCGGCGTCGCCATAACACCAGTGGCAGGAGCAGAAACAGCAGGACAAAACCGCTGACCACCAGTAACAGGTTGCGCAGGGTCAGCAAGGCGCGGTCCTCAAACGAGGCGTTATCGGGGAAAGCCAGCAAACGGACAAAGTCGGCCGGTTTCAGCATGTAGTAAAAAAACGGCCGGTCGTCACTGGTCGGTGACAGGTCAAAAGGGAGCGTCGCCAGAAAGGCGGGATCGCCGTTGCTGGCAATCAGGCGCTGGAAGATTCCGTCGCCGTCACGCTGATCCGGCAGATAGACGATACGGAATTCCTGCGTCTGCGCCAACTGGCGCAGCTCCGCCACCTCATCAGTGGTAAA
Source organism: Desulfuromonadaceae bacterium UBA2294 (assembly GCA_002345625.1). Classification (GTDB taxonomy): domain Bacteria; phylum Desulfobacterota; class Desulfuromonadia; order Desulfuromonadales; family UBA2294; genus UBA2294. Next base: position 8,062 of record DDWE01000071.1, on the reverse strand, counting down.
GGCGCTGCGCTTGAGCATGACGTTCGCTAATCCGCGCTCCTTGATCACGGCGATGTGTGCCCCGGGATCGGCCACCCCCTGCTCCTGCAACAAAGCCAGAGACAGAGAGATTAAGCGCATGGTTTCCCGCTCAAAGATGAAACGGGCAATGGTCAGAATTCCGTCATCGTCGAGGTGATTCCAGTAATCGCGAAAAGCTTCGACCGTATAAAGGTTGTTTTCCGACAGGGTAAAGGCGCCGGCGGCAGGGGCCGTGCGACCGAAGACTGCGGAAGCCTGAATGATGTCGAAGTGCTGCTGCGAGCGCCGCACATAATTACGGCCTTCATCGATGGCCAAAATCACGCGCGGGTCACGATAAAGTTCGCCGGTAAAGGTGCCGAATTCGTCATTCACCGCTTCGGTTACCAACGGGTTGAGTTCGACCGCCGTCACCTGACTGGCGCCACTGGCCAAAGCAACCCGGACATCCTTGCCACCACCGGGGCCAATAATCAACGATCTGGCACCAGGGCGTAAATGATACGGCAAGGCAATGACATTACTACGGAAAAATCCGTCTGTCTCGCCACCATCGGCCCGATAGAGCGTGGTGTAGCCGGTATCATCAACGACAAGACCAAGCTGTTCCGGCACCGGACCGTGATAGGTGCGCGACAGCCCCCAGGACTGTTCCATCTCCTGACTCTGCGACGGATAGACGGCAACCCGCGAAAAGGAGTTCCAGGCGCTCCAGAGCATATTCGGTTCATAACGTCCACGCACAAAGCGGATTTCTGCGTAGCCGTTAAGTAGATTGCCGACGCCGGCAACCACCAGTAGCAGGGCAAAAAAAGCCAGGCCCACCCGGAAGGAGCGGCCCGGTCGCACAACAAACAGGGCCGCTGCCACCAAAGCGGTCAGGGCGATGGACAGAATTGCCGTCATCCCGCCAAGCAGTTTGAGCAGCAGGATGATCAACAGGCACCCGCAACCGGCACCAATCAGATCCCAGAAATACAGCCGACTGAACTGGTGCCGACCGTGGGTGAACAGAACCGTCAGGACGATACCACTGAAAAAGAACGGGAGTGCGGTGACCAGATAGAGCGCCGCCAGCGCCGGCAGCAGCCCGACCGGCACCCCCCCCTCGTAAAAGCCTTGCTGAAACGGTTGATAAAAGGGCTGATGAAAAAAGGAGAGGATACGAAAACCGAACTGCGGATCGATACGGAAATAGACAAAGACGGCGAAGAACAGGGCGACCGACAGGGCAAACAGCAGCGAACAGCGACTGGCTGTCTGGCGCATACGCTCCGGCGGGAATGAGCCGGCCCGCAAATAAACGTAAAGGGCCGCCGTCCCCATTCCGAACAGGGCGAGGGAGATGGCCATGGAGGCAAAATGGTACCACATGATAACCGAAAAGACCCGGGTCAGGACCAGCTCGTACATCAAGGTCGCCAGACTGATGAAGAAGACTCCGGCCAGCAAGCGGGCGTCGATCTGCACGCTATCTCCATTCATGGTGACACCGCCTGGGCAACACGGCGCAGGGCATAAACGTTGCGATCACGCGTACCGACCAGCACCCGATCACCCTCGAGCCATGGCGTCCCCTGCACTTCTCCGTCGACCCGGAATCGGCTGACAACGGTGCCGCTGTCGGCATCGACCACCGATAAGGCCCCGTCGTTGTCACCGAGGTATAGTCGCCGATCGACGAGGGCAGGGGTCGCATAAATCGGTCCAAATCCGGTCTGGTTCCAAACCGGCAAGCCATCCGTGGAACGCAATTTCCACAAGCTGCCGCCGCTGGTCCCGACAAACAATGCTCCATCACGGTACAGTGGTGCACTGTAATGACAGAGTTCCTTCAAGGCGCGGTGCCAGAGACGTCGACCGCTCCGGTCGAAAAAAAAGATGTCACCGGCGCGGGAAACCACGGCAACCCCATTGCCGGTCACCGCCGGCGTCGACAGTAGCGGGGCATCAAGATGCGCCTGCCAAAGGACATCGCCATCGAGGCTCAGCGCCGTCAGGGTGCCACCGCTGCCTGCAAGGTAGACTCGATCAACATCAAATGCCGGAGTCGCCCGCAGCGCTTCACCTGCGTCGAATTGCCAAAGACGCTCTCCGCTTTTAGCATCGAGTGCATACAACCGGCCATTCCAGGACGGCAACAAGACCTTGCCATTCACCGGCAACAGCGCCGCCTGCCGGTGATCATCCGCCGGCGATGGCGACGTGCTGAAACGCCACTGGATCTGCCCGTTTGCATCAAGTGCAAACGCATCGCGGCCCCAGGTCTGAACGTAAAGGCGGGTTCCATCCCAGGCGGGTGTGGCGTCGATGACATCCTCGAGATCAACCGACCATACAGGTTGGCCCTCCATCGTAATCGCGCGGAGTTTGCCATCCCAGGAAGCGATGACATAATACTCTTCGATTCGTTGTACGCCGGCATCGACGAAACCGTCCGTCGGCAGTCGCCATACTTCCTGGAGGTCAAAAGCATCACGCACACCGCTGCGGGAGACCCAAACTTTGGCCGGAGCAACCTGCACTGTACCGATAAGCGGATCAACACGACGATCGTGAATCCCCAACGCAATCACCTTCGGATCGGCACTCCCCCACCAGTTGTCGCGGACAGAAACAGTGCCGGTGAAAAAATCGCCAAGGCGGATATTGTTGCCGTTGTCGTAGATGTTGTTGTGATGGATATTGGTCACGCGATCGGTTTCGAATAAAAAGATGCCGGAACCGTTATAGCGGATGATGTTGTGCTCTACCTCCACTGTCGCATTTCGAAAGTTGATCCCCTTACCCTGATTGTTTTCGAACAGGTTGTTGCGGAAAGTGAATGTGGCCTCGCCGAGACGACAGCCATCAATGTTGTCATGAATATGGCTGTCCGCCATCAGGCCGCGGGTGAAATGGGCGTGCAGGGTATACGCAGAATCGCGGATTTCGCAGTAGCGCAGCAACACCTCTTTCGAAAAATCGACCCGAATTTCCAGCCAGTCACCCGGTTTTGGCTCTGCTTCGGCGCTGTGGAAACGGATCGGTGCACTCCGGGTGCCTTCGGCAATCAGGCGTCCCTCGATCACCAGGGTCCCGTCACCGAGGCCATCGGCATCACGATCGTGACGCACAAAGGCAATATCAGTACCGGGGCGGATAGTCAGGGTCACCCCTTTAGCGACATGAACGGCCCCATCAATGACCAATGCCCCGTCCCAGACGGTGTCGACGAGAATGCGCTCGTCCTGCAGCACGCGCACCGGTCGGGTCGCGGAGCAGGCGGACAAAAGCAGAAGGGCCAGCAGGCAGCCCAGACGCATCACCACATTTCCTCCACCACCATGTCAATACCGTCCCGTGCCGCCCCGTCGGCAACCTGTAATTTGTGTTCGGGGTCGAGGTTGTAGGTGCCATAGAGATCGCCCGGGGCCGGCGCTCCACCGAGGGTGTTACGCGCCGCCAGATAATACAAACCGCCCTGCGGCAGAGAGACGACATATCGGCCGTCGGCAGTAGTCGGCTGCGACACGTAAAGTGGTCGATCAAGCATTTGCGACTGATCATAAATCAACACACGAACGCCGGCCACTGGTGCCCCGGCCGGATCGAGAATTCGGCCACTGATCCGGGTGGCTCCGAACAGGCTTGACTGTAAACTGGATATCTTATCGGGCACTTCCAGCAACGGGATCGGCACAAAGGCAGCCGACCCTGAACGTACCCGAAGTGGGTTTGCCGGCGCGTAACCGATAAGGTCCCCCGGTTTCAGCGGCCCGACGCTGCGACTGCCCTGCCGTTTGCGGGCAATCAGGTAATAGGTCCCATCGTCAAGATCAAGATAGAACCGGCCGTCTGCACCGGTCGGAGCCGACATCAGATATCCCATACCCTTGAGTTGGGAGTTGAGATCAGTGTAGACAAAGATCACCGCACCGGCCTGTGGCACGCCATCAATGGCAACGACACCTGAAACCCCGCTGACAAGCGGTGTAGTGGCAGGAGCAAAACGGACCAGACCAATATTCATCTCCCTGCTGCCTCCGGCCGGGATGGTGACCGGGTTGCGCCCGTAATAGGCAAACAACCCATCGCCGTGAGCAAAGAAGTAGTAGGTCCCTGCTGGCAGATCAAGACGGAACTGACCGTCGACGTCGGAAGCTGAAGTCTGGTAAGGGGCGTCGCCTTCAAGATGTAACGCATCGACCGGCCACGCCGACACCTTCACTCCGGCAACCGGCAGGCGATCGAGGGTGACTTTACCGGTCGTCGGCACCGCAACGGGGTTGCCAGGGGCCAAACAACCGGTCAGAAATAGCAGAAAAAAAAGAGGGAAAAACAGATGTCGTTTCATAGGTCCAATCTGATAGCACGATCCGTTCCAAACAACAAGGTGGGGACGCGCAGAATCGGTCAAGAGTGCAATGACCGGAACCCCATTACTTCTGAGGTCGATTAATTGACAGTCCAATGGTTGAATCAACCTGCAGCAAGGGGCTTAAGCGGCTAAATCCTCAGTTGAAAAGTTTGCGACGTCTTAATAAAAAACGGGCCGCCCTTGCGGGCGGCCCGTAACTTTGCGAAATTCAACTGTGTATCAGCGCACAACCTTCGACAGCACACCGGGCTGACTGAGGGTCGGCTCAATCATCTCCAGAGTCTGGCCGGTTTTAACGTTTTCAGCGCGGGCTTCGATGCCACTCGGGAAAACAGCCACAACATCGTAAGTCTTGTCAGCGGTGAGGCCGAAATGAACCATCTGCGGCGTCTGGGCACAGAAACCGCTGGCGGAACGGACTTCGCGCAGACCGAGCAGGTCGCTCTTGCCGTGCTCGGTGACACGGACTTTGCTACCGTAAGCATCGCGGCTGGAGACGGTGCCGGTCAGCTTCACCTTCAACCAGTTGTTGTCGTTCTGCTGATTGAGATAAAGCTTGTTCGGAGCACCCCAGTTGATGACATAGAGATCCAGGTCACCGTCATTGTCGACGTCAGCAAAGGCGGTTCCCTTGGTGCGCACGGTCTCACACTTAAGGACCGGTTGCTCGTCAACGACGTTGGCGAAGTTCCCCTTGCCGTCGTTCAGGTAAAGCTGGTTGGCGAGTTTGCAGTCGCCTTCGTAGAGATCGAGGTCGCCATCATGGTCGATGTCGCCGAAGGTCGGGCCTTTGCCCCAGCCTTCGTGTGCGCCTTTCAGCTGATCGGAAGCGAGGGTGAACTGCCCTTTGCCATCGTTCAGGTAAAGGTTGTTCGGACCAACATAGTTGGAGACGAACAGGTCCAGAGTGCCGTTGTTGTCGATGTCGGCAAAGACCGCACCCAGACCCCAGTTGGCATCGGCTACGCCGGCCTTGCGGGCGGCTTCGGTAAAGGTGCCGTTACCGTTATTGAGATAAAGTTTATTCGGCTCGCCAACCGGGTAGCGGCCATTGACGACGTACAGGTCAACAAACTGATCGTTATTGACATCGGCCCAGGTCGCCATCCAGCTCCAGGAAAGATCGCCAACACCGGCAACATCCGTCACGTCGGTGAAGGTGCCGTTACCGTTGTTACGATAAAGGATGTTCTTGGCCCCGACGCCGTAGTTGGCGCAATAAAGGTCGAGGTTGCCGTCGTTGTCATAGTCGACAAACGAAGCACCGTAGGTGAAAGCCTTGAGACCAACGCCGGCGGCATTGGTTACGTCGGTAAAGGTCATGTCGCCGTTGTTGCGGAACAGACGATTGGCCTCAATCTCATCACGGCCACCGGTGGCCAGATAGAGGTCGGCGAAGCCGTCGTTGTTGTAGTCGCCGAAGACGCTCCCCATGGCATAACCGGGGTAGTCGATACCGGCACCGGCCTTGGCGGTGATGTCTTCAAATTTACCAGCGCCCTTGTTCAGGTAAAGCTTGTTGGCGCCGCCTTTGTTCGACACGTAGAGGTCGACCAGGCCATCATTGTTGATGTCGGCAAAGGCAACGCCCTTGCCCAGACCGTCGTCGGCAACGCCGGCAACCGTCGAAACATCTTTGAACTCCTTGGCCAGGACCAGACCGGGCAAAGCGACCAGAGCAACCAGAACCAGCAGGGATAACGTCTTTTTACTCATTGTATCTCTCCTTTTCGCCGAATACCCAAAAGCACCCGGCACACAAACGGAAACAGGACTTGCGTCAATAATGCCTGTGTAAAATCAAAAATACACGGAAAATATAGCAGTTTACGCCGACACGTCAACGTGCCACAGCAATCGAAACCAAATAAATTTTCGCTACGCGCTCAGTCCGGAGCGTGAGACCCATAGCGTTTTTGCAAGAAGCAGGCCCGAAAAAAGTTGGCAAAAAATTGTCAGGCGGACCCATCAAAACGACAAAACTCCACTCATTGAATCATCTGATAGAACCAACCGAGCAGGATCGCTGTCAGCAGGGTGGTCGACAAAAAAACCGTCACCACACGTAAGCGGAACATGCCGGTCAAGGCAATCATTGCCGGCAGGCTCGACACCGGCGCCGCCAGGAGAAATGTCCACGCTGCTCCCGGATCGATACCTCGCTGTAGCAGACCAGACAGAACCGGAATGGCCGGAATCTGGTTCAAAGGCAGCGGCAGACCGATCAAGGCGGCAAGGATCACCGAGCCCAGATCCGGCTTCCCGACCAGGACCGTGATCCACTGCATCGGCACCAGCGTCACCAGAATGGCCTCAATCACAATTGCCAGCAATAAAAATCTACCGACAAACCAACCGGCATCGAGAGTGCGATCAATAATAAAACGCAATCGACTGGTCCGGGGGACGATGGTCATCGTCGCCACCTTGATCCCGGCCGCGGCACCGATCTCGGCGGCAGGAGCCAGGCTCCCGTCCTCGCGATAAAGCGGCTGCAGACGCAGCTGATTGCCAGCCAGCCAGCCACTGCGAACCAGCATCTCCGTCACCCCACCGACCACCAGTCCGACTGCCGCCGCGCCACCAAGCTTGAGAAACGCCCAGTCGGCACCAAGACCGCTCCAAGTGAGGATAAATGCATCCGGGCCCATCATCGGCGAGGTCGCCAGCAGGGCCAGAAGTGGCGCCAGAGGGGTGCCGATCATCGCCAGAGAGATGGCGACCGGCAGAATGCCACAGGCGCACAACGGCGACACCATGCCGACCAGGATCGCAATCAGGATACCGTAAGGTCCAGCGCGATTGATCGCGTCGCGGATGTGCAGATCGAGTTTATAGCCCTTGATCACACCGACGAGAACAATCGACAGCAGGAAGAACCAGCCCATGCGGGCGATTTCGTCACCGATCACCGTCAGCATTTGCAGCAAAAGGTCGCTGTTCATACCAGCCTTTCCACAATGATCAACTCAGACTCGGGTAAAGCCCAGAGCTGCTCCAGCACCGACTGCAGGGTCCGCGCTCTTTCCGCCAACAGTTCCCGCAGTTCATCCGCCGGCGCTCCGGCTGAGCGCTGCTGCTCGTAAAGATCGTCGAGCCGCCGATATTCACCGGCAATCTTCAGCGCGTGCGGGCGCAAAACAGTGCGCACCGACCGTCCGTCGGCAGCGGCCAGGCGCAGGGCATGCGCCCCGCGTGCATCAACCCGTAAACTTCCGTCGTCCAGCTGACAACCAGTCGTCTCGATAATTCCGTCGAGAGCACAGGTGTCGATTTCATAAACCGCCAGCAGTTCCGAACCAGCCGCCATCTCCAGGGCGGCAAGCGCCGCCATACCGAGACGACCACCAAGTGTGCTCATCGGGCAGCGATGGCCGTGGCGGGTGTAAATGCGCTGGAAGATTTCCGGGGGCTGGGTCATATCCTGATTTCAGTTAAAAGCACACAATGACTTTTCAATTTCTGGCTTTTGAATCCGATGAAAGCCGCCGGGCGTGACGATTTTGTGCAGAATCAAGGCACCCGCCGGCCAAGGAGTGAGGCGTAGCGGCAGCTACGTCGCAGCGACGCGGACAAGGGGAACGCAGCAGACGGGCGTTTTTCAACAGCCGGCTAAAATTCGTAGTGGTGGGGACAGTCGGTATCTCTTATCTCCCAATACTTCGCCGTCATATCCGGGGT
>DDWE01000057.1 GCA_002345625.1 Desulfuromonadaceae bacterium UBA2294 | reverse complement strand
ACATCATTGCCATCCTCGGTATGGATGAGCTTTCCGAGGACGACAAGCTTGCCGTTTCCCGCGCACGTAAAATTCAGCGCTTCCTGTCTCAGCCGTTCCACGTGGCCGAGACGTTTACCGGGACCCCCGGCAAATATGTTGAGCTCGCCGATACCATCAAGGGCTTCAAAGGGATCGTTGCCGGTGAGTACGACGATATTCCCGAGCAGGCGTTCTACATGGTCGGCACCATCGATGAGGCGCTTGAGAAGGCGAAACAGCTGGCCGCCTGATCCGGATAAAGGAAGTTATTCATGGCAGAGAAACTCAAACTGGAAATGGTCACCCCCTACAAGCGCGTCCTTGCCACCGAGGTGGACGAGGTGACGGCACCGGGGTCGATCGGCGAACTCGGCATCCTGCCCGGGCACACGTCGCTGTTGACCACGCTCAATATTGGCGCCCTGCACTATCGTCAGGATGGCCAGACGTTCTACGTCGCGGTCAACTGGGGCTATATCGAGGTAGAAGACGATACGGTTACCGTTCTGGTGGAGACGGCTGAGCCGTCTGACCAGATCGATCTGGAGCGTGCCCAAGCGGCGCTAGGCCGTGCCGAAGTGGCCATGAAAACCTTGAGCCCGGACGAAAAAGAATACAAGATCATGGAGACGGCACTGGAACGTGCGCTGATCCGCATTCAGGTTGCAGGAAAAGTCAAACACTGATCTTGATCAACATTACCAGTCAAAACGGGCGACTCCGACAAGGAGTCGCCCGTTTTGTATTTTCAGGACAAGATCATCTTCGACAAAAGTGCTTAAATTAAACCATGAAGGAAGTGGGTTGGTGTTTCACATCAAACAGTAACCTGTTGGGGTCTTTGTCTGCTAAACTGTTGATGCAATCACCGACTGAGGAGATGGAAATGTCAGATCAGCAAGTCACAGCGATGTTAGGGGCCGGATGCTTCTGGTGCGTGGAGGCGGTTTTCTCTCGCTTACGCGGCGTGACAAAAGTAGTCTCCGGCTATGCTGGTGGTCCAGTGAACCAACCGACTTATCAGGAGGTTTGTACTGGCGAGACCGGCCATGCAGAAGTCGTCCAAGTCTTTTTTGATCCGGCACAGATTTCATTTAACGAACTGCTTGACGTCTTCTGGCGCAGCCATAATCCGACGACGCGAAACCGACAGGGGGCCGATATCGGCAGCCAGTACCGTTCCTGCATCTTTTATCAGGACGATGCACAGCGACTGGTTGCGGAGCGATCTCGGCAGGAGGCAGACGCCTCAGGGTTGTGGCCAGACCCGATCGTCACCGAAATAGTTCCGTTGACAACCTTTTTTCCCGCAGAATCCTATCATCAGGATTATTACGGCCGTAATGCCATGCAGCCTTATTGCCGGATGGTGATCGAACCAAAGCTGAAAATATTGCAAACGGCTTTTGCCGATAAACTCAAGTAGAGTGACTCTTCACATGCCCGCATGTTTCCGGTTGCGCTTCTTGCTGTGTCCGCTAGAATTGGGCACATTCTGACAAGGAGTCTCCATGACCAAGCAATGGCAATGCACAGTGTGTGGCTATATTCATGAAGGTGACGCGCCCCCGGTGAACTGCCCGGTTTGCGGTGCGGATCGCAGTCTGTTTGTTCTGCTCGAGGCAGAACAGACAGTGGCAGAAACCGCACCGGCCCTGCAGTTGCATCTGCACCCGATTCTGGTCCATTTCCCAAACGGACTGATGCCGGTGGTCTGGCTATTTCTGTTTATGGACTGGGGCTTCAACCGTTCGGCATTGGCCGAGGGGGCGTTCTGGATGGTCGGCGTGGTGACACTGGCCGCGCCGCTGGCGTTGGCGAGTGGAATCTACGACTGGAAGACCCGCTTCGGTGGCGAGAAGGCCCCTATTTTCTACCGCAAAATCGCCCTGGCGAGTGTTCTTATTATCCTTGGTAGCCTTGCACTACCGATCCATCTGTATGGTGGTGCCGGAATGCAGGTGTTTTACTACCTCTGCCTGACCGGGATGCTCGGGTGTGTCGGACTGCTCGGTTTTTATGGTGGCAAACTGGCGTTCTCCAGGCCATCTAGGCAGTAGCACTTGTCACTTGAGTCAGAATCACTAAGACCTTCGCGCTGCGATGAATTAATCAGGTGCGGAGGTCTTTTATGGATGAGTTCACCAGATGTAAAATAGAAAGAATGAAGACAGGACTGTTCCACGTGTTCGTTTTTTTCTTGAGGTGTATGGCCCTGAAGGAACTGGTCAGTCATTATAGCGACATGGACTGGTTGATGATGAAATGCCGGGAGTGGGAAAAGACGGGTCCGAATTGATCCGAACAGCTCGGACGAACCCTAAGGCAGGAGCCGAAGAACTCCCGGCGTCCGCACTTACCGAAAAAAGATAATCTCAGCCAATAACTTTGCACACAATACGGTTCTTGCCGCTTCGTTTAACCAGATACATCAGTTCATCGGCCTGGTTGACCAGATCGTGGCTGTCAATCTGAGTCGGGTCGTTACAGGTAACAGCCCCGATGCTGCACCCAACGGGCCATTTTTGCAGAGCCATTTGTCTCAAAAGCTGGACATGAAGTTTCTGCAGGACCTCGTCGGCTTCACCCTCCCCGGTTTCAGCCAATAACAACGCAAACTCATCGCCGCCAAGGCGAGCGATCAGATCGGTTTTGCGCAGACCGCTTGTTAACCCTTCTGCAATCGTGCGCAGAACACCATCTCCGGCTTCGTGTCCCAGGGTATCGTTCACCCGTTTGAAATTGTCAAGGTCCAGGTAGGCAATGGTGAACGGGTGCCGATAACGCAGGGCCCGCTCACGCTCAAGATTGAGACGAGCATAGAAGGTACGGCTGTTGGCGAGGCCGGTCAGCGCATCCTGCCCGGCCTGATCGTGGAGAATCGTAAGGAGTTTACGGGTATGTAGCAGCAAGGTGGTGACGATGAGGAAAAAGCCGAGACGGACCAGACTGTTCCAGACCGGGATCATCGGGTGGCTGTAAGTGTGTCCGGAGAGGAGATCAACTCCGAGCCAGGCAAGCGATGCGGCAAAAACCATGAAGAATCCGGGTTTCGCGCCGGCATACCAGGCTGCCAGAGCGATAGGGGCCAGATAGGTGATGGAAAAAGAGAGCTCATTACCGGTGTAGTGGTCTGCAAAGGTGCAGATCGACAAAACCGCGATTGCGAGCAGCAATAGTGTACGCGAGGAGAGGTGGTCCAGATGGCGATCAAGCCAATGCAGTGCTGGTAAGGTGGGATGCGCCATGTTCATTGATCAGTGCCTGTTGTTACAGGACGATTATCGCTGTCATTAACCCAGACTTCGAGAAGAGTGTAGGCGACGGCCAGGACCACTGGCCCGATAAACAATCCGACCACGCCAAAGGCGAGCAACCCGCCGATGACGCCGGCGAAGATCAGAATCAGCGGGAGATTGGCACCGCGTCGAATCAGCAGTGGACGCAGAAAATTGTCGATGCCGGAGACCAGCAGGGCCCAGATTAAAAGACCGGTGCCGGCTGCTGATGCATCGGACCAAAAGAGCCAAGCGACGGCAGCGATCAGCACCGGGGCCGGACCAATCTGGGCGATGGTCAAAACAAAGATCAACGCCGTGAGCAAAGTTGGGTAAGGAACACCGGCGACAGCCATGCCGATACCGGCCAGAACGGCTTGAACCAGTGCCGTCACCACGACCCCGAGTGCCACGGCGCGAACGGCATTTCCGGCTAATCGGGCGGCATCTTGTCCTGCCGAGCCGGCAATGCGACGCGCTAGTTTCAGAACGGAATTAGCAGCAGATTCGCCATTAGCGTAGAGAAAACCACTCAATATAAGGGTGAGCAGTATGGTGACAAACATGACGCCAAAGCTTCCGGCTTGCGTGAGGAACAGACTAACCGCTTTACCGAGGTAAGGGGTGAGGCGGCCACCAAGCTCTTCGGGAGGCAGAGATGCGAGTTGTTGCCAGGTCCCGGTAAGTTGAGAACCGGCCAGGGGAATTTTAATGAGCCAGGCTGGAGCAGGTGGAAAACTGAAGTTGTGTAGAGCTCCAATCCAGCCTTTGAGCTGAGCCCCTTGTTCGACGATGGTGCCGATGGCAAGGGAGAAAGGAATCACGAAAATCAGCAGCATGGTGAATGTCATCACCGCGACTGCGGGGGCTCGCCTGTTGCCGAGGCGTGTCTGGACCGATAACAGCAGCGGCCAGGTGGAGACAACGATCATGGATGCCCAGATCAGTGCTGGTAGAAAGGGGCGTAAAATCCAGAAACAGGAAAAAATCAACACACCGATGAGCAGGACAGCGAACGTTGTGCGGGTTAGATCTTTAGTGACAGATGTTTCCATGTTATCCCTCGCGAAAAGAATACGAAAAACGTGACCCGAAAAGGGCCGTTACAAAAAGTGGACAATCGCCTCATCAACCGGCAAAGGTTGCTTCCCAGAGCCCCTTGAAAAAATGTCGGGCATTACTGCCCAGGACACGACTGTCGTAGCCACCTTCCTGAATCACCACTGTCGGCAGGTCGAGCGCACCAAGCATGTGGCCATTTTCACAAAAATCGTTCCCTTTAAGACTCCAGGTGCCGGTGGGATCTCCGTTGGCGGTATCGAGACCAAGGGCGATCACCAGAAAGGTCGGTTTGAATCTCTGGATGCGCTTGATCGCCTTTGCCAACGCGATGCGGTAACCGGCGCCATCGAGCTGCTCAGGAAGCGGGAGGTTAAGATTGAAGCCAAGGCCGTGCTCAGCGCCGGTTTCATCATCGAAGCCATTGAAGTAAGGGTAGGCAAAACGCGGATGGCCGTGCAGGGAGATGGTCAGGACGTCGCGCCGGTTATAGAAGATATTCTGGGTACCGTTGCCATGGTGGTAGTCGATGTCGAGTACCACAACCTTGCCGTAGTCACAAAGCTCCTCGGCGGCGAGAGCGGCATTGTTAAAGTAGCAAAAGCCGCCGAAGGCGCGCTGCTCGGCATGGTGCCCAGGTGGTCGAACCAGAGCATAGGCAAGACGTTGACCTTCGAGAATGCAGCGGGCTGCAGTCAGAGCACAATCGACGGCACGTTTGGCGGCAAGGTAAGCGTTGTGGGTCAATGGAGTAAAGGTGTCGATACAATAATAACCGGCCTTGATCGCTTTCTCCTTTGGGGGCCTGGCCGCGTTGCGGATCGGAAACACATAAGGATACAGCGCTTTGTTTTCAGGGAGTCCGGCGCACATGGTCTTTAAATAGTCGACAAAATCAGCGGCATGGACCCGTTTGAGATGGTGTTCGCCGAAACGACGTACCGCCACGCGGTGAAACAGGCCGGTCGGCTCGATTTCACGCAGGATGGAGCGGATGCGTACCGGAGATTCGACATAGCCGCGCTCGCGGACATGGTGGATATCATGCAGGTCGTTGACCACCAGAGCGATTTGCCGCTCAACCGGATGCTGACCTTTCGGTATCGGCCTGGGGAGCTCACCCTTGCGATAACGAAAATCGCGCAGTTCGACAGGGTCATCGGCAAACGAATCGACAACCAGGTCGATATAAGCTTTGGGGCAAAGATGCGAATATTTTCGCTCAAGAATCGCCCGGACAATCTTACGCAGGCGCTGTGCCTGCAGGTCAACCTCCTCGTCGAGGTCATCGAAGACCAGATAGGGTGGATTGTCATCCCCCTCCTTGACCGGTGTTTCATAAGCGGTGCCGGCAAAAGGTCGGGCGCCGTACTGTTCGTAGAACTTCAGCCGGGCTTTGTTCTGGGCAAGGATCTGCTGGTCTTGGCAGAGGGCCGGATCGTCCGGCAGGCATTCCATGAAGATGCCGATCACTCCCAAAGCCCGCGCTTCACCCCGCACCCGGGCGTAGAGGGCACCACCGATGCCCCGACCGGTCATCTTGTCGGCGGCCGAGATGTATTCGAGGTAGCAGAACTTCAGGTCAGGGGCGTGCAGCAGCAGGGCGAATCCTTCCACTTCTCCTTTATCGCTCTCGGCAACAGACAAGATAGAACGGAAGCGGTATTTCAGCGGATTGGTCAGTTGCTCAGGGAGTTTTTTGATGTCCTTTTTGTCCAGCGCCGGGAACTGGTCGCGGAGGATTTGCTGAACCTGGCTGATGGCCTGGCGGTTGGCCGGCAGTGACGTGTCGTAGATGCGGCGGATTCGAAACATGGTCGATACTCAGTCAGGGTAAGAAGTGGCCAGAAATAAGCACATACTGCCGATAACTGTAGCATGAAATTGGTCCACCGGCGAGGCAGAGGTGAGGGGAATCAATCTTCTTTGGCGCCGGCGAGGGTGTTGAGCAGCAGGGCGAAAAGGATAACGACGCCACCGGTGATGGTGGCAGCCGGCGGCTGTTCATACAGAACCAGCCAGACCCAGAGCGGAGCCAGGACTGTCTCCAGCAGCAGAAACAGGCTGACCTCGGCGGCGGGGAGGTAGCGGGGGCCGATGGTAATCAGGAAAATCGCCAGGGGCATTTGCAGAAAACCGGAGACGAACAGCCAGCCATAACTAGTCGCCGAAAGGGCAAAAGGGGACGCCAGCGGCAGGGCAAACAGTGCCAGCAGCAGGCCGCCCAGGCTAATAACCGGTGTGCGGGGCAGGTCAGGATAACAGCGGATGGTGGTGAAATAGGCGCCGGTGAGCAAGGTGGCCCCGGCCGCCAGCAGGTCTCCGGTCAGCTGACCGTGACCGAGTGAGTCGGCCATAACCCAGGCGACGCCGCCACAACAGACGGCTATCGCCAGCCAGGTGCGTAGTGGCGTGAGCTCATGCAGAAACAGATAACTGAACAAGGCGGCGAACAGGGGAGCGGCACTGAGGATGACCACAACATTGGCGGCGCTGGTCAGGGTGAAGGCAAGAACCAGTCCAAGGGAGCTGGTCGCCATGAGAAAAGAGGCCAGCCAAAGCCCGCTGGCGTCAACAGCCGCGGCACGGAGGACCGATCGCCGGCAGGCAAAGGGGAGCGTCGCCATTGCCATGAACAGACCGCGCCAGACCGATACGCTCCAGCCGTCGGTCGCGGCAAGACGAACCAGAAGGGCATCGAAACTGATCAGCAGCACCCCGGCGGTAACCAGTAAGGCGCCGCGCTGGCGCGGCCGAAGAAAAAAGGAGGACATCGTTTTAAGTCGCGGGGACCGCTACTTGACCTTCCAGGTGGTGCCGGTTGCGGAATCGAGCAGCTCGATCCCCTGCGCCGCCAGTTCGTTACGGATGGCGTCGGCACGAGCGAAGTCGCGATTCTGCCGGGCCTGGCGCCGCTCGACAATCAGGGCTTCAATCGCCTCAGGCTGCAGACCGCTGGCGATCAGTCCGGCGCTTTTCTGCTTGTTCAGCCAGACGTCGGGCTTGGAACCAAACAGGCCCAGGACCGCACCGAGTTGTCGCAGTTTTTTGACCCCGTCCTGCAGAACAACGAGGGAGAGCGGACAGTCTTCAAAGCGTTTTTCACTGATCAGTCGGTTAAGCGCGCGCACCAGATCAAACAGGTGGCCGATAGCCAGAGCCGAATTGAAGTCGTCATCCATGGCCTCGGCAAATCGCTCGTCGACCAGTTCGACACGGTCATAGATCTCACGTTCATTATCCTGAATGGTCGGGCAAGGCGTTTTTGCCGGGACCGGCTGCTGGTCAAGGATCGTGTCGGCGGCATGCAAAAGTTCATAAAAGCGTGACAGGCCGGCTTTGGCGTCTTCCAGGTTCTGGTCGGAGAAGTCGATGG
>DDWE01000105.1 GCA_002345625.1 Desulfuromonadaceae bacterium UBA2294 | reverse complement strand
CCCGGATCTGGTGCTTGCGCCCGGTGAGCAGGTGAATCTCCACCAGACTTAAGCCCTTGCCCTCCTGCAGCACCTTGTATTCGGTGTGGGCGAGTTTCCCCTTGGCGGCATCGGTGGTCGAGTAGACCCGCTGGGCAGAATTCTCAGCCAGATAGCTGGAGATCTTCCCCTCTTTTTCTGCCAGCTGGCCATTCAGCACCGCCAGGTAATGTTTGTCGGTCGTCTCCCAGTTCTCCTGCAAGGTCTTCTTCGCCGCTTCGCTTTTGGCAAAGATCAGGATGCCGGAGGTATCCTGATCGAGACGATGCACGACATACACCCGGTGGCGCGATTTCGGATCGCCCTTGCGCACATAATCGTTGAGCAGGTAGTGAGCGGTGCGCGATTTGTCGCGATCACTGCCGACGGTCAACAACCCGGCCGGCTTCACCACCACCAGAATATCCTTATCCTCGTGCAGGATGACCATCCCGCCCGGCTGGCGCTTTTTTGCTGGACGCTTAAGGGTGTCCTGAGGGTTCACTGTTTCGTCCTGTTTGATAGCGATAGGCCGTTGGCGATCACGTTCTGACCGCAGATAATTTATACCAAAACTGCATCCAATAGTTCAAAAAGATGGGCCGGTTACAGAAGGGTCCGCCCTGGGGCACATCCACCGGTACCCAGATCGTGCATCAGTCTGACCACCGCCAACTCCTTGGCCTTGGCCTCGATATCGACCGTCATCGTCCGCCCACGCCAGCAGTCAGGAAAATCGACTGGATCGATATAATCGGCATGCGGTTTCGGGTTCCCCCCCTGCCAGCCGGCGCGTGGCGACGACAGGTGGCAATACGGTTCACGCCCAAGCGCCTGCCAGGTCGCCGCGGCCTGTTCTGTCGCTTCTTCTACTGACAGACCGTCCGGATTGCAGCGGTGATGATGCACATCATAGACCAGCGGCAGATTGAGGCGCTGACACAGTGGCAGCAGATCGGCCGGCGTGTAGCTGATATCGTCGTTCTCCAGCGACAACCGTGAGCGAACCGCGTCGGGCAGATGGCGATAGACGGCGGCAAAGCGTTCAAGGGCTGCAGATTTGTCACCATAAACACCGCCGGCATGCAGGTTGATCACCCCGGCGCCGACCCACTCGGCCAGCTGCGCCTGGTAGGCCAACTCGCGGATGGAATTATCCACCACCGCAGGGTGCGGCGACGAAAGAACGACGAACTGGTCGGGGTGGAAGCTGAGCCGAATATCGGTGTCGATAGCGAGTTGTCGGGTGGCAGAAAGCAGTGTAGCGATACGGGATGCGTCAGGCAGGTCGTCCAGGCTGTAGCCAACCTCCGGATGGGTCATGCGCGGGAAGAGCGGCGACATGATACGAAAGGCGCCGATCCCCAGCCGATTGGCGGTGGTCACCGCCTGCTGCAGGTTTGTGGCGTTGTGCAGGCAAATAGCCGAAACCTTATCAAGCTGTGCTGCGCGTGGCAGGGCCTGCAACGCTTTGGCCGTCGTCGTCTTGAAGGTGATCGGTTGGTTCGCGAACAGGCAGCAGAGTCCAAAACGCATCAGGTCAACCTTGGCAAAAATTGCGCTAACAGTTCAGGTTTCAAGCGTCTTATACTCCACCGCAACGATCTCCAGCTCGGTCTGGCCGCCGGGGGTGTCAAAAGTGACCGCATCCCCTTCCCGCGAACCGAGCAAGGCGCGGCCGATGGGTGATTTCCAGCTCACATAGCCGCGCGCCGCATCGTATTCATCCTCACCGACGATGGCGTAGACTTTTTTTTCCCCCGCCTCATTCTCCACCGTCACCGTGCAACCGAACAGCACCCGGCCGTTGGCGATCTTCGCCTGTTCCACCGGATCGACCACCGTTGCAGATTCCAGACGCTTGCTCAAAAAACGGATGCGGCCGTCAAACTGCCGGAGCTTCTTTTTGGCGTAATGATAATCAGCATTCTCGCTGCGATCACCATTCCCCGCCGCCCACGCCGCCGTCGCCACCATCTCCGGCCGCAGCTTGTAGAGGATCTCCTTCAACTCGGCCCGCAGTCGCTGTTCGCAAGGCGGCGTCATGTAGACCGGGGGCAGTTTGTCGGTTGTTTTTTCAGGCATGATGTCCTTTTAAGGATTTCGCCGATTTTCACAAGCTAAAGCAATTGGACGCAGATCAAATCTGATGAACGCAGATTAGGCAAAAACCTGAACACAAATCAGTCTTCTTTGTTTTAAAATCTGCGTTAATCTCCGTAATCTGCGGCCAATGATTTCAAGCTTAAAGCATAGCCACAGATTTCGCGGATTTACACAGACAAAAGCTTTATCGGACAGAGATCAATTCTGATAAAAACAGATCATGCAACACCAGAACAAAACGAGATTCAGCTGTTCTTAAAATCCGTGTAAATCTGTGAAATCTGTGGCCAATGATTTTTAAGCTTGAAACCAAGCCGCAGCTTAACGCAGATTAGATCCGAAAAAGACTTAGATCAAAACAATAAAGCCTGATCCGTGAAAATCAGATTTGATCAGATTTGATCTGCGTCC
>DDWE01000024.1 GCA_002345625.1 Desulfuromonadaceae bacterium UBA2294 | reverse complement strand
AGGCGAGCGGGTTGCCGGTGTAGGAGTGGGAGTGTAAGAACGCTTTCTGGCTGGCGTAATCGTCGTAGAAGGCCTGATAGATGGTGTCGGTGGTCAACACCGCTGCCAGCGGCAGGTAGCCGCCGGTGATCCCCTTCGACAGGCAGAGCAGGTCGGGGGTGACGCCGGCGTGCTGGTTGGCAAACATTTTGCCGGTGCGGCCGAAGCCGACGGCGATCTCATCGGCAATATAGTGGATCTCCAGTTCGTCGCACAGATCGCGCAGCCTCTGCAGGTAGAGTGGCGGATAGATGCGCATGCCGGCCGCCCCCTGGACCAGCGGCTCGATGATGATGGCGGCGATCTGGTCAGCGTGACTCCGTGCGACGTTCTCGAGTTCGACGAAACACTCGGCCTGACAGCTGTCGCGATGTTGCTGAAACGGGCAGCGGAAGCAGTCCGGTGCCGGCGCCTGGAAGCCGTCGAGGAGGATTGGACGGTAGATGTCGCGGTATAAATCACAGCCGCCGACGGAGAGGGCACCGAGGGTCTCGCCGTGGTAGGCGTCCGAAAGGGAGAGAAAGCGGGTCTTTTGCGGCCGGTCGCTTTGCTGCCAGTACTGGAAGCTCATTTTCAAGGCTGCTTCCACCGCCGCCGAACCGTTATCGGTGTAAAAGACCCGCTCCAGACCGGCCGGGGCCAGGGCGCAGAGGCGACTGGCGAGTTCGACCGCCGGTCGGTGGGTGAAACCGGCAAAGATGGTGTGGGCGATTTTAGCGGTCTGGTCGCTCAGGGCGCGATTGAGGCGCGGGTGGTTGTGGCCGAACAGGTTGACCCACCAGGAGGAGACGCCATCGATGAAGCGGCGGCCGTCGACGGCAGTGAGCCAGACGCCGTCGCCCCGTTCGATCGGAATCGGTGGCAGGGTTTCAAGATCCTTCTGCTGGGTGCAGGGGTGCCAGATGTGGCGACGGTCGAGGTCCAGAATCTGCTGGCTGTCCATCAATTTGGCCATGATGATTAGAGCGGAGCGCCGATGGCGCGCAGGAGGAAATCGCGGGTCGGAAGGGCATCGAGAATCGCAGTGAGGGCGATGACCTGCTCCTTTGCATCGCTGTTGGTGATTTGCGGGGTGACGCCGAGGATGTCAACGGCGGTTAAGGATGCCAGAGTGTGCGGTGCGCTGTCGTTGGCAAGGTCGGCATCATCCGGCATGCCGTTGAGAATATAACCGGCAACGGTCAGCTCATGCGAAGCCGCAGCGAGCAGGGTGAGCAGGGTATGATTGATGGTGCCGAGGCCGGTGCGGGCGACGACCAGCAGCGGCAACGCAAGTTGTCGGGCAAGGTCGGCAACTAAGTGACCACCGGCCAGCGGTGTCATCAGCCCACCGGCACCTTCGACGATCATGTAGCTGTGACGCGCGGCCAGGGTGGCATATGCTTCACTCAGCAGGCTCGGAACAATGCGCACCTGCTCCTTACTGGCGGCGATGGCCGGTGCGACCGGATGTTGCAGGCGATAGGGAGTGATGAGGTTACAGTCATCCTCGACGCCGGCAGCCCATGCGAGCAGGGCGCCGTCAGCGCCGAGTTGTGTCACATCGGCGACGCCGCTTTCGATCGGCTTCATCACTCCGACCTTGACCCCGCGGTTGTGCAGCAGACGGGCAAGGGCGGCGGCAACCATCGTCTTGCCGACGCCGGTGTCGGTGCCGGTGACAAAAATTCCCGGAGTCATATCAGCAGGCATCAGCCACCTCGCCGAGATCCATCAGCATCTGATGGTCAAGGGCCAGGTCGCGGCCGCTGGTGGTCAGGTAGTTGCCGACCATCATGCCATCGGCGCCGGCCATGAAGATCCACGACTGCAGTTCCCGCAGATTGCTCTCGCGGCCGCCGCAGACCGAAATACGCTTATCCGGCAGCAGATAGCGGAACATGACAACAATACGCAAACAGTCAAGTGGTGATAATTGCCGCAGCCCTTCGAGGCGTGTCCCCTCCACCGGATTGAGAAAGTTGATCGGGACCGAGTCGACCTCAAGTTCGCGCAGGGTCAGGGCGAGCTCGATCCGTTGCGCCGGCGATTCACCGAGTCCGAACAGTCCGCCGCAGCAGACCTGCATGCCGGATGCTTTGGCGACGCGGATGGTTGCGACATCTTCTTCGTAATCGTGGGTGGTGCAGATCTGCGGAAAGAAAGAGCGGGCGGTTTCGAGGTTGTGATGGTAGGTGGCGCAACCGGCTTTGGCCAGGGCGCTGGCGGTCTCCGCATCGAGGATGCCGAGAGAGGCCGAGGGCGGGATCGCGGTGCGGGTTTTGATTTCGCGGATAGCGGCCAGGAGTTCTTCGAACTCGGCGCCGGGATTGACCCGGGTGCCGCTGGTGACGATGCCGTAACAGCGGGCGCCGGCGGCATCTGCGGCCAGAGCGCCGTCGACAATCTCCGCGCGACTCTTCAGCGGGTAGACCGGCGCAGCGGTTTTGGCGTGGGCTGACTGGGCGCAGAAGGCGCAGTTCTCGGCGCAACGCCCTGATTTGGCGTTCAGAATGGCGCAGAGATGGATCTTGCCGTTGGTATAGGTCTCGCGCAGACGGTGGGCACCGGCAATGAGGAAACTCAGATCGGCGCCGTTGGCGTTAAGGATGCGGCGGGCGTCGTTGGCGCCGGCCGGGGTTCCTGAGATGATCTGGCGGTGCAGATCGATGCTCCAGTCGGTCATTGTCCTTGTCTCCATCTATGGTTTTTAGATCGGCTGTTTATAGCTCTGTCACCGAGGAATGTCAACCTTGCATGTGATGTTGGTTGACAATACTCATCTAGCAATACACTACATGTGTAACATTGTTTTATAAATTTATATTCCGTTGACAAATATGGTTCTCTGGTAGAAAATCGTTTCATTTCATTTCATGGGGCAGGGCATGGTTAAAAAAATTATCGGTAAGAAGCTGAAGGCGACGCGCCTGAAAAACGACCTTACAATACAAGAGGTTGCAAAATCATCAGGGGTCTCCTCGAATATGATTTCAAGAATCGAACGCGGTTTGACAATCCCATCGGTTGAGATCTTGATGAAGCTGGCGAATGCCTTTGGCATGAGCATAAACTTCTTTGTCGAGGATGCCGCGACGGGATCGACGGTGATTTTGACCCGGAGCGGGGAAGGTCAACCGATCTTCTTCTTCGAGGATAAACATCAGATTGTCAGCCTGTCTCACGGTCTGCGCGACCCGAGTTTCTCGGTCTTCTTCGATACCCTTGAAGCGGACTGCAGCAGTGGTGAAGGAGCGATGGTGCATAGCGGTGAGGAGTTTGCTCTGCTGATGGAAGGGCGAGTGGCTTTTCATATCGAAGGGCGCGAGTATTTACTGGAGAAGGGGGACTCCCTGACCTTCAAAGCCTCATTGCCGCACCGCTGGGAGAACCGCTACGATGGCAAGTCTTTGGTCATGTGGGTGGTGTCTCCGGCACCGAATGTAGCCCAATAACGGCAGGAGACGAAAGCGATGCGCATTAAGAAGATTGTTGGCAAGAAGCTTAAGGCGATTCGCCTGAAAAATGATATGACCATCCAGGAGCTGTCGGATCGTGCCGGTGTCTCATCGAATATGATTTCACGCATTGAGCGGGGGTTGACCATCCCGTCGGTTGAAATTCTGATGAAGCTGTCGGTCGTTTTTGACAAGAGCATCAATTACTTCGTTGAGGAAGTTCGCAATACTCATGAAGTAGTTTTTTCGTCGCCGGGGACCCGGGCGAAGACCGTTTACGATGATCAGGACAACATGCATACCGAGTCGTTCACCTCGGGCCTGCGCGATCCGCAATTCATGTCGTTCTATTGTACTGTGCAAGCCGGTGGCAGCAGTGGTCATGATCATATGTATCACCCCGGGGATGAGTTGATTTATCTCATTAATGGTGAACTACAGGTGACTATTGACGGCGAAGTATTTATCCTGCGCACGGGTGACAGTTTGTCCTTTAAGTCGCATTTGCCGCATCGCTGGCAAAATATAGGCGTGGGTGATGCCCACGTCATCTGGACTCTTTCGCCCTTTACGACCATTTAAGCTAAAAAGAATAATTACAGCAGGTTGACAGCTTTTCATCGACGGGTATAGTTGGTCTATCTGACGAACACCTGGTTGCAAAGCCCATAAACGGGTTGATGGAGGGTTTATATGAATAAGTCTGAGCTTGTCGAGTCGTTGGCGGCAAAGAAGAATCTGACATTTAAAAAATCGGAGGAGATCGTTAATCTTATTTTTGATCAGATGTCCTCGACTCTGGTTCACGGCGGGCGGATAGAAATCCGGGGCTTTGGCAGTTTTATTGTCAAAGAATACAAATCATACATGGGACGCAACCCGAAGACGGGTCAAGTCATTCATGTCCGACCGAAGAAATTGCCTTTTTTTAAGGTTGGTAAGGAGCTGCGCGAAATGGTCGATCGGTAATCCTGTCGGCTGTAATTGATAACGCGATGATGCTGCTCAGCTTTTTGGTTTGTCTTGGGCTCTGGTTTGCCTGTCCTGACTTTACAGTGTTACAGTGAATCGCGCTGTCACGATATGGGCATTGTTTGACCGGTTCCGCTTTTTGCCGGTAGTGACCCTGTATTTTACCGTGCCCCGGAAGGGTTTTCCTTTCCGGGGCGGGTTTTTTGAAAAGATCCAAACAATAACTCTTTGACCGATACGCCATTTCAGCGGGGTTGGTTGGTTGCTTTGCATAAGCCTGCATCTATTAAAGGTTTTCGCTGTTTTTTGGCATAATACTTGTTAGTAACAAGGCCTTTATCCCTTTTTTGAATTGTCAAGGGATTGTTGGTGTGTTGCGCCGTCAGGCAAAAGGCTGTTTTCGGTCGTTCCTGTTGCTTTTTTAGCGTCAGGATGATATGTACCGTTCTGCTTTTTTACTCAGGAAGCTCTAATAGATGATCACTCTTCTTCGTTCAATATGCGTTGCCAGTCTTTGCCTCTCCATTGCGGTTCCCGTGTGGGCGGTCCCGACTCAATATGGCGATACCGGTTTGCTTTCCCAACCGACTGCAGACACTCTGAATGCGGGGAACGTCTGTGTCGGTTTGTGGATGAACTTTACCGACAGCCCTGACGGTCCGGCCCGGATGGTCCCTTTTTCCATCACTCTAGGTCTCGGTTCATCCCTGGAAATGTACGGATCCTATCCGAGTGTCCTGTTTAACGATGAAGAACAGAACAGTGGTCGCGGTTATGTGAACCTTGGTGCCAAATTGCGTGTTCTTGGCAGTCGCTCATCCCTGTTTAAAGTTGCCGTTGACGGCCAGCTACAGCGACAGATTTCTTACGATCCTGAATATGACGGTCTGGTCGATTATCAGGGGCGCTTGATTGCGAGTTTGAAAAACCGTCGTTTCGGGGTGCATGCTTATGGTGCATACCGTGAGAAGGATGACCGTCCGGCGACGGCACCAATTCCGTACGAAACGAGCCAGGTTGGCTTTGGCGGCGGTATTGAATTTTTTCCGACAGAGCGTTTGCGCCTGATTGCCGAGGCTGAATCTTATTCTGCAGCTCTCGTCGGTGGAGATCGGGCGGGGGAGGTCGGCGGCGGCTTTCAATATTTTCTCTCTCCTCACTTGACCCTGAATCTCGGAGCTACGGTTGGGCTTTCCGACGCCAGCCCCGATTACCGTATCCTGTTTGGTTTGTCCACCTGTCAGGGGATAGGGACCTACAGCCCGGTGAAAGAGATGGAAGCCCTGCCTGAGGAAGAAGTTGTGCCGGAAAAGAAAGAACCGGTTAAACTGATCAGGATCAAGACATTGACGCCTCTGGCGCCTTTGCCACCGGCTGCAACAACGCCGCCGGCCAACTCCATTTCGCCGACGCTATACGGCGCGAACGAGCAAGTGGCTGAACAGCCATCAACCGCTTTGGCTTTGAGTGCTCCTGTGCCCGTTCCGGCTGCTGCGGCCCCAGCCCCGGTTGCTGTTGCGGCTCCGGCTGCTGTT
>DDWE01000146.1 GCA_002345625.1 Desulfuromonadaceae bacterium UBA2294 | reverse complement strand
ACGGTTTTGGCCGCATCGGCCGCAATGTCCTTCGCGCTGCCGCGACGTCCAACCGTTTCGAGGTCGTTGCCATCAACGATCTCACCGATGCTGCGACCCTCGCTCATCTGCTCAAATACGATTCGGTCCTCGGGGTCTTTCCGGTCAATGTTCGTGTCGATGGCGACAATCTGGTTGTTGATGGCAAGTTAATCCGTGTTTGCAAGGAACGCGATCCCGTCGCACTCCCCTGGAAAGAGCTCGGTATCGATATTGTCATCGAATCGACCGGGCTGTTCACCAAGCGCGCGGCGGCAGCCAAACATCTCGAGGCCGGAGCCCAAAAAGTTATCATCAGTGCCCCGGGCAAAGAGGTCGACCTGACCATTTGCATGGGTGTCAACGAAAACGATTATGATTCAGCCAAACACCACATCGTCTCGAACGCGTCTTGTACGACCAACTGTCTGGCGCCGGTCGCCAAGGTCTTGCTTGAGGAGTTCGGCATCGTCAAAGGACTGATGACCACGGTCCACTCTTATACCAATGACCAGCGCATTCTTGATCTGCCCCATGAAGACTTGCGCCGGGCGCGGGCAGCTGCCCTGTCGATGATCCCCACCACCACCGGCGCCGCCAAGGCCGTCGCCCTGGTATTGCCGACATTAAAAGGGAAACTCGATGGTATGGCGGTGCGCGTCCCGACGCCCAATGTCTCTTTGATCGACCTGGTGGTCGAGACCGAGAAATCGACCAGCGTTACCGAGGTCAATGCAGCGTTCAAACGTGCAGCTGACGGTCCCCTTAAGGGGATTCTCGACTACTGTGAGTTGCCGTTGGTCTCCATCGATTACAAGGGCAATCCGGCCTCTTCAACCGTCGATGCCCAAACAACAGCCGTCATCGGCGGCAACATGGTCAAAGTCATCTCCTGGTACGACAATGAATGGGGCTACTCCAACCGACTGTGTGACCTTGTCGACTACATTGCCAAACGCTGATCCGATCAAACGCAGCCCCGGACAGGATACTTAAGTGTTGGTCCGGGGCACCTTTTTGTTATTTTCTAGTGGAGATTAGATTTCAACATGCAGAATAAAATGACAATTCGCGATCTTGATCTTAAGGACCGACGGGTTTTTTGCCGTGTCGACTTCAATGTGCCGGTCAGCGCTGACGGTGTGATCACCGATGACACCCGCATCGTTGCAGCCCTGCCAACCATCCGGCACATCATAGCCGCTGGTGGTCGGCTGATCCTCGCCTCACACCTTGGGCGACCAAAGGATAAGCCAGAAGCCAAATATTCCCTGGCTCCGGTTGCGCCGTACCTGGCCAATCTGCTTGGTCAACCAGTTGTGATGGCCAAAGACTGTATCGGTGCCGAAGTCGAACAGCAGGTCGCTGATTTACAGAATGGCGATGTTCTGCTGCTGGAGAACGTCCGTTTCCACGCCGGTGAGACCAAAAACGACCATGAATTCAGTCGTCAGCTCGCACGTCTTGCCGATGTCTATGTCAATGACGCATTTGGGACAGCACACCGGGCACATGCATCGACCGAAGGGGTCGCTCGCCTGCTCCATCCGGCGGTCTGCGGATTTTTGATGGAAGACGAACTACGCTACCTGATCGGCGCCCTCGCCGCGCCACAGCGGCCTTTTGTCGCCATTCTCGGTGGGGCCAAGGTCAGTGATAAAATCCTGGTTATCGATAACCTGCTGAGCAAGGTCGACACCCTGATCATCGGTGGCGGCATGGCCTATACTTTCTTGCGGGCTCAAGGCTTTTCCGTTGGCAAGTCTCTGGTTGAAGAGGACCGGATTGAACTGGCCGGGAAGTTACTGCAACAAGCTGTTGCCGCCGGGGTTAAAATTCTACTTCCTGTCGACCATCTTGCCGCTCTCGCCTTCGCCGCTGACGCTCCCTATACCGTGTGCAGCAATGCGCATATCCCTGATGACGCCATGGGGCTCGATATCGGACCCGACACCACTGCGTTATACACTGAAGCAATCCGTTCCGGCAAAACCGTCGTCTGGAACGGCCCGATGGGAGTGTTCGAATTCGACGCTTTTGCCAAGGGGACTTTCGCTGTCGCTGAAGCAATCGCCGCTTCTAGTGCACTCTCCATTGTCGGTGGTGGAGACTCCGTCGCGGCTGTCAACCAGAGCGGTCTGGCAGAGCGCATGACGCATATTTCTACCGGGGGTGGAGCGTCGCTCGAACTCCTGGAAGGGAAAGAACTGCCAGGTGTCGCCGCCTTGACTGATGCCTGAATCGACTATTCAACTCACTTCCTGGCACATAGTAAAGGAACCAGATCATGCGTAGACCCCTGATAGCCGGCAACTGGAAATTGCACAAAACCTGCGACGAAGCGGTGGCTTTGGTCACAGCCCTGAAAAAAGCCGTCGACGGCGTTGATACTTGCGACATTCTGGTCGCACCAGTCTTTACGGCCCTTGTCCCCGTGGCTGCGGCCTTGAAAGGGAGTCAGATCAAACTTTCGGCGCAAAACTGCTATCCGGAAACCCACGGCGCCTACACAGGCGAAGTCTCACCACAACTCCTCAAGGACGCCGGTTGCAGCGCTGTCATTGTCGGCCATTCGGAGCGCCGCCAACTGTTTGGCGAAGACGACGCCTTTATTAATCGCAAGGTCAAAGCAGTCCTTGACGCAGGCATGAAAGCGATTCTCTGTGTTGGTGAGACCCTGGAGGAGAGGGATAATGGCAAGATTCTTGACGTGTTGACCCGACAGATCAAGGGAGGACTGGCCGGTCTCGATGCCAAGGCATTGATTCAGGTTGTCATCGCCTACGAACCGGTCTGGGCCATCGGCACCGGAAAGACTGCCAGCAATGAGGAGGCACAGGAAGTACACTCATTCCTGCGCGGACTACTCCGTGGCATCTATGATCAGCCCACTGCAGACAACACCCGTATTCTGTATGGTGGCAGTGTCAAGCCTGACAATATTGATGGTCTAATGGCTGAGGACGATATCGATGGCGCTCTGGTTGGCGGGGCAAGCCTCAAAGCCGAAGACTTTGCCCGCATTGTCCGCTTCTGCTGATATTTCCTCTTTCTCTTTCCGGGCAACTGTGCTAAGTTGCGCAACCGAAAAAAACTCGAAAGAGGAGCTGAAAAGATTATGGCTACATTTTTGATTATCCTGCATGTTCTTGTTTGTATCGCTTTGATCATTATTGTTTTGCTGCAAGCCGGCAAAGGGGCTGAAATTGGAGCATCCTTTGGTGCCGGTTCAAGCCAGACTGTTTTTGGCGCTGGTGGTGGCAAAAATTTTATGCACCGGGTTACGGTCAGTGCCGCAGTTATTTTCATGCTGACCAGCCTCTCTCTCGCCTATTTTTACGGCCAGCCTGGCGCTTCGAGCATCATGCCGGAGACCGTTGCTCCGGCTCAGCCGGAAGGAAGTGCGATGCCGGCAGCCGCCCCTGCTCCGACCCCGACGACAGAACCGGCCCCAGCGAAAAATTGAGTTAATTCCCTATTGACAGCGGGGGAGTGAATCAGTATAAAGACAACCTGCTTAGCCGAAGTGGTGGAATTGGTAGAC
>DDWE01000139.1 GCA_002345625.1 Desulfuromonadaceae bacterium UBA2294 | reverse complement strand
GACCGCGACCTGGTACTGCTTGACGTAGCCACCGATGGAGGCAACTTCGGCGACCCCCTGTACGGCGGTGAGCTCGTAACGTAGATACCAGTCTTGCAACGAGCGTAACTGCTGCAGATCGTGACGATCACTGACCAGTGCGTATTCATAAACCCAGCCGACACCGGTGGCATCGGGACCAAGACTCGGGGTGACCCCGGCCGGCAACTTGCGGGCGGCATAGTTGAGGTATTCCAGCACCCGTGAGCGCGCCCAGTAGATGTCGGTGCCATCCTCAAAAATAATGTAAACGAAAGACAGACCAAAGAAAGAGTAACCGCGCACCACCTTTGCGCCGGGGACAGCCAGCATCTGCGTCGTCAACGGGTAGGTCACCTGATCTTCGACCACCTGTGGTGCCTGTCCGGCGTACTCGGTAAAAACAATCACCTGCACATCGGAGAGATCCGGAATGGCATCGATCGGCGTCGTCCGCAAAGAGTAGATGCCGCCGACAACGATCAGAATGGTCGCAATCACAACGAGAAAACGGTTACGGATGGACCAGTCGATGATTTTTTCAAGCATGGTCGGGATCCTTAATGCCGGAAGAGAAAAAAAGTCGTTGCCTTGCCGACATGCTACCTGAACAGATCATCCAGCTCTTTCTTCTTGCCGCCGGTGCCGAACAGCTCCCCGGCCGATTCCTGATCCGCATGGACATGGGGTTCGACGGCTGTCGACTTCGGCTCGGTCATCCGGGATACGGCTGCGCGGAGCTTACTCTCGGAGTCGAGCATGAACTGACCGCTGGTGACAACCTGTTCACCTTCAAACAGCCCCTGAATGACTTCAATATGACCGCTGTCATCCTTCATCCCGACCTTGACCCGGCGCGGTTCAAACTTGCCGCCTTCCAGGGCAATAAAAACCACAGCCTCTTCACCGGTGTAAAGCACCGCCTCGGCCGGGATGGTCAGGACCAGACCGCGCGACTCAACTTGCAGCCGCACATGCACATACATGTCGGGCTTCAGGGTCAGGTCGGTATTGACCAGATCGATCCGTGCCTTGACCGTGCGGGTCCTGGCCTCGACAAACGGATAGATGGTGCTCACCTCGCCGCTGATGGTTTTACCGCCGACAAACGGAAGCACAACCTCGACCTGCTGACCGACCTTGACCCAGGGGAGCTCATATTCATAAATATCGGCGTAGACCCAGACCCGGGAGATATCAGCCAGCTGCAACAGCTCCATACCACTTTTGATGTACTGACCCTGCTGAACCTGTTTCCGCGTTACCACGCCTTTGTACTCCGCATACAGGGTCATGGTTTTTTCGACCTGACCGCTCTTTTCCAGTCGGTCGATCTGCCGATCGGAGATATCCCACAGTTTCAACCGCCGCCGTGCCGCATCAAGCAGACGCTGCGCACCGCCAGACACAGCCGGTAAAGAAGAATGAGCCAGCGTCGTATTGTTGGCGACGGCAAGCAGATACTCTTCCTGAGCACTGACCAGCGCCGGACTGTAAATCTCCAGCAATGGATCCCCCTTGCGCACAGCGCGCCCGGTTTCAGCGATGTAAAGTTTTTCAATCCAGCCATCGACCTTGGCATTGATGGAGTATTGCCGCGGCTCCTCGTAACCGACAATACCGACGGTCCTGATGGTACGCTCCAGGTTCTGGTGCAGCACAGGTGCGGTTCGAATCCCCATATTCTGCATGGTCACCGGGTCGATGCGGATGGTCGAGCCTATACCCTCTCCCTCATAGACCGGCACCAGGTCCATCCCCATGGGTGACTTGCCCGGTTCGTTCCGTATGTAAGTCGGATCCATCGGTGCCACCCAGTACTTGATTTGACGTTCACCGGTTGGCACCGGTTCATCGGCCTGACTAACCATCGGCACCAGGTCCATGCCACAGATCGGGCAGCTTCCCGGTTCGTCCATAACGATCGTCGGATGCATGCTGCAGGTATATTTGGTCCCCTTCTCGTCAGCATGCGCGTGTGACAACAGATGCAGCGCTTCAGCAGGGGTGGAGGGACCGGTGGAGAGGGGGAACAGGCCAAAAACGAGCAACAGCAGCAAAAGTGCAGGGAGGATGGCACAGGTGAGGATTTTCATGGCAACACCACTTTCGGCTGTTCAAGATCTACAACAGCATCGGGTTGCGGGGCAGTAGCCCGGGGGAGATCGACGGCCGCTTCAGCCTCAAGGCGCGCAAGGTTGCGGCCAGCATCGGCGAGCAAACGATAATATTCGGTTTGAACCCGGTACTGATTCTTGAGGGCGTCGAGCAGGGTTGCAAAATCGACCGTGTCGACCTGATAGGCGGCCAGGGTGGCGCGATAAGTCATTTCGGCCTGCGGGATTAACCCATCACGATAGAGGCGCAACTGTTCACGGTTGCCATCCAGGGCTGACGCCCTATCGGTCACCGCGGCACGGGCACGGTTCAGAGCATCGGTCTTTTGCGCTTCGGCCATGCGCACCGCGCTGTTCGTCTCGGCGACCTTCTCCCGGCGCTTGGCAAAATAGATCGGCAACGTAACGCTGATGCCGGCGCTGAGGAAATCCTCGCCCTGCACCGGGTCACCCGGCACATTGGCCCGCAGGCGATAGCTGGCCCATACCGAGAAATCCGGGTAATAATCGAGTTCAGCCAGATGTTGCTCGGAGCGCGAGCGGTCAATATTGGACTGGTAACCGGAGATCAAAGGGCGACGGTCTGCTAAACCATCAAGCAGTTGTGGCAGGTCGACTGCCGGAAGCGGTGCTTCTGCAATACCGGAGAAGTCGAGCTCTTCGCTGACCGGTCGCCCAATCAGACTGGAGAAGCTGGCGCGAACCGCGCGGCGTTGCTGCTCAAGGGCAATCAGCCGCTCGGCTACGGTCGACCGCTCCATCTGCAGACGCAGCACATCCTGCTGTTTACCGCGACCGGTAGCGTAGCGAGTCTCACTGATCCGACCAACATCCTCCACCGCCTGCAAGGTCTGACGGGTCAGGGAGATCGCTTGTTCCAGAGCATAGAGCTGGTACCAGGTCTCTTTGACCCGTGCGGTCAGCGACAATCGGGTCTCGTCGTGGGCATAGCGATACCAGGCGGACTCGTACGCGGCGGAACTTTTTTTGCCTGAGAGTTTTCCCGGAAACGGCAGAGTCTGGGTCAGGCGGATTTCATCACCGGTCATCGGCGTTTCGTCGCGGGCCAGAGAGTTGATCGGATAGTTCTGGAATGACAGGGCCAGTTGTGGATCGGCGAGGGAATCAGCCGGGAGAATACGGTGTTCAGCCATCTGCCAGC
>DDWE01000104.1 GCA_002345625.1 Desulfuromonadaceae bacterium UBA2294 | reverse complement strand
CAAGGGCGAAATCGGCCAGCGCGGCCAGTGGATCGATATTGCCGGTTTCGGTGGTCCCGGCGACTCCGACCAGGGCAAGCGGTCGAATGTTTTCATCCTGCAGACGACGACTGGTCTCACGCAACAGGTTCAGGTCGATACGGTTGTTGGCGTCGGTTTCGACCAGCACCAGGTTGTCACGACCGATCCCGAGCAGGTCAGCTGCCTTGCCTAGAGAATAATGGCCGCGGCGGGAGACCATGATCGCCACCCCATCACAGCCCAGATGTTTCATCCCCCGGGAAAGCCCCTCATGGGCCAGTCCTTTGAAGGTCCCGCTCGGTGCAAACAGGCGATTGCGTGCCACCCACAAGGCGGTGACGTTGGCGATGGTTCCTCCGGAGCAAAAGGCGCCGAGGGCATGCTGGCTGTTGTGCATCCAGCGTGCGTAAAAATTGTCATCGCCCCGGTAGACCAGACGATGGAGCATGGCCAGAACCTGGCGTTCCAGAGGGGTAAAAGCCTTGGAGGTCTCAACCTTGACCAGATTCTGGTTCAGTGCCGTCATGATGCGGGAGAGCGGTAGCATGAAATAAGGCAGCGCCGAGGTCATGTGGCCGATAAAACCGGGAGCCGCCGTGTGGACCGATTGTGCAACCAGCTTTTCCTGGACGAAATCGGTGTAGTCGGAGACGAAGGTCGGTTCTTCGGGGATCAGCGATGAAACGAAATCGGCCTCGATCTCTTCAAGGCTGTGTTCCAGTGCTACGATGTGGGTCTGCAGAAAACCGGCGACATCATCGGTAATCGCCTGATCGATGGAACCGAGGGTTGAGTCCGGCGCTTCGGGGACAGTGAAGATCCGGTACAGATTTTCCAGAGTGGCGCGAGCTGTATCTCGATTTTTCGGCATCGTCATGTCGCCTGGGAAAAGAGGAAACCGTTGTCGATCAGTCGGGTTTTCCCGACCAGCACGGCCAACAACAGGACCGAATCAGTATCAATACGTTTCTGGTCCTGCAGGGTCAGTTGATGACAGATTTGCAGATAATCGATACAGGTATCCGTCTCGGCTTCGATCAGGCTGCGCACCGCTGCGAGAATGGCGTCAGAATCGGCGACCCCGGCTGCGACCATCTGTCGTGCCGTCGCCAGGGCCCGTGACAGGCAAAGAGCCTGACTGCGCTGATCTGCAGACAGATAGACATTGCGCGAGCTCAGGGCCAAACCATCAGCTTCGCGAACAATCGGCATGCCGACAATCTCCACCGGCAGGTTGAGATCGAGGGTCATACGACGGATCACCGCCAGCTGCTGAAAATCTTTCTGGCCGAACAGGGCGACATCGGCCTGGACGACGTTGAACAGCTTGCAGACCACCGTCGTCACACCACGAAAATGCCCCGGCCGGCTCGCCCCGCACAGGGTGTCAGTGAGCCCCTCGACATCGACCCAGGTCGCATAGCCGGCTGGGTATACCGATTCCGGCGTCGGCGTCCAGACCAGGTCGACACCGGCCTGTTGGGCGATGGCCAGATCGCGATCCATGTCGCGAGGATAGGTGGAGAGGTCCTCCTGCGGTCCGAATTGCGCCGGATTGACAAAAATTGACAAGGCCAGAATATCGCCGCGCCGCCGCGCTTCATGCAACAGCGAGGCATGACCATCGTGCAGATAGCCCATAGTCGGGACGAAAGCGATGCGGCGGCCGGACCGTTTTTCAGTCAGGGCGCGCTGCTGCATCTGTGCAGTCTCGGAATAAATATCCATAATTCAGGCTTCTAGGGTCAAAGTTAAAGGCAGGAATGTGAACACAGATAACTGCTCTTTGTCTAATCCTGTCTTTAAAACGAATGCTCGTCGTCGGGGAAGGTTCCGCCTTTAACCTCGCGGATATAATCACCAATGCCGCCACGGATGGCGCCGGAGACATCAGCGAATTTCTTAACGAATTTCGGCGAGTATTTTTCACACAGACCAAGAATATCGTGAATGACCAGCACTTGCCCGTCGCAATCGACACCGGCACCGATGCCGATGGTCGGGATCGTCACGGCGGCGGTGATCTGTCGCGCCAGCTCAGAAGGAACACCTTCAAGGACCACGGCGAAGGCACCGGCTTCCTCCACGGCACGGGCGTCGGCCAATAATTGACAGGCCTGTGCTTCACCGCGCCCCTGCACTTTATACCCTCCCATGCGGTGAATCGACTGTGGTGTCAAACCGATGTGGCCCATGACCGGCACATCCATATCGACAATGGCGCGAATAGTGGCGGCAGCATTCTCGCCCCCTTCGAGCTTGACTGCGTGTGCTCCCCCCTCCTTGATCAGCCTGCCGGCGTTGAGGCGGGCATCGCGTAGATCGACCTGATAAGAGAGAAACGGCATGTCGGCGACGATCAACGCCTGCGCAGCGCCCCGGACGACGGCACGGGTATGATAAAGCATCTCCTCCATGGTCACCGGCAGGGTCGTGTCGTACCCGGCGACGACAGAACCGGCCGAATCCCCGACCAGGATCACATCAATCCCCTCGGCATCCATCATACGGGCAAACGGGTAGTCGTAAGCCGTCAATACAGTGATTTTCTCACTGGCCTGCTTCATACCCAGAATATCAAGGACGGTCTTTCTTTTTACAGTCATGGTCTTCATCCTGATCAACAAAAAACGCCTGACGGAAACGATCCGAAAGGCGCAGGATCCTTCCGTGGGAGATTGGCCGACGGTTGGATTGCGATAACCATTTCGTCCCGGTCGGTTTGGATCCAGGCGGTATGTGCGTGATAATTGTGTCTTTTTTTTCAGCTCCACCACACGTTGCGGGCCGGAAAGACTGGCCAGAAAATAACATACCCCTGAACGGGGTGTCCAGTCGAAATGACTAGGGTTTTTCCAACTGCAAGCCGTCCTTATAGGCAGTGGCGCGTTTCTCGCCAAGGCTCCAGTATTCACGAATGCCACCGAGGTAAACCAGCGGATCGAAACTATTGGCGGAGAGATCACCATGCGCATCGATGGCACTGGCAGTCGCCTGCACTTCGACCACTTCGGCCAGCAGCAGACGATAGTCACCCAGGGGGACTTCCAGGGTCAGGCGGCACTCGAGATTGAGTGGACATTCGGCGATCAAGGGCGCAGCGACCTTGGTAGCACGAACGGTCGTCAATCCGGTGACCGCCAACTTGTCAATCTCCTTGCCAGAGCGCAGACCACAGTAATCGGCGGCCAGGACGAGATCGGCCGGAACAACATTGACCACAAACTCCCCCTGCTCGCGGATATTGGCGTAACTCTGTCGCAGGTGATGCAACGAGACGGCCAGAGTCGGTGGCGTTTTACTGACCATGGCGACCCAGGAGGCTGTCATGATATTGATCTTCCCGGTCGCATCGATGGTCGAGACCAGAGTCGTCGGTTGCGGAAAGAAGGTGATCGATGGGCCAAGTAGCTGTTTGTGCATGATGAACTGTCCTTTTTACGGTTTTGAGTCTTCGATAAAGCCTTGCAGATGATCGATCAACACAGTAAAGGGGTGCAGATTGACCGGCGTCCCCTGGCGTAATTCAGCGAGCAGATTCTGCCAACTGCGCATACGGCCGCGTCGCCGGGAGAAAAATTTGTCGGGATTGCCATCTTTCGACTGGCAGATAATCTCTGAGACCGCAACAACCCCTTTAAGCAAACGGGCCTGCAAGCTGCGATAAGCGGCACGATCCCAGGTGTCGCGCAACGGGACGGTGTCGAGCCGTTGCAGGATCAGACCGCAATCAAAGCGCGAGCGAACGTCACGAAACAGGGCGGCAATCGAGTAAAGATCATGCCCGGTCTCCGTGGCAAGGCGATTGATCGGTAAGAAATCATCCAACCAGGGCAACAGGGCGAAGGTATGAGCAACCTCTTCGTTGAGACCGGCTGCCACCTGACTGGCCAACTCCTCACGACAGGCGGCCCATTCGGTTTCTGGCAGCACGCCCGGCATGGCGTGTAGATAGCGCTGCAGTTGGTCGCGCAACCGGATCATGGTCTCCTGGTCATCAAGGTGAATCGGCGCACCGCGCTGCAGGACGGCTTCGACCAGGGACGCCAGAGCAGATTCAAGCCGCATCAGGAGAAGATAGTGTTCGGCAATCGGCAAATTCGATCCGATCTCAAACAGCGACTGCCGCAACAAAGGGCCGTTGAGCGCAGCGTCGAACAGCAGGTAAGCGGAAACGATCTCCGTGGCGGTCGCACCCGTACGCTCGGTCATCCCGAGGAGAAAAGAACTCCCTGCCTGGTCAATAATAGTGTTTGTTATGACCGTTGCGGTGATCTCCTCTGCCAAGGGATGGTCAGCCAGAAAGGGGCCGTACTGTTCAACCACTGCCGACGGAAAATAAATCTGCAGAAAACCGGTGAGTACCGGCCCGTTCGGCAATGGCTTTTCGAGTAGCGCCTGATACAGGTGCATCTTGCTGTACGCGAGCAAAATGGCCAACTCCGGGGTATAGAGTTGACTGACCTCACGCGCCAGCACTTCGCGCCGTGACGGCAACGCTTCACCGCGCCGATCGAGCAACCCGGCCCGGACCAGTCGATCGATCAGTGCCAGAAACGGTTCGATTTCGGCCTGACAACGAAGAACGTCAAGTGAGATTGCTTGAGTCTGTGCCCGGTTGTGATGCAGAACAGCGGTACAGACATCATCTGTAATCTGGCGCAGGAAACGGTCACGCTCCTGCAATGAAGAGACGA
>DDWE01000079.1 GCA_002345625.1 Desulfuromonadaceae bacterium UBA2294 | reverse complement strand
CTTCGTGGTTAAAACCGAAAGCGTTTGGCTCTCTCTGCGTCTTTGCGTCTCTGCGTCAGAGACTTCACCTGTTTTTTCCTGGAGCCTTTGTGCCTTGGCGGTTAACCTTTTTATTGCTTATTCGACCGGTTTTTTGGTTTGACTCCCGGCCTCCCGCTGGCGTATACAAGGGGACTTTTGCCTGCACTGATCTATTTTTAATCCTGTTTTTGAAAGAGAGTCTTTATGTTTAATCTCAAGCCCGATGTTGTTGCCCGCCTCGAGCGGGTCTTGAGTTCTGTTGAAATGTTGCTGCCCAAGGCCGTTGCTGCGGTCGACTGGAGCACCTGCACTGCCGCCAACTGGCGTCGGCACTCCTTTTCCGGTTATCTGGAACCGGTCAAGGTCACCGACAACACAACGCTGGAAGAGCTGCTCGGAGTCGAGAAACAGAAAGAGATCATGGTCAGCAATACCCGCCAGTTTCTTCTCGGCATGCCGGCCAACAACGCCCTGCTCTGGGGATCGCGTGGCACCGGAAAGTCGTCGCTGGTCAAGGCGTTGCTTAATGTCTTTGCCCCGGAAGGGCTGCGGGTCATTCAGGTGGAGAAGGAAGATCTGATCTACCTGTCGGAGATCTTTGCCGCTGTGGAGAATGAGCCTTACCGCTTTATCCTGCTCTGCGACGACCTGACGTTTGAAGTCGGTGAACTTGCCTACAAGATGCTCAAGAGCGCCCTCGATGGCTCGGTCTATTCGGCACCGGAGAATGTGCTGATTTATGTGACCTCCAATCGCCGCCACCTGCTGCCCGAATACGAAAACGACAAGATCGGTGGCAAGTACGTCAATGGCGAACTGCAACAGAGTGAAGCGACGGAAGAGAAGGTCTCCCTCTCGGACCGTTTCGGCCTCTGGATTCCGTTCCATGTCTTTAATCAGGATCGTTACATCGAGGCGGTGCGTCTGTGTGTTGAGCGCGAGGGGCGCAAGCGCAGTATCGAAATCCCGTGGTCGAAAGAGCTGGAACTGGAAGCGATCCAGTGGTCGCACGACAAGAGCAAGCGTTGTGGCCGCACTGCCTTTCAGTTCACCAAAAACTGGGTTGGGCGTTACCTTCTCCGGCAACGGGCGGTTTAACCGATCCGCACATATCCTTCCGAAACCGGGGGCGGTCCGCGCAGGGCCGCCCCCGGTTTTTATTCCGGATTTTCTAAAACGGTTGAGTTTGTCATAGCGTAAAAGCGATCTGGTATCAAACTGAGCCCGTAGCGATGGCACATTTTCCTCACTTTTATTAATTATTCGTTTGCAAAAAATAATTAAAGAAACTTATTATTCCTTATCGGGGCCTGCTCGGGCACCCTTTGTTGTTTTTGATAAGGAAGCAAATGAGTCTCAAATTCAAACTTTCAGCCCTGGTGGTACTGGTCTGCACCCTGCTTGGCTTGTTTGTCGGTTACCTGCTCTGGCACTCCTGGCAGATCCGGCGCAAAGCCAATGATTTCATCCCTGCGCTCTCCTATCTGTGCAGCATTGCCGATGCCCGTTCCTGGATGACCAGACAGGCCAAGGAAGGGCTCGACTACCTGATGCTCGATGAGCCGATGGAGAAGCAGGAGTATGATCGGGCAGCGCACCAGGTTGCGGCCGCTTTCTTTGCCTGGCAGGAAGCGATTGAAGAACAGCAGCAGCTTGGGATTCCAGGCGAAGAAGAAGATCTGGAACAGGTTCTTGAGATCCGGGCCCGTTATGCGCAATGGCAGACGCTCAACGATGAGCTCTTTGCTACGATGCATAAAGCCGGGCGCTCAGTTACGATCAAAAAGTATGTCGAGACCATCGATCGCAACATGACCGATTACCTTTATGTCGCGCTTGATGACGCCATTGAAGACGGTCTTGATGAGGTTGAAGATGCTTATCAAACGCTGCTTTTGGCCTTGGGCTCAGCCCCCTGGACGGCGCAGATGGCAGCATCGCGGCTGCAGGTCACGCAGGCAACCATCGATTATCTGGTGGCGGCTTCCCGGCTCTCGACGGCCGTGAACAGACAGGTCAGCGTTCTGATGGATTACCTGTATGCCGGAGACGAAGAGAAACGACACACCTACATCCGCATGGAAGAAGAGACCATTGCGGCTCTGGCCAACCTGGATAGCGCCAGCAAAAGACGCTTGGCTGTCGATAACCGTCCTGTCGACCCGGCTTTTTTCCGACTACAAGATAACTTGCAGCAAGTCATAATAATAACCGAAAGTTTGATCCTTGGCCGACAGGCAGGTTTAACCCTGGTTGATCTGCGTGAGAAAAGCGAAGAGCTCGAGCGCCTGCTCGACGGCGAATTGGTTCCATGCCTGGTGCGCACTCTGCATCAGGGAAGCTCCGATCTCCAGACTCTGACCCGCGCTCCACACGACCGACTGGTGCTGGCCGTTGCCATTTTGTGTGTCATTGTGGCCGGTAGCGCTTTGCAGATGATCCGCAGCCTGTCTGCCTCTCTATCGAAATTGCGTAAAGGGATGGAGCAGGTTGCAGACGGCGATTTCGGCTATCGTATCGGTATGATGCGTAAAGATGAAATTGGCGTATTGGGACGGGTCTTCGATCAGATGGTTGAACGGCTGCAGACGACCCGACGTGAACTTGAAGATCTGTACCGGAGGATGGAGAAAAAAGTGGACGAACGGACGCAGCAACTCCAGCTGGCCAATCGTGAACTCGAATCGTTCAACTACTCCGTATCGCACGACTTGCGCGGCGACCTGACCCAAATCAGCGGTTTAGCTCAGATCATGATTTCTGAGGGGGCGAATATTCCCGACGCCGAGGCTCAGGTTTTCCGGGAGCGAATCTGTCTTGCTTCTGCTCGTATGGCACGGACGATCGACGGTTTACTCAAACTGTCACATCTTAGCGGAAAGGATATTGATCACACACCGATCAACTTAAGCTCCATCGTCCAGGAGGTCGCTGCCGAGCTGCAGAAGCGTGAACCGAAGCGCGTGGTCCAGTTTCATATCGAACCGGACATCATCGTTCTTGGTGATGAAACCTTGCTCCGCCTGGCCATGGAAAATCTGCTGGGTAATGCCTGGAAATATACCGGCGATGAGGAGGCCGCGCGTATCGAATTCGGTGTGCAGAAAACCAACGGCAAGATCACCTGTTTCATACGTGATAATGGAATTGGCTTTGACACGGCTGACGCCGAGAGGATTTTTTTGCCCTTTCAGCGCCTCGATAATGCCGTGAAGATTCCAGGGGAAGGGGTTGGTCTGGCAACCGTGCAGAGAGTGATTCTTCGCCATGGCGGCGAGATTCATGCCCAGGGGGCACCAGGGGCAGGCGCAACCTTTCTCTTTACACTCAGCATGGCGACCATCGGGGATTAAGGTCGCAAAAAGCGCTTGTCAGCAGGCGATGGGTCACCTTATAATCGCCGGCACATTTTGATCCATTGCGTTTTTTGACTTTGCCCAAGGAGTAACCCATGAGCGCCAATAACCCCCTGGTCCAGATCGAAACCTCATTCGGCGAGATCGTCCTTGAGCTTGATGCCGAAAAGGCTCCGGTCTCGGTTGCCAATTTCATCGATTACGCCAAAGCCGGGCAGTATGATGGCACCATCTTTCATCGTGTCATCAAAGGCTTCATGATTCAGGGCGGGGGGATGACGCCGGAGATGGAAGAGAAACCGACCAGGGCGCCGATCGTCAATGAGGCGACCAATAAGCTGAAGAACAAAACCGGTTCCGTGGCCATGGCCCGCACCGGCGAGGTCGACAGTGCCACGTGCCAGTTTTTTATCAACACCGAAAACAACAAGTTTCTTGATCATACCGGCACCTCTCCGGCCGATTTTGGCTACGCCGTCTTTGGTCAGGTGGTCGATGGCATGGACGTGGTCTACACCATTGAGCAGCAGGCGACCGCTACGGTTCGGGGGCACGACGATGTGCCGAAAGAGCCGATTGTCATCCTGAAGGTCGAGGTGCTCGACTGAGCCGATCAGGTAACAACGAAAGCAACGGCGCGACCGGATTACGGTCGCGTTTTTTTGTTGCGCTGGGTCGAATGCCTTGTCATGGTTGGCTAGATTGGCTAAGATAAATTTTTTATAAGGCGTGAACTGGGAGGGAATTCTCATGCGTTATATTCCAGCGCTTCTCCTCGCCCTGATTTTTTGCTTCTTGCTGCCGCTGTCGGCGACCGCCAACGACATGTGTGATCTTGCTCAGGCGGTGACTGGCAAGGCGGTCAAAGCCTTTGAGGTCGATCGCGCCGAAGGGCTGAAACTGTTCATCAAGGCGAAGGAGTTGTGTGGCGAGGATGCCGACATCGCCTACAATCTCGGTGTCGCTTACTACCGCTACGGCCGTCTTGCCGAGTCGCGCACAGCGCTGGAGAAGGCGGTTGGACTCAACGACGGCAACGCCGACGCCCTGAACAACCTTTCCCAAGTGCTGCTGGAACTGCGCCAGGATACGCCCCGGGCACTCAGCTTTGCCGAGAGGGCCGCCCGCTTATCTGGCGAA
The DNA here is from genome assembly GCA_002345625.1 of Desulfuromonadaceae bacterium UBA2294. Taxonomy (GTDB): domain Bacteria; phylum Desulfobacterota; class Desulfuromonadia; order Desulfuromonadales; family UBA2294; genus UBA2294. The sequence goes on along the minus strand of DDWE01000079.1, from coordinate 2,132 downwards.
CCGGCGATGACCGACACCCTGGCCCGTGCCCGCTTCGCTAGCGGTATGCCCGTCGATGCGCTCAAGGAACTGCACGCAACCCTCGACAAAAAACCAAACACGCAGCTTCAAGCCAGCTACGATGAACTGCTCGATGGATATCTAGCAACTCAGGTCGAGACAGCGCAGTCCGGCAAACAAGATCAAGCTTTGAAAGCCCTAGCCGCCCTTGATTTCGAAGCCAAAGCCGCATACACACGCATTCAGCTGCTGGCGCTCTCAGGTGAGGGAGAGCTGGCACTGAAGGCTATCGCCAGCGCTCAAAAGCAATTTCCCAACAACAGTGAACTGCGCAACGCCGATGACGAAATTGGCAGCCACGTCGCTGCCGACCTTTATCGGCAGTTCCAGTCGGGGCAGGCGGGCCAGTCGGTCGCCCGGGCCAAGAAACTAGCTGAAACCTATCCGCAGGTTAGCGCGCTCAAGCAGGTCTACGACAAGCTGTTTGATGCTATGCTCTCTGATGCCACGTCTATTGCCGTCCCCGAGGCCGTAGCACATAAGAGTCAGCAGGTTGGTGGTGGGCGCACCGCACAACTGCTCGCAGGCATGTCCGGGGGGATGGCGCAAAATAGTGACGATATCGATCTGCATGTCGATGTCGACCAGAACATCCCAACGGGGAAAAAGGCTGGCAAGTACGATGTCGCCGTGGTCATCGGTAACCGCACCTACGGCACCGGCGGCGTACCTAACGTCGACTACGCCTGGCGCGACGCCCGCACCATGCGCCAGTATCTCACCACCACCATGGGCTTCGACCCCGGCATGGTCATCTACGCCGAGGACGCCGGCTACGCCAAATTTAATGAAATCTTCGGTAACGAGCGTGATCATCGCGGCCAGTTGCACAACTTCGTCAAGGACGGCCAGTCACGGGTTTTCATCTACTACGTCGGCCACGGCGCTCCAGATCTCGACAGCGGCGATGCCTACTTCATTCCGGTCGACGCTAACCCGCAGTTTCTCAAAACCAGCGGTTATCGGTTGAAGACCTTCTACGACAACCTCGCCAAGCTGCCGGCCAAAGATGTCACCGTGGTGCTCGACGCCTGTTTCTCTGGCAACTCGGCCAGCGGCCTACTGTTTCAGGGGGTCAGCTCGATCACCCTGCGCAACCGTGCCGAGGTGGTCAAGCCGAGCGACTCGGTGGTCTTTGCCAGCGCTGCCGACGATCAGGTCTCAACCTGGTACCCGGAAAAACGTCACAGCCTGTTTACTTACTATTTTCTCAAGGGGTTGCAGGGCGTGGCCGATGCCAATGGCGATAAAAAGATCACCGTCGCCGAGATGGAGAGCTACCTGAACGAAAATGTTATCTGGATGGCGAAGAAGCTTAAAGGCACGACCCAGCAGCCGCAGGTTTCTGGCAAACGCCAGCAGGTGCTGGCGGTACTTGACTAGGACGTGACAATGAAACGAATCGTATTTATGTTTTTCATCGCAATGGTCTGTTTTACAACGGCTGAAGCATGGTTTGTAAAAGACTTTGCATCGGAAAGAACAGGCAATTTGGCTACAAAAGATAGAACGGGCCATTTGATTATAAAATGTAATGCAAAAAATGCTGATTTGCTTTTGAACGGCAGAAAGATGGGGATGCTGATGGAAAAAGGCATTTCCATCGAAGAAGGTCAGCATCATATTATTCTAAAAGCTGATGGTTACGAAAACTACAGTAATAGCTTTGAAATTAAAAAATCTGAAAATAAGATCATATCAGTTGTTCTGAATAAATTAAAAGAAGGATTCTCTCAATGCCCAGCCTGCAACTATAAGTTCAAATACCCGGTGGGGAAAAGAGGACTCTTCGGATTTGGAGATGCTAAACCCGTTGAAAGAGTTAAATGTCCTGCTTGCGGATATGAATACAATCCGGCTAGGTGGTAGATACTAGTTCAAAGTGCACAACCCGTAAAAAGGCGAATTGAGAAGCAGGGAAAAAGGGGACAAGAAAGAGGGGACAGGCTAGAATGGCGCTAGTTTAAGGCCATTTTGCATATGAAAACACCTGAAATTATTGGCTAAAAATGGCATAATTCGTCATGGAAAATACAACGCCAATGTTCCCGGGTTTTCACCTACAGACCCTT
>DDWE01000058.1 GCA_002345625.1 Desulfuromonadaceae bacterium UBA2294 | reverse complement strand
ATGGTCTTTCAGCATTTCAACCTCTTCCCGCACAAAACGGTTCTGGAGAACCTCATTGAGGCCCCGACCCAGGTTCTCGGCCGGTCGCGCGATGAGGTGGTCCCGGAGGCACAGCAGCTGCTGGACAAGGTCGGTCTGGCGGAGAAGGCGGATGCCTATCCCGGCCACCTCTCCGGCGGTCAGCAGCAGCGGGNNGCAGCGCGTGGCCATCGCCCGGGCGCTGGCCATGCAACCTTCGGTGATGCTGTTCGATGAAGTGACCAGTGCCCTCGACCCGGAGCTGGTTGGCGAGGTGCTGAGAGTGATGGAAGATCTGGCCCGGGAAGGGATGACGATGATGGTGGTGACCCACGAGATGGGCTTTGCCGAACGGGTCGGTGATCGGGTGGTTTTTATGGACGCGGGCCGAATCGTCGAGACCGCAACGCCGGCCGAGATTTTTGCCCGTCCCCGGGAGGAGCGGACCCGGCGTTTTCTCGCCGAGGTGCTCAAGTAAGCGCCAGTCGACGAGACGACTGACTCCTTTTCTACGAAAGAAGGGCGGCCGATGGGCCGCCCTTTTAATGTTTAACTCAAGTCAGGTGTCTGCCGCTTCTATCATCAGCGGACGAAGTGCATGTAGGTTTTTGGCTCTTGCGCCGGCGGCGTCACCTTGCCTTTGCCGTTCTCCACCAGTTGCAGCAGCCAGGCCATGTTCTTGCCGAGCACGCGCATGATCTGCACCCCCTCAAGATCCTGCTCCACTTCGCCCGGCATGCGGCCGTGGATAACGTTCCAGTAGTTGGAGGTGGGGATCAGCATCTCCGAGTAGAGCAAAAAATTGTTCAGCTGCTCGAAAGTCGGCATGCCGCCGGAGCGGCGCACGGCGACCACCGAGGCGCCGACCTTGTGTCGGAACAGACCGCCGTTCATACCGGAGACATAAAAGGCGCGGTCGAGAAACGACTTCATCGCCCCCGACATGGCGGCAAAGTGTACCGGCGAACCGAGGAGGATGCCGTCGGCCCCCTTCATCTTCTGGATCCAGGCGTTGACTTCGTCGCCGGGGAGGACGCACTGCTCGTTCTTGTTCTTGGCGCACAGACCGCAGGCGGTGCAGCCGCGGATCGCCTGATTGCCGACGGTGACGATCTCGGTTGTAATCCCCGCCGCTTCCAGCTCCGCCGTTACCAGTTTCAGGGCGTGCCAGGTGTTGCCTTCCTTGCGCGGGCTGCCGTTGAATGCGACTACTTTCATATTCCAATCCTCCATGGTGGTTGGTGCCGAACGAGGCGATCTTATCGTTGACGTCATCGGTGAATGTTAATAACAACCGCTCACACTAGGCGGAATAACCGCTGACATCAACTGTGAAGGTTTAAAAGCCCACCGGGCCAGAACTTGGGAAAAGGATTATGGTCCCTTTTGCCCGGAACGATCATCCCCTAGAAGTAAATCTTGCGCAGCGTCAGATCGTCCCCGTCTGTGACCCAGAGGGAGCCCGCCGCGAAATGGATCATATACGGTCCTTGGAAAACAGCCGTGCCGGGGGTGGCCACCCCGCCGGGGTAATGCCAGAGCGTCCCGTCCATCGAGCCCTCTGACGCTTGATTCACGCCTCCGCTCACCGTGCCCCCCACCAGCGTGGTGGTGGCGCCATCGGCGATGGCTATGGCGCGGATGGCGTTGTTCGGTAAATCGGTGACATACAGATTTGTGCCGTCTGTCGTGAGGCCCCAGGGCCTGCTAAACCGTGCCGTGCCGGCAGCACCGCCGGTGCCGTCGACAAATCCTGGAGCTCCCCCCGCCAGCGTCGTGGTCGCGCCGGTGGTGCTGTCGACCCGACGGATGGCAAGATTTGCCTGATCCGCAATGAACAGAGCGGTGCCGTGCGACGCGATGCCGTAGGGTCGATTGAATCGTGCCGTGCCGGCTGCGCCGCCGCTGCCATCGACAAACCCATTTGTGCCGGCATAGTTATTCCCCCCTGCCAGGGTGGTGGTCGCGCCGGTGGTGCTGTTGACCTGGCGGATAGCGTTGTTGCGGCTATCGGTCACGTACAGAGAGGTGCCCAGCATCGCGATACCGCTCAGATCGTAGAACCGCGCTGTGCCCGCCGCGCCGCCGCTGCCATCGACAAACCCGGCCGTCCCGGCGTAGTTCGCCCCTCCGGCGAGGGTGGTCACGGTGCCGGTCGCCGGGTCGATCTTGCGGACGGCGTTGTTGCCACTGTCTGCCACGTACAAAAAGGTGTCGTCTGTCGTGATGCCGACAGCGAAATTGAACTGTGCCGTGCTGGCGCCGCCAAGGCCCGCACCGTCGACAAAGCCACATGTTGCATTTGTGCCCACAATCGTGGTGACCTGCTTCGCCACTGTATCGATCTCTTTGATCGCGCAGCTGTCCACTACATACAGCTTCGAGCCGATATGGGTGATGCCGGCGAGAGGCCAGTTGACGGGGTCAAAAACGGCTGTTCCCGGCAGCCAATAGCCTCCTTGAGAGGACCAGCCGCTGCCGTCGTTTTCGGCGGTGGGGTAGGGGCCGCCCAGTAATGTCGTCGTGTTGCCGTTGGTAAAGGAAACCTGACGAATCGCCGAATTGTCTCTGTCGAACACATAGAGGGCGGCACCATCCGTGGTGATGCCCATGGCATAGTTGAACCGTGCCGTGCCGGCGGCCCCGCCGCTACCATCGGCATATCCTGCCGTCCCGACGTAGTTATCTCCCCCTGCCAGCGTGGTGGTTGCGCCGGTGGCGATATCGACCTTGCGGATGGCACTGTTGTTCCTGTCCATGACATACAGCGCGGTTCCGTATGTCGTGATGCCGTAGGGCCAGGAGAACTGTGCCACGTTGCCCGAGGGAGGGGTCGCGTTATCGGCCGGCTGAGTCCATCCCGCGCCATCGACAAAACCTGATGCCCACGCATACCCTGCCATCGGCGAATTCCCTGAAGCGTAGACGCCCCCCGCCAGGGTGAGGGTGTCGCCTGTAACGATGTCGACCTTGCGGATGGCGTTGTTGAGTACGTCCGCCACATAGAGGGCGGCTCCGTCCGTGGTGATGCCGTATGGCCGTTTGAATCGCGCTGCACCGGCGGCACCGCCGCTGCCGTCTTGAAAGCCATTTGTGCTCAAATAGTTATCCCCACCGGCAAGAGTGGTGGTGGTGCCGTCGGCAATGGCGACTTTTCGGATGGCATTGTTTTCGGAATCCGTCACATAGAGGGCGGTTCCGTCCGTGGTGATGCCGTAAGGCCGATAAAATTGCGCCGTAACAGCGCCTCCATCGATGTAGCCGGTACTGCCCCCCGTCCCTGCGAGCGTTGTCACCTCGCCGGTGGCGGGGTCGATCCTGCGAATAGAATCATTATAGTGGTCAGCCACATAGAGGAAGGTCCCATCGGTTGTGATCCCCAGTGGAACGTTGAACTCGGCATGGATGCCGTTCCCGTCGGCGAAGCCTCTCTTCCCCCCGGCAAGAATGGTTGCCACACCGGTTACCGTATCCACTTTGACAATGGTGTGGGTGTTTTCGTCCGTAGCATACAGATTCGTACCGATAAACACGCCGCCACATGGCTTGCTCAATCGTGCTGTTGTCAACGGACCTTCTACGACACCCTTAAAGGGAATGCCGAACATGGTGACCACTTTGTTGGTGCCGCCAGCGCCGCCACTATCGCCTCCACCACATGCGGTGAGCATTCCAAAAACGAAAAGCGTCAGTAACGCGGCGATGGTTCGTTTCATGGCGACCTCCAGGTGGTTGTCAAATTCATTAAAGCTGCAAGGGGAAAAGAATTTCTGGTTTCAGTGGCTTATGCGCGTGCAGCTGCTGCAATTGGACTAAAATGGCAGGGTTCAAGGTACGCGAAATTCATTAAAGAAGTCAACCCGAGGGGTTCTGCCGTTGGTGGTCAGGAGGGACATGCTGATGGGGTGCGAAGCTGGCGTTGCGGAAAAGCAGGGTCGTTGCAGGGGGTGCGTGCAGGAGGGGGGCGACTGTCAGTGTAATCCATAGGAGGAGCCCGACAGAGGCAACCGGAAGGAGAACGTCGTCCCTTGTCCCGGTCTGCTTTCGAGGCGTATTTCACCGCGATGTGCTTCGATGATGCTTTTTACGATATGCAGGCCCAGACCCAACCCCCGCGGGGCCGTATCAGAACCGTCAACACGATAGAATTTTTCAAAGATTCGGCCCTGTTTCTCGGCGGGGATACCGACCCCATGGTCGGTCACGGTGACCCAGACAGAGGCACCTCTTTGTTCTGCGGCGACTTCAATCCTACTGTTCAGGGGTGAAAACTTGATCGCATTACTCAACAGATTTTCCAGCACCCGCTGAATCTTTCCACCATCCGCCGAAACCATCAACGCAGAGTCCGGAATTCGGGTTAGAAACTGATGCTCTGAAGTGCCCTCTCGATACTGTCCGACCAGACGCTCAACATGTTCGCCCAGGTCAAACTCCTGCATGGTCAGATGAAGGCTCTGACCCGATTCCATTTTGCTGACATCATGAATATCGCCGATCAGGCAGTTGAGCTCTTCGCAGCGCTTTAATATCGTTGCCAGGTATTCGTGATAACTGTGGCCGGTCGGTTCTGAGTTTACGAGCAGTTCGGTATACGCCTGGATAATGGTTAACGGTGTACTCAGTTCATGGGCGGCAATCGAAATAAACTCACTCTTCAGTCGCTCCAGTTCACGTAATTCTGTGACATCCCGCATTAAGGTTACGACTCCGGCCAGAGTCTTGTCGGGGTCGGAAATTGCCGCAGATTTACAACTGTAAATCCGCGGCAGCGGAACAGCTTGGTTGTGGCTGAAGTCCACATGGACATGCTCCTGCTCGCCGCGCACGATCGGTGCAATCGCCTCATCAAGGGTCACATCGCCCAGGACATCCTGCAGCTGACTGCCAACATCAGCGTCCGGGAAGGTTTCCTGCGCCAACGAATTGAGCATGATGATTTCATGAGCAGGGTTGGTCACCAGCAACGGATCGGCCGCCGAATCGATAACGGCCCGGAGTTGCGCCTCTGACTTCAGTGCCTTTTTTTCAGCTTGCTGACGCACCGTGATCTCATTTTCCAATGTCAGGTGCTGGTTTTTTAGAGTGTCGATATTCTGACGTACCGCTAACCGCATCGCCTCAAAACTACTGGCCAGTTCTGCGACTTCATCGCGTCCTCTGATCTCGATTGGCTGATCCAGTTGCCCATCGGCAATTCTTCTGGCAGATCGTTTCAATTCGAATATTGGTTGTAAAAAGTAGCGCATCACATAAATCAGCACAAAGGTGACGACCAGGAGAAGAACGATCAATCCCGGCAGCAGCGTCTGATAAAATCGGGTCAAGTCGGCGTACATGTAATCCTGTTTCAGACTGTAAACAACTACCCAGTCCCACGGTTCAAAATGTGAGTAGATCAGCCATTTGTCTTCACCCTGATAGCGATATTTAAAATTACCCGATGCCGTCTGCAGTAATGGCTTGATGAAATCTTGCGACAGCGGGCTTTTATCTCCGACCGGCAGGAAGGGGTGCATGAGAATATGGCCCTGGCTGTTGAGGATAAAGGGATAAGCATTTTCATCGGCCCCGGACAAAAAGTTTTCCCGGACGATGCGCAGCGCTTCTTCCTGAAACTGATCGCGGTAAGCCTCGACTTGCAGCGTTTTCTTCAATTCCTCATCATACTGCTTCAACGTGGCCAGAAGGTTTTTGACCTGGTCCCCATAAACAACGGTCTGACTGCGATCAATAATGGACTGCATGCCGGTGTGCGCCAGAAAAACAATGCTCAGGGTCGCAACAAGAAAACCGCAGCCGATGGTCAGT
>DDWE01000055.1 GCA_002345625.1 Desulfuromonadaceae bacterium UBA2294 | reverse complement strand
CTTAAACTAGCGCCATTCGGGACACAATACCTATTCTAATCTTTGCGGTCGCTTATAATGATAAGGGGGATTAAGTATTGCCTTGATAGATTTCAGCCGTTCGCAAATTCCATCGAAGGCCACCTTATTCCGAAAGGAACCGCATGTATCACGAAATCCTCACCTTCTGGTTTAAAGACACCGCACCGAAAATGTGGTGGCAGGCCGATCCCGACTTCGACCGCACGATTGAGCAGCGCTTCGGTCCGCTGCTGATTCAGGCCATGCAGGGGGAGCTCTACTCATGGCGCGCCGAGCCGCAAGGACGGCTGGCCGAGATCATCGTCCTCGACCAGTTTTCGCGCAACATCTACCGCAACACCCCGGCCGCCTTCGCCCAGGACCCGATGGCTCTGGCGCTGGCTCAGGAGGCGGTAGCCGCCGGAGCACAAAAATCGCTCTCGGCCATGGAGTGCGGCTTTTTACTGATGCCCTATATGCACAGCGAATCGCGGCAGATCCACCAGCAGGCCGAGCCGCTGTTTCTTGAGTTCACCCCACCAAACAGCTACGAGTTCGAACTCAAACACAAGGCGATCATCGACCGCTTCGGCCGCTATCCGCACCGCAATCAGGTTCTCGGTCGCAGCTCCAGTGCCGAGGAACTGGCCTTTTTGCAGCAACCGGGGTCGAGTTTCTGATGATTGGCAAACGCGACCGTACAATGCGCATGCGCCGTTCAGGAACGCTTGGCCAGACAACCGCCGACCGTATGGTTTAATATATCTGCATTCAACCTCTGGGGGAGGTCTCCATGCAAGATCAAATCTTCGCCCTGCTCCGCAAACTCATAACAAACCCCATCTTCCTCATCGTGACGGCATACACCATCTGGTACGCCCTTACTGCTTACGATGATTGGATGACTGCCGCCGCTAATCTGAAAAACCTGATCGACCAATAAAAGCCAAACGATACGGAAATAGGGGCTGGACCTGCCGTTGGGTTTTTCTCTAAGCAAATGGGTCGACTCGGCGGAGCGTTTGCTTCAATCTTCCGCGACAAGGAGATTGACAAAATGATTGACGTATATATACTTAATTTTGCGTAGCATCTCTTTAATTTGCTCGATTTTTGAGATAGTTAACTATTTATTAGATTGACACTAATATTGACATTATGTACACAGAAATAACCGTTATGGAACCGATGCTGCCCTCGGGCAGTGGAGAGCTCGAAGACCTGGCAAGAGAGGTCATCAGTCGCTCCGCTGCCATGGGAGGGCAATTGCACCCTCGCAGCCAGGAAGGGGTGGCGAGTCTCCTGCGCCTCATCAACAGTTACTATTCCAACCTGATTGAAGGCAACAGCACCCATCCTGTCGACATCGAACGTGCCATGCACAATGACTATTCGAACGATTCCACCAAACGGAATCTGCAAATCGAAAGTCTGGCGCACATCAAATGCCAAAACCAGATCCATGCCTGGATCCGGAAAGACCCCGAACTGGATCCTTCAGACCCGGAGATTATCTACCGGATTCACCGGATCTTTTACGACGAGCTTCCCGACGCCTTGAAAAAGGTCAAACATGCTGATACCGATGAAATCCTTGATGTCATTGGCGGCGAGCCACGCCATCGTGATATCAAGGTCGGCAACCATATAGGCCCCTCCCATGCCGCTGTCCCCCAGTTTATGCAGCGGTTTTTCGAGGTCTATCGGCAGGGTCGCCATCATGGGGTCATGCCGGTCATTGCCGCGGCCGCAGCTCACCACCGGCTCATGTGGATCCACCCCTTTTTAGATGGCAACGGCAGGGCCACCCGGCTCTATACCGATGCCTGCCTGCAACGGGTGCCGGTGCTCGGCTACGGCCTGTGGAATGCCAGTCGTGGACTGGCCCGTAACCGGGATGGCTACATGGAAGCGCTCGGCTGGGCCGATGTCCAAAGACAGGGCGACACCGACGGTAGAGGCAACCTCTCCAACAAAGGGATGGTCGCCTTCTGCAGATTTTTTCTGGAAACCTGCCTTGGCCAGATCGACTATATGCAACAGACCCTGAAGCTGGATGCCATGCTGGACAGGATGATGGGGTATACCAGAATGAGAGCGGAGAAGATCATCCCGGCGCCCACCGCCCGGCAGACAGGGATGAAACCGGAGGCAGGAAAGATTCTTCAGGAAGTTCTCCTGCGGGGAGAGATGCCCAGGGGCGATGCAGCAAGTGCCTCGGGCCTTGGTCGGTCGGGTCGCGATGTTCTGGCACAGTTGCTTGATGAAGAGCTGTTGATTTCCAGCATGCCCAAGGGCCCCGTAAGGGTCAATTTTCCCACCCATATCTCGACTTATCTGTTTCCGGATTTGTATCCGGCCCAGATGCTGCCCTGAGTTTGCAAAACAGCCTACCGCGCACCCTGCTCCTCGGGAAAAGTCGCCTGCCCTCTTTTTTCAGCTATACTCTGGCGGCCACTTCTCGGACCGATCTTCACTCAAAGAAGGAATGTCTTTATGAAAACCTGGGGCTTGCTCCTTGTGACCATTGCCTTTGTCATTGGCACCTCCATCATTTCTGTCGAGCTGTGGGGCCAAAAAGAAGAGACCATCGCCGCAGATGTGCAGGTCAAGCTGCAGCCGGGGATGACGGTCGCGGAGTTTGGCGCGGCCAACGCGCTCTCCAAATCGCTGTTAAAGGATTTTTTCAAGCTGGAGAATCCGGAGCAGCTGCAAAAACCGATCACCGATTTTGGCCTGTCGCTGGAACAAATCTCGACAGAGATCAACAAAAGTATCGCCCTTGAGACTGAAGATGCCTCAAAAAACTGGCTTAAAATCCCGCTGAAATTCAGCTTGTGGTTTCTGTTTATGGGGGTCTGCTTTGCGCTGCTGATCAAGAAAAAGATGAGTAAAAAACGCCGGCTGATTCTCTACGCTCTGGGCTTTACCCTTTTTGGCGTCATCCTCGGGGCAGACCCGAGCCCGATGGGGACCGTGAAGGACGCCATCGTCCTGTATGCCGCCAAAGGGGTGATTTTCAAACCGCGGCTGGTGGCTTTTTCTGTCTTTACTCTGCTGGTGGTGCTGGCCAATAAATTCATCTGTTCGTGGGGATGCCAGCTCGGAACGCTGCAGGATTTTATCTTCAGGCTCAACCGCAACAGCGACGACACCGGGCCGGGGCGCTGGCCCCAGTTCAAACTCCCTTTCGTGATCAGCAACGGCATCCGTATCCTGTTTTTCATCGCTCTCATCTGGGTTGCGTTTGCCTGGGCCTACGACATTACCCGGGAGATCGACCCGTTTAAAATCTTCAAGCCGCTGAACATGAGCTTGATTGGCTGGTGTTTTGTCGTTGGCACCCTGACGTTAAGCCTGTTTGTTTATCGCCCCTGGTGCCATCTGTGCTGCCCCTTCGGGCTGACGGGCTGGCTGTTTGAAAAACTAAGCTTGTTCAGAATACGGGTCGATTATGGCAAATGCATTTCCTGCCTTGCCTGCGAAAACGCCTGCCCGAGCCCGGTGATGGGAGCGATTCTGAGAAGGGATAAAACGGTCGTTCCGGATTGTTTCTCCTGCGGCAATTGCCTGGAGTCGTGCCCGACCGGCGCGGTCTCGTTTTCTTACGGTAAAAGAGCAAAACCGACGTCCGGGAAGCTGCCAGGATAAAAATGGTCTTCAGTCTAAAGATTTCAGATTGGGTGCATCTATGGACTAAAGCTATGGGGTCTACCATCGGAATTAGCCGATGGCGGGCCCCCTTTTTGACCCCTTTTTAATGCCTGAGACCGTACCAGTACAATGGAGTACACAAAGAGCACAAGGGTGCCCAACAAAGAGATTCCAGAGGGACGCCTACAAAATCGTATGCATCTTCCAGTGAGGGTGCAAAACACGAATTCCAGGAACAATTGACGTTTGCGCGGCGGATGCGTTAAGCTTCCACAACCTCACACGCGAACGGAACCCATGAAAGCACTCGCCTCCGAACTCGCCTATTTCCTGCGTGGTCGCGCCAAGCAGAACCTCAAAGTTCTCGGCCTTTACTGCTTTTTCCTGCTCTCCCTGATCCTGATCTACGCGACGATTTTTCGCTTTTTGATGCAGCACCTTGAAGGGCGCGAGTTTTCCCTCATTGCCGGCATCTACTGGACCATCACCGTCATGACCACCCTCGGTTTCGGGGACATCACCTTCCATACTGACGCCGGCTATGTCTTTGCCGCTCTGGTCACCGTCTCCGGAGTCATTTTTTTACTCATCATCCTCCCCTTTGGCCTGATCAGTCTGTTTCTCGCCCCATGGATCGAAGAACGTCTGCGCTATCGCCCGGCTCAAGCCCTCCCCAAAGAGACCCGTGACCATGTGCTGATTTTCGGCTTCGATGCTGTGACCCGCGCCTTTATTCACAAACTGCAGGCACGCAACATTCTCTTTACCATCATCACCCCGGATTATGATGAAGCGGTGCGCCTGGAGGAACAGGAGGGGATCCGGGTTGTCACCGGCTCCCCCACCGATGCGAAGTTGCTGACCAAAATCAAAGTGGCCGATGCCCGCTATGTGATCGCCAACCTTGGGGATACGCACAACGCCGTCCTCTGCCTGTCGATCCGCGCCCTGTGCCAGACCCCCATCGCCGCCTTCGTCACCGAAGCGCAACACGCCGAGTTGCTGCGTCAGGCCGGCGCGAACCAGATTATCCCCCTCTACAAAATCCTCGGCAGGTTCCTCGCCACCCGCGCGACCACCTGTGGTGCCCAGGCCCATCTCCTCGACGCCTTCGGCACCCTGCAAATAGCCGAGGCACCCGTTTTTGGCACCCCATTTGTGGGCAAAACCCTCGGCGAAGCGCGTATCCGCCAGCACATCGGGCTGGCTGTCATCGGCGTCGTCGAACAAGGCAACCTCATCCCCGCCACCCGCGATACCATCCTGAACGAAAAAGCCTTGATGTTACTGGTCGGCACCCGGGATCAACTGAACGCCTTTGAAGAGCTCATCGGCGAACAGAGCAGCGACGATCTGGTGTTTATCCTCGGTCACGGTCGCATCGGCTGTGCCGCTGCCGGCTTTCTCGAACGGAAACCGGTTCCGTTCATCCTTGTTGACCAGCACGAGAACCCGATCTGCGAGGATCATGTGCCGATTTATGGTGACGCCACCGCCCCCAACATCCTCGACCGTGCCGGCATCGCCAAAGCCAAGGGTCTGATTGTCACCACCAATGATGACAGCACCAACATCTTCCTTACCCTGGCCAGCCGCCACCTAAATGCGCATATCCGCATCGTTGCCCGCGCCAACAATGATGCACAAGTCGGACAGTATTACGCCGCCGGCGCCGACTTTGTCGTCTCCAACGCGTCAGTCGGTGCCAGTATCCTGATGAACATTCTCGAGTCGAAAGCGTCGATCTATCTGACAGAGGGGATCAATGTCTTTCGCAGACCACTGCCGGGGAGCCTCGCCGGAATCACTATTGCGGAATCGCAACTACGACCGAAAACCGGCTGCTCCATCGTCGCCATCGAAACAAAAGATGGCGAACAGGTTGTGGTGCCACCGCCTGAAACCGTCCTTGAAACCGGGATGGGGCTTATCCTGATCGGCAGCCCGGAGCAGGAAGAGAGCTTCGGTCGCCTGTACGAAAAGCTGGCGTAACCGCTGCAAGGCGAGCGCTTCCAGCCGGCCACTTCACCGTCTACAGCCCCACGCAAAACCTATAGGGGGCAAGTCGGGCCTTGACACATTTCGGCCCAACAGCCGCTGAAAAGCTCAACGCACACCAAGAATTTTCAGCCAGAAGGGGATGCGGGACAACACAGCGCGATAACTGCGCCGCCCCTGAACCAGATCGGCCATCGCTTCGGCAAACTGCTGTCCGTGACGACGAAACAACTTGTCACGCCAGACCGGCAGGCGATAGACCAGCGCGGCGAGCCAGAGCCCGGCGCGAATCTCCGGCAGGACCTCCTGTTCCAGCCGGTGCTGATAACAGGCTGCGGCATCCCCTCCTGAACCAGTTTCACACAGCGCTTCAGCTGCCAGCAGACCGCTGTGCAGGGCGAAGGTCAGACCCTCGGCGGTCACCGGGTCGGTCAGGCCGGCGGCATCGCCAACCAGCAGCACCCGGCCCCGTGCCAGCGGCGCCTTGCGGGGGCTGACCGGGATGAGATGGCCCTGGTAGTGAATCGGGCCGCTGGCTTCGACGCCGTGCATCTGCAGATAGGCCCGCAACTGCGCCGGCAAATGGCGGGCGCGGTTGCGCATGCTGCCGAGGCCGACCGAGAGGTGATTCTGCTTGGGGAAGATCCAGGCGTAGCCGTCCGTGGGGACGCCAAAATCGAACCGGGCCAGCGGAAACCGCCTCAGACACGCGGGCGAAACCGGCACCTCCCACTCCAGCGCCGGCGCCAGCCGACGGCCATCTGCCCACCCCAGGCAGCGGGCGGTGTGGCTGTTGACGCCGTCAGCAGCGATCAACCAGTCGGCTGTAAACGTTGCGTTTCCGGCCCGCAACAGGACCTTCTCTCCCTGCTCCTCCACCTGCTCGACCCGGCACCCCTCAACCAACTCGGCCCCATGACAGCAGGCGTACTCGACCAGGGCCTGATCGAAAGCGGCGCGCATGATCATGTTGACGATTGGTGTTTCACGACGGGCGGTAAACTGCAGCCGGCCGCTGTCCAGTCCGACCAGAGCCTGATGGCAGGGCTGTTCGACCACCGGGGTGAACCCGGCCGGCAGAAATTGGCTGGCCCGACCGACCAGTCCGCCACCGCACGGTTTATTGCGCGGCAGCGTCTGCGCTTCGAGGACGACCACCTTGCGGCCGGCCTGTGCCAGATGACAGGCGGCCCGCGCCCCGGCCGGTCCGGCACCGATGATAGCGATATCAAACTGACGATGACTCATGATTGTGCTCGATAAAGCGACATACGTAGCAACCCGGGACAAAGAAAGCTCTAGTGGCTCAGCGGTATACTCCTTCACTACCCGACCAGAGCCGTTTGTGTCTACTCAAATCGCGATTTACACAAGTCCTTCCATCTAAACACAGCTTCAACCGAAACTAAGGGTTCACGCAAAGCCTCAAAGTCGCGAAGAACGTTTAGACAGAAGCAGAGGTTGTTTCCGGTTTTGTGCGAGAATAGGTCCGTACTTACTTTGGGGTCGTCGTCAAAAAAAGAGGGCTGCCCGGTCAGGCAGCCCTCTTTTTTTCAGCTGTTTTTCTGATCTTTACTTGCTGACGACAAAGGTCCCGTTCGCCAGATAGCTGACCTTGTTATCGAGATACTGCACGTTGTTCTTGTTCACGTACTCTGAATCAAGAATGGCGTAGTAGGCGCTGGCGCTTCTCGCGCCGGTGGCGCAGACCAGAACGACGCGGCCGCTTTGGACCAGCTTGGCCACCGACTCCTTGGCCTTGAAGATGAAATCCTCGTCAAAAATGTTAATGGCCCCTTTGATATGCGCCTTGGCAAACTCTTCCGGCTCACGCACATCGACGATCTGCACCTGACCGGAAGCGATCAATTTCTGCAACTCTTCGGCGGTGATGGCTTCGGGCAGGGCATCGGCCGGTTTCTCTTTTTTGGCAAAAGCGCCACTCGCCTCGCTCCCCCACAGCGGCAGGCTAGCACTCTTCCAGACCGGCTCACCGGCTGAAAAGACCGCGACATTCTTGTAACCGAGGCCAAGGGCGAGTGTTGCCGACTGGGCGCTGAGCTTGCACTCATAGCCACCGCAGTAGAAGATCAGCTGGATGTTCTTGTCGGCCGGCAGGATCCCTTTTTTCAGTTCAAACTCGGCCTTCGGCAACGAAATGGCGCCGGGGATATGCCCTTTGGCATACTTCACCGACGGACGGGAATCGATCAGGACAAACGGCTCCTTCCCCCCCTCGGCCACCAGCTTCTGCAAAGCCGGCAGTTCGATCTCGACAAAGTTGCCGCCCGCTTCCCAGGCCGGCATGCCGGCGTAGAACACCTTGACGTTGCTGTAGCCGTTCTTTTGAGCGACTTCGGCCGATTTCGAACTCAGGGCGCAGGTGACACCGCCACAGTAGAAGATGACCTGCTTGTCTTTGGCCAGTTTGTCGAGGTTCTGCTCGATCAGCGGCTTCGGAATGCTGATGGCGCCGGGAATGTGCGCCTGCTGAAACTTCACCTCCGGCCGCGAATCGACCAGGATAAAGTTGCCTTCTGCACCTTTGGCCACCAGAGCCTGCACTTCCGCCAGGCTGATGATCAGGGCCGGATCCTGCGGAACCGGCTGTTCCTTCGGTGCATCAGCCACCGGCGCCGGTGCCGAGCAAGCAAAAAGCAGCGCTGTAGCCAGCAACGCCAGGGTCAAACGTCGTAGATTTCTGTACATCGGTTGCCTCCTTGGTTGGCATCTTTTTGTGAGTAGTTAGCAATCTTTGCGAATTATAGAGCAGGATTCATGCCGATTTTTATGAAATCGCGATACGGACGGAATGGCAAAAGGGCTGACGCAACCTAAGCTATTCAAAAAACTGAATATTATGGGGTGACGATTGATTTGAGGGGAGGTTTTAATCCTCGGCAACGGAAGTCAGCAGTGAGGAATAGACGTTATTTCACGGTTAAACACCGGACAATCTCGACAAAAACCGTCACCGGCCGATCAGGCCCAGACCAGCTCTTGCAACAGCCGCTCACCCTCCCGCCGGTCGCGCTTGCGCCAGGGGCCGACGATGGCGACGGTGAGCTGATCGGTGAGCAACAACCGGCAGGCGGCAGCCTGCAGGTCGGCACTGGTCAGCCTGGCGGCGGCGGCAAGATCTTCTTCGACACTGTGTTTATAACCGACCAGCTCACCCCAACCGTAGCGAACCG
>DDWE01000119.1 GCA_002345625.1 Desulfuromonadaceae bacterium UBA2294 | reverse complement strand
GGTGAATCTCGTCGATGAACAGCACATCGCCGGCCTCCAGGTTGGTCAGGACCGCTGCGAGATCCCCCGGCTTTTCGATCACCGGTCCGGAGGTGCTCTTGATATTCACTCCCATCTCGTTGGCAATGATATTGGCCAGGGTGGTTTTGCCCAGGCCCGGCGGACCGTAGAACAGGACATGATCGAGGGCTTCACCGCGGCCGCGGGCGGCTTCGATAAAAACCTGCAGGTTTTCCTTGGCTTTCGCCTGCCCTACGTACTCAGCCAGAGTGCGTGGACGCAACGATGATTCAAGTTGGTCATCGTCGTGCAGGGTTTCGGCAGTCAGCAAGCGTTCGGTCATGTTATGTCACCAGCCCTATTGCCCGAGAAGGCGCAGTGCCCCTTTTAGAATCTCTTCGAAGCGGGTTTCGGCGGTTAATTCGAGGGAGTCAAGGGCTTTGCGAGCAGCAGACTCTTTGTAGCCGAGGTTCACCAATGCCGACAAGAGGTCGTCCAGGCGGTCTGCTGTCGGCGCGTGTTGATCACTGCTGGCGTTAGTGCCCGTCGCCGTTACTTTGTCTTTCAATTCAAGAACCAGCCGCTCTGCCGTTTTTTTGCCGATTCCCGGAAGGGATGACAAGCGTTTAACATCGCTGTTGGCCAGCGCTGTCGCCAGATCGGTCGCCGGTATATGTGAGAGAATGTTGGTTGCCAGTTTCGGGCCGACTCCAGAGACGGCAATGAGCTGAGTGAAGATTTCTTTCTCGGCAACGCTGCCGAAGCCGAACAGGTGGATGGCATCTTCACGGACATGGGTGTGGACATGCAGGCGCACCCGACCACTCTCCGGCAGGGCATAATAAGTCGACAGGGGGATCGTTAAACGATAGCCGACACCCCCGACATCGAGGATCAGGTGGTCGAAAGATTTGTAAGCGATCTCTCCCTGCAGCAGGGCAATCATGGTGAACTCTTTCTCTGTGGCCGTCTGGTCGCAGCGAGGCGGCGGTCGAGACCGCCGCTGTGCGCGTGGCAAATGGCTGCAGCCAGGGCATCCGAGGCATCTTCCTGCGCGATCTCCGGAAGGTTGAGCAGGGCGCGAACCATCTGTTGAACCTGTCCTTTACTGGCTCGGCCATAACCGACTACGGCATTTTTGATCTGCATCGGCGTGTACTCCGCCACATCGAGACCGGCCTGAGCCGCAGAAAACAGGGCCACACCGCGCGCCTGGCCGAGTTTGAACGCCGATTGCACGTTGTGGGCCAGAAAAATCTGTTCCACGGCCGCACACTCCGGTGCGTAACGGTTGATGACGGCCGCAAGCTCCTGCTGAATGTGGAGGAGTCGCCGGGGCAGATCATCCTTCTCCGGTGGACGGATGACACCATTGTCGATGTGGTGTAACCGGTTTCCCTCAAAGCGAATCAGGCCGTAGCCGGTCGCCCGCGATCCGGGGTCGATGCCGAGGATGCGCATGTCGCTCCTGTCCTGCCGGTTAGCCGAAAAGGCTTTCCATCTCTTCGTCCGAGATATCGAAGTTGGCATAGACGTTCTGCACGTCGTCGTAGTCCTCAAGCTTTTCCATCATCTTCATCATCTGCTCGGCCGGCTTACCTTCAAGCTTGACCATGGTTTGCGGAATCATGGTGATTTCGGCCGTTTCCCACTTCAACCCTTTTGCTTCCAGAGTTTCACGGACGTCTATGAAATCGGATGGATTGGTCAACACTTCGTAGCTGTCGCCTTCGTCCTTGACATCTTCGGCGCCCGCTTCAAGAGCCGCCTCGAAAATAGCGTCAAAATCAGCTTCATTGGAAAACGCGACCAATCCTTTGCGGTCAAACAGGAAGGCGACCGAGCCGCTGACGCCGAGATTCCCGCCGTGTTTGCTGAAAATATGGCGAACATCGGCCACCGTGCGGGTCCGGTTGTCAGTCATAAACTCAACCATGACGGCGACGCCACCCGGGCCATAGCCCTCGAAGGTCCCCTCTTCATAAACGACACCGTCGAGATCGCCGGTCCCTTTTTTGATTGCCCGGTCGATGTTGTCTTTCGGCATATTCGACTGTTTGGCCTTGTCAATGGCCATGCGCAGGCGCGCATTACTTTCGATTTCGGCACCACCGATTTTTGCGGCGACGGTGATTTCCTTGATCAGTTTGGTGAAAACCTTGCCGCGCCTGGCGTCCTGCGCCCCTTTGCGGTGTTTGATGTTTGCCCATTTGCTGTGACCTGCCATTTTGGATTGCGCCTCCTGCGGTGATTGAAATTAGCATGTCAGATTAGCATGATTGCTGTTTTATTCACAAGCGCCTGCAGACGTAAAAAGCCGGCTTAACGCCGGCTTTTTACGTTTTAATGAATTCTGCGAAGTTTAGTGCTCGCGGGGTTTATTGTGGTAACCGGTGACGGTCAACTGGTCAACGACCGATTTGACACCGGGGACAGCCTTGGCTGCGGCAACAACGTTACGTTGCTCTTCCTTGCTGTAGAGTTGCCCGGCAAGGGTGATGATGCTGTTCGAAGCGCTGATAACCAGATGCTCCCCTTCAACATCCGGCAGGGTGAGGACCGCAATTTCTGCTTTTTTGCGCAGGATCAGATCGCCGAGAATGCGTTTGGAATTATCTTTCTCTTCGACCAGGTTTGTGTCTTTGACGCCGCGACAAATAAGCTCGACCGCCTTGTCTTCCGACAGGCGCTGGGTATTGATGGTCAGATCATAATGCAGGGGGTCAGTCCAGTCGCGATCGAAGTGGTAACGGGTGAAGCCGGCCCGCTGCTGGTCGCTCTTGCGGACCAGGACCCGCGCCAGCTCCGGATCGAGCCACTCGCGTTCCGCCCAGCATTCGACACGATCCTCGAAGGGAGCGATGATGCGGACGCGAAAGACGCTGCGGATCTCCTTGAGTAGATCCTCCCCGGAGCGGCCATAGATGATCACGTTCCCCTTGAGGGCAAAATCGAGAACCATCAGCTCGATCAAGTGCAGGTCGGCCAGTTGTCGCACGTCCTGATCGGCGACGAAGGCTGGCGGTTTTTCATCGGCCATTTCAAAGGCTTGTTCGCTGAGACCGTATTCCGTGGCGACCTGTTTCAGGGCATCGCCGTCCACCAGCGTGTAACCAAGTTCCTTGGCTGTCTGGTGGGCGATCGGGATGCCACCACTTCCCATTTCGCGTGAGATGGTGATGATTGCCATAAAGCTCCTCTTCCGTGTCCTTTTTTCAATATAAATAAAATGTAAACGCGAAAGATACTAGCAATTCGTCTTGTTCTTGACAAGGCGAAAGTCGGTGATCCTTTTAGTAGGCCGGTTTGTAGTCGAAATGATGCTGAGCCTCAATGAAGCGGACAGTGCGGCTCTTTGAGCGCATGACGACCGAGTGGGTCTCGGCACCGCCAGAGAAATAACGGACCCCTTTGAGCAGCTCGCCGTTAGTAACCCCGGTGGCGGCAAAAACGACATCGCCGCCGGCCATCTCGTCACAGGTGTAAACCTTGTCAAAATCGCTGATTCCCATGCCCAGCGCACGCTCGCGCTCTTCTTTCGACAAGAATACCAGGCGTCCCTGCATATCCCCACCCATGCATTTCAGGGCCGCCGCGGCGAGAACCCCCTCTGGTGCACCACCGATGCCGAGCATCATGTCGACGCCACTGCCGAGAACAGCGGCTGCAATCGCCGGTGCGACATCACCGTCGGAGATCAGGTGGATGCGTGCCCCGGCCAGACGGATTTCGTTGACGATCTTATCGTGCCGCGGGCGATCGAGAATGACGACGGTCAAATCCTGCACATAACAGGCTTTCGCTTCGGCGACCCGTTTCAGGTTCTCCGTCGGGGAGGCATCGATATCAATGGCGCCGCGGGCACTTGGGCCTACGGCAATCTTCTCCATATACATATCAGGAGCATGTAGAAACCCACCTTTAGGAGCGATAGCGATGGTGGCAATGGCGCCGTTGGTCCCCTTGGAGCAGAGGCTGGTCCCTTCCAGCGGGTCGACAGCGATGTCGACCTCGGTCCCTTTGCGGTTACCAAGCTTTTCGCCGATGTAGAGCATCGGCGCCTCATCCATCTCCCCTTCACCGATGACGACCGTACCGCTGATGCCGAGGGAGTCGAGGGTGCGACGCATGGCGCTGGTGGCGGCCTCGTCGGCTGCGATTTTGTCCCCTTTGCCAACCCAGCGGCCGCAAGACAGAGCCGCGGCTTCGGTGACGCGGACGAGCTCAAGGGCGAGATTGCGATCCATGAATGACCTCCGTAGCAAGGTTTAAAACGGTCCGCATGATCGCATGAATCTGGGGCAATGACAACGTTTTTGGTTGCCGAATATATAGGAAGGCGCATATACTTCCTGCGGTTAGCCACGGGGCTTATCCCTTTCCGGAGGATTCTTTTTTATGTCCAGAATAAAGTTTCTGCTGATTGTCTGTCTGTTTTTGTGCGCTATAGGTGAGGCTGTCGCCGCAGAGGTGCACCACATCAATGTTGCAGAGGGGCAGCGCATGTTGCAACAGGCCGGAGAAAAGCCGGTGCTGCTCGATGTTCGGACGCCGCAGGAGTTTTTCGAGGCACGGATCGATGGGGCAAAGCTGCTGCCGACCAACTTGCCAACCAAGACCTTTTATGAGCGCCTTGCCGCCTTACCCAAGGACCAAACCTATCTCGTTTACTGCACGGTCGGTTCCCGCAGTTCTCAAGTCGCCAGCATCATGAGCCGGTCAGGTTTTGAAAAAGTATACAATCTCGACGGCGGTATCGCTGAGTGGTACAAACGCGGCTATCCGATTTTACAGGGCGCCCCTTAGCTGGCGGTTGACGGGGTCATCCAAGCTGCCGTCTTTTGCAGCCATGTTTTTCATTCAGGCGGTTTCATTCCTGCCTGAATGCTGTCCCCGATCAAGGAGATGTATTGAAGGTGGTGACACAGTGTTCTTCCCCGCGGTCAACGTTGTTCCTCTGGGCTCATCGCGGCGCATCGGCTCTGGCGCCCGAGAACACCATGGCCGCTTTTTCTCTGGCCGAAGCCATCGGTGCCGACGGCATTGAGCTCGACGTTCACCTGACTGCCGATGGTATCCCGGTGGTTCTCCACGACGAGACCGTCGATCGGACCACGGATGGACACGGGCCGGTCTCTGGCTACAGTCTCGACGCATTGCGGCTACTCGATGCCGGGAGCTGGTTTCATGCCGATTTTTCTGGTGAGCGGCTGCCGACTCTGGAAGAGGTTCTGTTCTGGATTGAAGGTCGATTGCGCCTGAATATCGAGATCAAAACCGCCGCTGCCGGACAAGCCGTCCTCGACTTGCTTGCCCACTACCCGCAGGTTCGGCCGCTGATCTCCTCCTTCGATCATGGTCTGTTGTCCGACCTGCGTCGTCAGGCCCCGTCAGTCTCTCTTGGGTTTCTTTCCGACTCGCGTTTCTGGCGCCGTGCGTTGCAGTCGGCCGTTGCCAGCGCCGCCGAGAGCTTTCACCCCGCCCAGCGCCACACCAGCCGACCTCTGATACGGGCCTGCCACCAGGCCGGGCTTCAAGTCTACCCCTGGACCGTCGATGCACCCCGGCGACAAAGCAGCCTGCTTCGCATGGGGGTCGACGGGTTTTTCAGCAACTGCCCCTGAAACATTCAAAAACAACAATAAATAGATTGCGTCGTCAGCGTTAAGCTTTAAACTTTAACTACTCAGGCGCGCAGTCAGATGTCCTTTGCCGTCCGCTTTTCGAGGCAAGGAGGAGCTTATGCGTATCAATAACCTCAATATACCGGTCAAGCTGTCGATTATGACTCTGGCCATCATCCTGCTCTTCAGTTTAACGACCATATGGCTTTACGCCATGAACCGTAGCAACCTTTACCAGTCCAAGCAGGAGAAGGTCAGGGACGGAGTCGAGACCGCCTGGGGGGTGGTCAGTCACCACATCGCGCTGGAGAAGTCCGGCGCGCTCTCCGGGGCTGAGGCCCGGCAAAGGGCGCTAGCCGCGATCAAGAGTATTCGTTATCAGGGAGACAACTACTACTGGATCAACGATCTTGAACCGCGCATGATCATGCACCCGATCAAGCCGGAGCTCGATGGACAGGATCTGTCGCAGAACAAGGACCCGAACGGCAAGCGGCTGTTTGTCGCCATGGTCGACAAGGTCAAATCGTCCGGGGCCGGGTTTGTTGACTACTACTGGCCGAAGCCGGGGTTCGTCAAGCCGGTGCCAAAAATCTCCTACGTCAAGCTGGCGCCGGAGTGGGGCTGGATTGTCGGTAGCGGGCTGTATATCGATGATTTTGAAGCCGAGATGGCGCGGATCCTTTACTACACCCTCGGCATGCTGCTTTTTATCATTCTGGCAACGGCATTCAGTGTTTCTCTGCTTTCTCGTGGCATTACCCGCCCCCTGCGTCAGGCGATCCATGTTGCCAATAATCTGGAGATTGGCGACATGACGGATGATATTGTCGTCGATCGCGCCGATGAACTCGGCGTCCTTCTGGCCAATATGCAGCGCATGCTGGTCGCCCTGCGCCAGGTGGCGACACTGGCCAATTCGGTCTCCCGAGGCGATCTTACCCTTGATGTTACCATCCGCTCAGAGCGCGATGAGATGATGCAGGCCCTCTCCAGAATGGGGAGTGAACTCTCGGTGGTGGTCAGGGACGCCAAGGTGACCGCCGAGCAGGTGACCCTCGGCAGTATGACCCTGACCCAGGCCGCCATGTCGTTGTCCGAGGGGACCACCGAACAGGCGGCTTCAGCCGAACAGGCGGCAGCCTCCATCGAACAGATGCTGGCCAACATCCGCCTTAACGCCTCGAACGCTGTTGAGACCGAAAAGATTGCCCGCGAGATGTCGGACAACGCGCGTGAAGGGGGTGTTGCCGTCGCCCGGACGGTCGAAGCGATGCGCAATATTACCGACAAGATTCATATCGTTGAGGAGATTTCCCGCCAGACCAACCTGCTGGCGCTGAACGCGGCGATCGAGGCGGCCCGGGCCGGCGCGCACGGCAAGGGGTTTTCTGTTGTCGCCGCCGAAGTGCGCAAGCTGGCTGAGCGCAGTCAACAGGCAGCCGGCGAGATCAGCGCTCTGTCTTTGTCCAGTGTCGAGGTGGCGGAAAGGGCAGGTGGGCTGCTCGGAGTGATTGTGCCGCAGGTGCAAAAAACCGCCGATCTCATCGAAGAGATAACAACCGCGACCCGCGAGCAGCAGACCGGTGCCGAACAGATCAGTCGCGCCATACATGAGCTCGACCGGGTGATTCAACAGAACGCTGCGGCTGCCGAGGAGATGTCCTCAACTGCCGAGGAGCTCTCCGGTCAGGCCGAGTCGCTGCAGGAAAGCATCGAATTTTTCAAAACAGAGAAGTCGGCAGACGGCGCTGCACCCCGGCGCATCGCCTGGATCAGTGACTGAGGCATCCTTCTGACAAAAAATGCCACCCTTGCAAAGGTGGCATTTTTTATCTTCAAACGTTTTTTTTGTTTAATTCTTCAGTATTGTCCGGGTTTTTTCAAGGTACCCCATCCCGATCACCTCGCCCCATTTTGCATAGACCGGTGCCGCCCGCTTGATGAGCAAATTGCGATCGTCTGTGCTCAGTTTAGCAAAGGTGACGCCGTCGGCTTTGGCGGCGGCAATCTGCTCATTCTGCTGCTTTTCGGTCAACTGCCGGGCGGCAGCGCTCTCCTCAGTGATGGACTGCAGCAGAATCTGTCGCAGGTCGGCGGGGAGTTTGTCGAGCCAGGCTTTGTTAATCAGGTGGATGTAGAGCCCTTGGGCGTAGTCGAGCTCGGTGTAGTAGCGGGCGACGGTGAATTTCTTCGAAATATTACAGACGATCGGCGTGTGATCAAGGCCGTTGATGACGCCGGTCTGCAGCG
>DDWE01000112.1 GCA_002345625.1 Desulfuromonadaceae bacterium UBA2294 | reverse complement strand
GCAGATCACGGACAAAACCGCCAACCGCGTAGACCTTGACCTGAAGATCATCGCCGATGTGGCCAAAGGTACGCAGCAGCTCAATCAGCCGGGCCGGCAGTTGCAGCGACATGCGGCGCACCAGCTGTCTGCGACCGAGGACCCGGCCGCCACTGTCGACCGATTGCGGACCGATCGACAGTCCGCCGCCGGAGACCATATGCCGCAGCAGGTCGGTCCGGGTGACCACGCCGACCAGTGCGCCGGCATCGACCACCGGTAAAATCCGCTGGTGCCGAACGACGATCAACTCTTGCAAGTTCTGAAACGGGGTCTCCGGCGTCACCGGCAGAACATCGGTCGCCATATAGTTGCTGACCGGCGCCTCTTCCAGTTTGTGGTGTGTCGCCTTATCAACGATCTGCCGACCGATGACTCCGACGACAACACTGTTGGCAACCACCGGCAGGGCATTCAGGTTGTAGCGCAGCAGAATCTCCCGGGCGCTGCGCAAAGGGGCAGACGCTTCGACCGTCTTGACCGGTGCCGACATCAGGTGCCTGGCCTGCCACTGCGGGTGGACCTGACGTGCCAGCAAAGCCGGAAGTTTGTCGAGAACCTGAACCAGAGTCAGATCACGCACCGTTGCCGAGGCCGCATAGGCGTGGCCGCCGCCACCGAACTCACTCAGCAGGACACCGACGTCTACCTCGGGGACCCGGGAGCGCCCGACGAGAAAAATCCGGTCGACCATGCGCACCGCGACGATGAGGCTGTCGAGATTCTCCATCTCCTTGAGTTTGTGCGCCAGCACCGCGAGGTCGCCGACAAACTGCTCACAGGAAGCATGGGTAATGGAGATCTCAATGCCATTGACCGTCAACACCTCGCGGCTTCCCAGCAGCTCATGCAGCAGGCTCACCTGCGCCGCCGTCATCTCCTGGGTCAAAAAATCAGCCACCGTGTTGAGTTCGGCGCCGCAGGAGAGGAGAAAAGCGGCGGCCGCGTAATCCTTCTCTGTGGTCGAGTGAAACAGCAGGCTGCCGGTATCCTCGTAGAGTCCGAGCATCATCAAGGTGGCGATGTCGGCGGGCGGGCGGATATTCTGCTGCATGAACAGATGGGCAAAAACGGTTACCGTGGCGCCGACCGGCTCGATCTGCGTCAGTTGTGCCGTAACCGTCGGTGCTCCGGGATGATGATCATAGATATGGACCTCAACGCCCGGGCGACGCGCCACCACACCGAAGGGCCCGATCCGTTCCGGCTGGCAGACATCGACCAGGATCAACCGGGTCACGGCGTCGAGATCGACATCCTTGATCCGCTTGAAATCGTAAGCATAAAGAGTGCTGCGCACAAAGAACTCGCGCAGGTTGCGTTCCTGAGCGCCGGGAAAGACCATCTCTGCCTGCGGATAAAGCAGCTTGGCGGCGACCATCGCTCCGAGGCAGTCGAAATCGGCATTGATGTGGGTGGTGATCAGGTCCATGCGGCCAGAATAAAGGAAAAAGGGGAAAGGTAAAAGGCTAACAGCTCAGAACCAGAGTAAGTTTACCCGAAACCACCCCGATTACCTTAACCTTTCTGCGTTCTCCCTTTTTCCTTCGATCTTTAAAGTTTGAGACTGCCGATGACCTGGTTGATGTCGGTCAGCCCCTCGTCGACCAGAAACGCCTCGATGCCATCAATAATCGTCAGCATCGCCTGCGGGTCGATAAAGTTGGCCGTGCCGACCTGCACCGCTTTGGCGCCGACAATGAGGAATTCGAGTGCATCGGCGGCGCACATGATGCCGCCGATACCGATGACCGGGATCTTCACCGCCTGCACCACCTGATGGACCATGCGCACGGCCACCGGGCGGATCGCCGGGCCGGAGAGACCGCCGGTGCGGTTGGCGATCTTCGGCTGGCGGGTCTTGACGTCGATGGCCATGCCGGTGATGGTGTTGATGCAACTGATGGCGTCGGCACCGGCCTCCTCCACCGCCCGGGCGATGACGGTGATGTCGGTGACGTTGGGGGTGAGTTTGACGATCAGCGGCTTGGAGAGCGCCTTGCGCACCAGCGCCACCACCTGAGCGGCGGCGCTCGGGTCGGTGCCGAAGACGATGCCCCCCTGCTTAACATTGGGGCAGGAGATGTTGAGCTCCACCGCATTCACCTCGGGAACATCGTTGAGCTTTTTCGCCACCTCACCGTACTCTTCCAGGGTGTTGCCAAAGAAGTTGGCAATCACCGGCGTCTGCAGACCGCGATAGACCGGCACCTTGGCGGTCACAAAGGCGTCGATGCCGACATTCTGCAGGCCTATGGCGTTAAGCATACCGCTGGTGGTCTCGGCGATGCGGGGCGTCGGGTTGCCGGCCTTGGGGTTGAGCGACAAGCCCTTGGTCACCAGGGCGCCGAGGCGGTTGAGATCGAAATACGGTGCATACTCCTCGCCGTAGCCGAAGGTGCCGGAGGCCGGCATCACCGGGTTTTTCAGTTTGAGGCCGGCGACTTCAACCGCGAGACTCGGACGGACAACAGGCATCGTCTTTTCCTTGTGACTGGACATTATTTACACCCTCCCCCGGCACAGTCGCTGCCGGCAACGACAGCCTTCCCCCAATCAAGATCGGCGGCGTTAAACACCGGACCGGCCTTGCAGGTACAGAGGTAGTGCGGGTTGCTGTCGCTGTGGCCGACGCCCTTGACCACACAGCCGAGACAGGCACCGACGCCGCAGGCCATGTGCGCCTCCAGCGACACCTGAAGCGACACGTTATGCGCGGCGCACATATTGGCGACCGCGGACAGCATCGGCGTCGGGCCGCAGGCAAAGACTTCGGCGTCGGGGTGCTTGCCGAGCTTGCGCTCCAGCACCTTGGTCACCAGGCCGTTCTCGCCGAGGCTGCCGTCATCAGTAGAGACATAGGTCTCAACCCCGCTGCGCTCGAATTCGGTCACCGCCAGAATATCGTCGCGAGTGCGCCCGCCCATGAGCAGACGAACTTTTTCACCGCGTTTAATCAGCGCCTCACCGAGCATGAACAGCGGCACCAGTCCGATCCCGCCGCCAACCAGCAGCTTCGCCTTGCCCGGTGTACCAAGATCGAAGCCGCTCCCCAGAGGCCCGAGCAGCTCGACCCGGTCGCCCTGATGCAGTTCGCTGAGGATCTTCGTCCCCTGCCCCACCACCTTGTAGAGGATCTCCATATACTCGCGCGGCGGCAGGCCGTCGCACTCGGCCGGAAGACAGCCGACGCGGAAGATACCGAACGGACGCCGCAGCATGGTCGGCAGCATCAGCTCGGTGCGGACCATAACAAACTGCCCCGGCTGCGCCTTGGCAGCAAAACCGGGGGAGAGAATCCGCATCCGGAAATAATCGGGCGAGATCTCGTGGTTGGACAGTACGATGGTTTTGTAATTTTTCATGCGAAATGACTCCGGTTAACGGTCAAACATCGGTTGGGTTAAGCCCGGCAAAACCCGAAAGAGAATCAATTTTGCGAAACAACTGATGCAGTTGTGTCCTGTTTCATTTGCCAGAAACTAACACTATAAAATTGGGCCAAGAGCATGATACCTGATTAAGACCTGACTGCCTGATTTCCAAAAGGTGTCTGTCCCTGCCGCCTTTTTCCTGCACTACTGACCTGACGTCAAGACAAGCCGGAAACCTAGATCATCGTAGCGGTCGCGGGGCTCGTTTCTGTATCGACTAGTAGTCCGTGCGTTAACGTCAGCTCCGCCCCAACTTCCACCTCGATTTACGCGGAACGATCCCGAAGCACCCCCCTGTGGATCATTTCGTGGGCTTTGACCATAGTAATCTGGATCATACCAGTCTTGGCACCACTCCCAGACATTGCCGCCCATGTCATAAAGACCCAATCCATTCGGCTCTTTTTGCCCAACCGGATGAGTTTTTTTGCTGCTGTTTTTTGCATACCAAGCCACAGCATCAACGTTGTCTCCACCGGCATATTTTGACTGTTTTCCGCCGCTGCGCGCCGCGTATTCCCATTCAGCTTCAGTCGGCAGACGGAAGTTCTTACCTGTTAGAGTATTTAGTTTCTTCAGGTAGTTTTGCACGTCATTCCAACTAACTTTTTCCACTGGGCAATCATCACCACAATCGAAGAAATAGGACGGATTACCTCCCATGACCTGCCGCCACTGCGCTTGAGTCACTTCAGTTTTGCCTATAAAAAAGGAATTCAGGCAGACCTCATGAACAGGAGTTTCATTGCTACTACCTTCGCCAAAGGCGTCCCCCATCTGAAAACAGCCGCCGGGGACAGCAACCAGCTCGCCAGAAACCAATTCAACCAGCGACTTCCCCTCTACGACAGCCTTGCGTAGTGTAGCAACATCGCCCTTCGACACCTCTGCAGCTATGGGGTAGTTGCCAACCAAGCTCTGCCACGCAGCATCGACCAGATCCTTTCCGTAGGGGGAATCAGCTACCGTCTGGTAGTCAGCAATATCGGCATCGACAGCAGCTCGACGCTTCTCCTTCGCGGCAACTTTCAGCTGTTCAATCTCCTGCTGGCGCTTCAGTTCTTCCGACTCACGCTGCTGACGCAGAAGTTCCAGTTGTTTCACTTGCCCTTCACGCTTCTGAACCATCGCAACCATTGCCTTGAGGCTATCATTGCCACTCGCAGTGCCGCTACCAAGCCGCATTTTCATCTCTGATATCTGCGCATCGAGTCTCGCCAGTTCGGCGGCTTTGTGTTCAAGCTCGATCTGTTCTCGCTTCTTTTGCAGCGCCGCTTCCTCCTCCATACGCAATAACGCCTCAAGTTCCCCCTTTTTAGCATCGCCGGCTTTTGCCAGCGCCGCTTTTTTCAGAGACAACGCATCGCCATCGATAAATTTGAAACTACCAGTCAGCGAGGTGTTCTCCCACGGCGTCTGGGTACCTTTTGTGGCGCTGCCCACTTCAGAGCGCACCCGTTTGAACACTTGTTCAACCAGCAAACCCGGCTCCTGAATTTGTTTCGCCAGAGCAGCAGTATAGGCGCTATTACTGCCGCTACCATCTTCAGCCACCTGCCCCGGCGCCGTAGAGAAAGCGACCAGAGTTCCTGATGGGGCGTTCATCGAAGCAAGACCGCCACCGGCAGAGCGGAAGGAACGGGCAAAAGGGTTGTTGCGGCAGGCATCAAGGATGACGATGTTGACTGCTTTCGGAATGCCATCGAGCTTGGCAAAAAGCAGGTTGACCGGCACCGCCTTAACCCGCACTTCGGCCTCTTTCTTGATATCGGCGTCGACCGGCACCAGATAGTTTTCACCCGCCACCTGCAGACCGTGACCGGAGTAGTAAAAAAGCGCCACATCGCCTTCGTGCAGCATGTCACCAAAGGCCTCGACCACCTGATTGAAACTGACATAGGAAAGATCGGTCTGCGCCCCGTCACCGACCAACTTGAACCCGACCCCTTTCAGGGTTTTCGCCATCAACTCGGCATCGCGCGCCGGGTTGGCCAGGGCGCCGGAATATCGATAGGCACTGTTGCCGACCACCAACGCCAATCGGCGCGGTGCTGTTTGGCTGATGCCTGCGGTCTTGGCTTTGGCAGTGATCGATTTATCTGCGGCAACAACAGAAACAGCCGAGAAGAAAAGCAAAAGAACCGATAACAGGAGTATCTTTTTCATGGTTCGCCCTCTGGAAATCAATAACAATTGAGTTCACGCACTATGGCAGTTTTTTCGCGCTGGTTCAATGCTTGAGGTTATTTTGGCCGTTGATCCGACTGATCTGTCTGATCCGCAGAATCGGTCGGATCAAATAAGGCTCAGCTCCATCAACAGCGCATCTTCACCATCGGCATAATAGCGCTTGCGCACCCCGCAATCGGTAAAGCCGAAAGCCCGGTAGAGGCCGATAGCACCGGCATTGCCGACGCGGACTTCGAGCAGGGCGCGCCCGGCGCCGGCGGCAACAGCAGCGGCCAGAGCGTGAGTGACCAGAGCCCGGC
>DDWE01000022.1 GCA_002345625.1 Desulfuromonadaceae bacterium UBA2294 | reverse complement strand
ACCCAGTACCGGGCCTATTCCCTGAACAAGCACATCCGCGAATCCTGGGGCAAGTGGACCGGTCTCGGCGAGTTTTACGTCGACATCTCCCCGGAGACCAGCAGCGAAAGCGAAGAGTGGTTTAAAGGGACCGCCGATGCGATCCTCCAGTACCTGCGCTTTGTCGAATCGACCGATGCTGAATACGTGGCCATCTTCGGCGGTGATCATATCTACAAAATGGATGTGACCCAGATGATCAACTTCCATCGCATGAACCGGGCCGACATCACCATCGCCGCGCTGGAGGTTCCGGTCGAAGAGGCGTGCCGTTACGGTGTATTTTCCGTCGATGAAGAGTCGCAGGTCACCGCCTTCACGGAGAAACCCTCGACTCCGGAACGCATCCCGGGGCGCGACACCTGCTTCGCCTCCATGGGCAACTATATCTTTCCGACCCGGAAGTTGATCGAAGTGCTGTTGGAGGGGAAAAAACAGCATGCCGATCTCGATTTCGGCAAGCACGTCATCCCGATGATGCTGAAAAACGGCGACCGGATATTTGCCTACAACTTTAACGACAATGTCATCCCGGGGATGAAGGCCGAAGAACGTGGATACTGGCGCGATGTCGGCACCCTCGATTCGTACTACGAGGCGAACATGGATCTGGTCAACGTGTCGCCGCAGCTGAACCTGTACAACTACAAGTGGCCGATCTTGACCAACCAGGGGAACCTGCCGCCGGCCAAGACCGTCTTTGATGAGGACGACCGTCGTGGCCAGAATATCGACTCCTACGTCTGCGCCGGTTGCATCACCAGCGGCAGCACGGTGCGCCGTTCCATTCTCGGCCCGCGCTGCAAGGTCAACAGCTACAGCCTGATCGAAGACTCCATTCTGTTTGAAAACGTCACCGTCGGCCGCCATGCAAAGATCCGCAAGGCGATTATTGACAAGAACGTGGTCATTGCCGACGGTACACAGATCGGCTACGATCTCGACGCCGACCGTCGTCAGGGCTACACGGTCACCGAATCCGGGATCGTCGTCGTACCGCGCAAGGATAAGTGAGTTTCTCTTCAAATACGGATACTTGCAAGCAACTCCTTAATAAACGACATAAATTTATGCGGTGGGGACCGTTCCGCCGGCATTCATCTCAGGATTCCCTTTGAAATACCCACCTTTACCCAGTGACACCAATCCTCCTTCACGAAATCTGCTCGACGTCTTTCGCTACAGCCGACGCGCTCTTGAATTGGTCTGGACCACCAGCCGCCGTCTGGCGCTGATCTTTGCCATTCTCACCCTGGTCGCCGGCGTACTGCCGGCGGCGGTGGCCTGGATCGGCAAACTGATTGTTGACGGGGTGGTCACCGCCATCGGCCTGCATCAACAGACCGGCGCGGCCGACACCTCTTACGTGCTGCTGTTCGTCGCGGCTGAAGCCGGGGTAGTGGCGCTGATCGCCGGTGCCCAGCGTGGCATCTCCACCTGTCAGGCGCTGCTGCGGGCGCTGATGGGGCAACGGATCAACCTGATGATCCTCGACAAGGCGCTGACCTTGAAGCTGGCCCACTTTGAGGACTCGGAATTCTACGACAAGCTGACCCGCGCCCGCCGCGAAGCGTCGACCCGTCCGCTCTCTCTGGTCACCCGCACCTTCGGTCTGGTGCAAAACGGCATCTCCCTGATCAGCTACGGGGTGTTGCTGGTGCAGTTCTCCCCCTGGACCGTACTGATCCTGTTTGCCGGTGGCATCCCGGAGTTTCTCGCCGAAGCCAAATTCTCCGGCGACAAGTTCCGCCTGTTTCGCTGGCGCTCACCGGAGACCCGGATGCAAATGTATCTGGAGACGGTTCTGGCACGGGAGGATTATGTCAAGGAGGTCAAGTTGTTCCGCCTCGGGCCGAAGCTGCTCGAGCGTTACAGGGCAATCTTTGCCAAACTGTTCGCCGAGGACCGCAAACTGACTCTGCGGCGCGACAGCTGGGGGTTTGCCCTCGGCCTGCTCGGTACCGCTGCTTTTTACGGCGCCTACGCCTGGATCGCCCTGTCGGCGATTCAGGGCCAGATCAGCCTCGGCCAGATGACCATGTACCTGCTGCTGTTCAAGCAGGGGCAGTCGGCGGTCTCGGCCAGCCTGTCGGCCATCAGCGGCATGTACGAAGACAACCTCTACCTCTCCAATCTCTACGAATATCTTGAGCAGCCAGTACCGACCGTGCAGGGGGAGTTGCAACAGGGGCCACTACCGGGCGACGGAGTGCGCTTCGAGGAGGTCAGCTTCTCCTATCCCGGCAGCGACGAGCCGGCCCTGCAGCAGGTCAGCCTGCATATCAAGCCGGGCGACAGCCTGGCCCTGGTCGGCGAGAACGGCTCCGGCAAGACCACCCTGATCAAACTGCTGACCCGGCTCTACAGCCCCGACAACGGCCGCATTCTTCTCGATGGTCTCGACCTGCAGCAATGGAACGGCGATGCCCTGCGTGCCCGCATCGGCGTTATCTTCCAGGATTTCGGCCGTTACCAGTTTCTGGTCGGCGAGAACATCGGTGCTGGCGACATGAGCCACTTCGAGGATCGCCAGCGTTGGGAGCAGGCGGCGGAAATGGGGATGGCAAAGGAGTTTATCGACAAGCTCCCCGAACAGTACGACACCCAGCTCGGCAAGTGGTTCAAGGGGGGCCGCGAGCTCTCCGGTGGCCAATGGCAGAAGATCGCCCTCGCCCGCGCCTTCATGCGCAGCAAAGCCGATCTGCTGGTGCTTGACGAACCGACCGCGACCATGGATGCCGCCGCCGAAGCGACCATCTTTGAACACTTCCGCGACTTGAGCCGCGGTAAGATGACCATCCTGATCTCGCACCGCTTCTCCACCGTGCGCATGGCCGATCAGATTGTGGTGATCAATAAAGGGCGGGTGGTGGAACAGGGGAGCCACGAAGAGTTGATGAAACTGGGTGGGCAGTATGCGTATCTGTTTTCGTTACAGGCAGAAGGGTACCGATAGGCATCGAAAGGCGAATTGGACGCAGATCAAATCTGATGAACGCAGATAAAGCCAAACGGCTGAAGGCATTAGCCACAGATTACACAGATTTTCACAGATCAAGCCAGGCAGTACAAAATCTTTATGGTTTAGCTTAAATCCGTGTTAATCCGTGAAATCTATGGTGAATGC
>DDWE01000069.1 GCA_002345625.1 Desulfuromonadaceae bacterium UBA2294 | reverse complement strand
GTCCAAGGAACCGGTTCCGCTACACATAGATCAATCCGTGACAAACGGGTGCTTATGCGTTAACTTTTGCCATGTTCGTTTGAACCCAGCGCAATTGCAAGAGGTTTCCCGATGAAAAAACAGCTTCTGCTCCCATTCATTCTGTTCAGTATTGTTTGCAGCCAACCGGTCATCGCCGCCCCGCCGCAGGTCATCGTCAGCATTCCACCCCTCCATGCCCTGGCCTCCGGTGTCCTGGAGGGGGTGACAACCGCCAAGTTACTGATCCAGACCGGCTCACCGCACTCCTATTCCCTGCGGCCGTCTGACGCCCGCGCATTACAGGAGGCCGACCTGTTGATCTGGGTCGGCCCGCAGCTGGAACTGTTTCTGACTCATTCACAGCAGAATCTCGGCGCCGGGCGGAGCCTCACCCTGATCGACCTGCCCGGTCTGCATCGGCCCGCCCTGCGTCATGGCGGGCTGTGGGCAGAGGAGACCACCGAAACGGCACCGGCCCATGACCACGGTCATGATGATGACAATGACGGCGACGCCCACATCTGGCTCGACCCGGACAACGCGGCGCTGATCGTCAAGGCGATCGCCGATCGGGTGACCGCCCTTGACCCCGTCAACGGCGTCCGTTACCAGCAGAACGGCGCCGACTATATTCATCGGCTGCGCAGTCTCGATCATGAGCTGAAGACCCGGCTACAACCGGTGCAACAACAACCTTATGTCGTCTTCCACGACGCCTTCCAACCCTTCGAGCAGCATTACGATCTGCACCCGGTCGGCGCCATCGCCATCGACCCGGAACGCCGCCCCGGCGCCCGCCGGCTACAGGAGATTCGCGATGTTCTGCTGCAGGCCAAAGCGGTCTGTCTGTTTCGCGAGCCACAGTTCGAACCCCGTTACGTCCCCCTGCTGATCGAAGGGACCCAGGTCCGCACCGGCATCCTCGACCCCCTGGGCAGCAGCCTCACCCCCGGTCCGGAGCTCTACTTCGACCTGCTGCGCAACCTGACCGACAGCCTCGTCAGCTGCCTGGATGAAACGCCCTGATCATCCATATTTTACAGATGTTTTAAAAATTGCAGCACCGAAACCCAAGGCCGATCAAAAGCCGCCAGATGCAAGGCNNGTAGCGGCAGCTACGTCGCAGCGCCGAGGACAAGGGGAAAGCAGCAGATGGTGGTTTTTCATCAGCCTTGCGTAGCGAAAGCTACGTCGTAGCGACGCGGCCAAGAGAAACGCAGCAGGTGTGCCCTTTTCATCAGCCGCGAAAGGCTAGAACCAGTCTTTGCGTTTAAAATACCCCACCATCGCACCCGTCCCCACCAGCATCACCCCCCAGACCATGCCATAGCCATAACGCCAGTGCAGCTCGGGCATGTGGTCGAAATTCATCCCGTAAACGCCGACAATAAAGGTCAGCGGGATAAACAGGGTCGCCATGATGGTCAGCACCCGCATCACCTCGTTGGTCCGCTGGCTGACACTCGAGAGATAGAGGTCGAGAAGGTTGGCCAGGCTCTCGCGATAGATTTCAACCGTATCCATGACCTGAATCGTGTGGTCGTAAAGGTCGCGCAGGTAGATCCGGGTCCCTTCACTGACCAGCGTTGACTCATCGCGCTGTAACCCGGAGACCAGGTCGCGCAACGGCCAGATGGCACGACGAATCAGGGTCATCTCCCCCTTGAGCTGGTGGATGCGGGTCAGCTCATCCCGGGTCGGCTGATCGGTCATCGCCTCTTCGAGGTCGGCCAGACTGTCACCGAGACGCTCGAGGATATGATAGTAGCTGTCGACAATCGAATCGACCAGGGCATAGGCGAGGTAGTCGGCCCCGCGCTCCCGGGTGCGGCTCCCCTGGCGCCGCAGACGGGCACGCACCGCATCGAACACATCCCCCTGCCGTTCCTGAAACGTAAGGACATAGCCTGCCCCGAACACCAGGCTGACCTGTTCGGAGCGGACCCGCTCGGTCTCACTGTCAAAAAAGAGCATCTTCAAAATCAGCAGAAATGAGGTCTCAAAGTCCTCGCATTTCGGCCGATGGTCGGTATTGAGAATGTCTTCCAGCGCCAGGGAGTGCAGACCGAAACCGGTACCGAGCGCCTCAAGGCGCGGGATATCATGCACACCATCCAGATTGACCCAGGTCACCCCCGATGCCCCGCGCTGCTGCAGGCAAGCCTCGACCGAGACATCGACCGCCTCGGACAGCGTCTCGCTGTCGTAGGCCATCATCGACAGCCGCGACGGTTCCTCCGGCCGATCCCCGACATGCACCAAAGACCCCGGGGCCAAACCGATCTGCTTCGGACGAATACGCAACATCACTTGCTCCTCTTCTGCCTGAGGTCGACGTAACCTTGGGCCCTCCTATTATTCCAGAATCGCACCGGTCTGCAAACCTTCTTCGGCCATTGCCCCTTTCTTCATTAAACGGACGTAGCACCGAACCACACTTTTCTGTTAGGATACAGGCACATGTTCATCGCATGTCATCGGCAGGGGGATCCCTGCCGATTTTTTTTACACCTCAGGAGGGGACTATGAAATGAGCTGAATATGCGTCTGATCGGTTTGCTCCTGCTACTTTTATTGACCGTCGCCCCCGGCGTCTGGGCAAATACCTGTGATTGTGACATCCCGCCCGAACAGGTTACCCTCTACGATACACTGCTCATACTCAATCCGGAGCAACAAAGCACAGCCATAGTCACCCACCTCCCCTGGGGCGTTCCGATCGCATCAGAGTTCGCAACAGGCGAGCACCTGCTCATCCAAACCGATTACATCCTCGATTACGACAACGACCTGCAGGTGCCGCTCTGGGCTGCCTACCGCCTGACCGCAGCGGATATCGACGCTAAACGCAACCGCACCGAGTGTTTTCGACCTGACCCCCGCCTTGCACAAGAAGCCGCTGCCGATTGTGCCGATTACGACGAGCCGATTTTCGATCGCGGCCACTTGGTCCCCAACGCCGATATGACCCGCAGCGAAGCGGCGATGATCAACACCTACCTGTTCTCCAACATGACGCCGCAGTACGCCAACTTCAACCGCATCATCTGGAGTCGGCTGGAGGGGCTGGTGCGGGACTGGGCCAAGACCCGCGGAGCAATTTACGTCATCAGCGGCACGATTTTCGACCGCGACAATGATGATTGGCGCGATCTTGACGAGGCCGCCGAATTTGTCGCCCCGACCCTGCGCGTGGCGATCCCGACCGCCTTCTACAAGATCATCGTCGCCCCCACCGCCAACAGTCTTGACAGCATCACCCTGCTGTTGCCACACGCCACGGAGAAGCACACCGGCCGGGAGGGGCTGAATTATCTGGAAACACACATCACATCGATTGACCGGATCGAGACCCTGACCGGAGTCGACTTCTTCCCGGAGTTTGATGAACAGTCCGAGGAGCAACTCGAAGCGACTATCGCGCCACAGCTTTGGCGCAGAGGTAACTTTGTGCAGCAATGAATCAAGGCACCACAGAGGTTAAATCATGCGTTGCAGAATTAGGACCAATGTTGCAGAACCCACAATGACCCATAGAACGATACCGAGCAAAAGAGGCCGCACCCCCACCTGACGCAACACATCTTTCGTTAATCCGGCACCGATCAGAAACAGGGTCATAACCAGCGTCTGTTTCGACAGCAGATAAAGCCCGTGCCAAACTTGATAAAAGTCCGGCAGCCATGTGTTTATAAACGCTGCGATAATAAAACCGATGATAAAAAGCGGAATACCGACCCGCTCCTCAGATTTATAGAAATACCCAGCGATCAGAGTAGAAGGAGCAATCCAGAGGGCACGGGTCAACTTGGCTGTTGTCCCGACGGTCAAAGCGACCGCACCAAAGGCTGCCGACGCACCAACAACACTGCTGGTATCATGGATCGCCAACGCCGCCCAGAGCCCGAATTGATGTTGATCAAGTCCAAACAGATGGCCAAGCGGTGGAAAGATGATCAACGCGACCGCGTTCAGCGCAAAGACCGTCGCCAGTGAAACCGCAATCTCCTCATCTTTCGCCTTAATCACCGGAGACAGAGCGGCAATTGCGCTTCCTCCACAAATCGCCGTCCCAAAAGTCACCAGTGTTCGGGTATTGGCCGAAACCTTTAACGCCTTGCCGATGAGGGTGCCAATAACGAGGGTCAAAAGGATGCTGACCAGTGTCAACAGCAGGGAGCTTTTTCCGACTTTAATCACTTCAATAAAATCGACACCGAAACCAAGACCGACAACCGATATTTTAAGGAACGATTTACTGATTTTAGAGGTCAACCCGGGATTGGGATTGCCGATGAAAAAACTAAAAACAAAACCTGCGGCCAGAGCGGTCGCAGAGGAGATAAACGGCAAGGCCGTCAGCAGAAACAGACAGATGAATGCCGTTTTTTTCAATTTATACCGCTGACCATTATTCAAGCCATCCATACCAAAACCTCTACCATTTTTTGCCTTAAGGGTCAGGCTTGACAAACTGACTAAAACAAACAGCCTTAAAACCTGTCAGCCTCTCTCTCCATCCGACATCGTCAGTCATCCGCTGCTCCAGCCGACTTGCAGCATGGCTGAGACCTGACAATTCCCGATTCAGACGATCAGCGAGTGCTTTTAATTCCAACCCATCACATTGTCTCACCAGCCACGCCGAAACCGCTCGTGCCTCTGCAAAGGGTTGTTGCCTTCCCGGTGCGATGAGTTCTGCCAGACTAATCCCATATCGCTTGCAGACTATTTCTAAAATGTCATCAATCGTCAATGTCGCGGCGACGCGCGTCTCCGTTCTTGAGCACACATCTTCAATGAAGCTATCGTCTCCCAGAACGCGTCCTTCAAAAGTGCCGCAGTGAAACTCCTTTCGATGGCCTTCTTCAAAACCATCCAATACAAAAAGCTGATATCGCTCAATGGCTCGATCCATATCGGTATCCAGACACCCAAGCACCCAGTCGGTCGTCAACCATGGTGTGTTTGCTCGACCGAGATATGCCACATGGCTCGACCAAGGGTGATCGCTCAGCGACTTGACCATTCCGGCACGCATAGGATTGAGGTGAATATAGCGAACCAGTTCGAGCAGATAGCTATCAGCATCGATCAACAAGGCTTTGAAGCGCCCTTGAAATAAATGGCCAGCCGTCTTGTAACGACGATTCATATACTGAGTGTAGCGGAAGCCAATGCTTTGCATAGTTTTAGACAATGAGACATCTGCAACCTGTACAGCCAAGTGCAAATGATTATCCATCAAGCAATAAGCATGCACCCGACAGTGATAACGCTCGACACACTGTTGCAATAACAAAAGAAAGCGTGACCGGTCGACAGAATCCACAAAAACCTTCTGTCCGCCGTTGCCGCGAAGCATGACGTGGTAGAGAGCACCTGGGTAATGGATACGTGGTTTGCGTGGCATGGAAGGATTTAAGCAGAGTTAGTCATCTTGTCAAGCCTGACCCCTTTGACATAGCGCAATGGAACCGAGACCATCTGCATGATAGTAGG
>DDWE01000043.1 GCA_002345625.1 Desulfuromonadaceae bacterium UBA2294 | reverse complement strand
AATGGACGCCGCCGTCGGAGAGCAGTCCGAGCAGGTGCAACTTGCCACCACTTTTTTGCAGTGCGTTCAGGGCCTGATTGAGGACCTGGTTCTGGTGCAGGCTGCCGTCTTCAATGCTCAGGCTGATGCGGGTCAGGTCCTGATAAACAATGCGACCGGCGCCGAGATTGAGATGCCCGACTTCAGAGTTGCCCATCTGGCCATCGGGCAGACCAACGCTGCGCCCCGATGCGCCGAGCAGTGTATGCGGCGCATGGGCAAACAGGTCGTCGAGCCGTGGCGTCTTCGCCATGCAGGCCGCATTGTCACGACAGACCGGGTTTTGTCCCCAGCCATCGAGAATCATCAGGACGGTCGGTCGACGCAGCCGGGGAGACGGGCACATTACCGTTCGCCGTGATGGATCGGCCGCGCTTCGAGCGGCAGTTTGGTGTTCATGATCTGCTTGCGGCCGGCGACAACAAAACTCCCCCAGTTGCCGCATCCCGGGCAGCGGCTCTGCCAGTCGGGGCTGACCTCGTCGCAGACATCGCAGATGTAGCTCAAGCGCAATTTTCCGTCGACGCCAAGGGCTTTTTTATACTGGCGGACAGCTTCGTCGAAGCGATTGCGTCGGCGGTGGGCTTCGGCCAGCAGCAGATTCAACTGCGGGGTGTCGATGCCGGCCCCTTCAAGGGCGTAGAGCTGCTCAAGGCCTTCTTCGACCATCTCCAGACGCAGGCAGAGTTTGCCGTAGAACAGGCGCAGAATCTGGTCATCATTGCGCTCGTTCATGAAGGTTTTGTAGATTTCGAGCAGGTCGGACGGGTTTTCGTCAGAGATAAACAGATCTTCGAGCCGTGAAAGAAAAACACTCTTGCCCAGATCGGTGTACGCCTGGCGCCAGACGCGGACGGCATCGTCCGGACGCTGTTGCTGCCGATAGGCATCGCCGAGGGAGACGCGAGCCGGCACAAACTCCGGGGCTTCCTTGATAATCTCTTTGAGCGCTTTTTTGGCGGCATCAATATTGCCTTGCTCAAGGTTCCCCCGGGCGACTTCATAACGCAGGGCTCTGAGTTTGGCCTTCTCCTCGTCGAGACGGTTGGCGCCGACTCCGACTTTCAGAACCTGCTCCTGCAGGTT
The DNA here is from genome assembly GCA_002345625.1 of Desulfuromonadaceae bacterium UBA2294. Taxonomy (GTDB): domain Bacteria; phylum Desulfobacterota; class Desulfuromonadia; order Desulfuromonadales; family UBA2294; genus UBA2294. The sequence goes on along the minus strand of DDWE01000043.1, from coordinate 7,471 downwards.
CAGGGCTTCTTCCCAGCGGCCATGGTGGATGTGAACTTCGCGCAGGCAGCGCAGGGCCTTGCGGTTGGATTTCTCAATAGCGAGCAGGTCGAGATAGGGGGTGACGGCCTTTTCGTCCTGGTTGGTCTCTTCATAACTGCTGGCAAGTTTAAACAGGACCTCGAGGCTGCGTCCATCGATCCCCTTGGCTTTGAGCAGCAGGCTGATCGCCTCCTGGGCTTTCCCTTCCTGCTGAAGCACATTGGCCATGGCGATGTAGGTGTCGACTCGCCCGGGATCACGGTCAATGGCTTTTTGTAGCAACGAATGGGCTTTTTTGATGTCGCCGGAGAGCAGGCAGCCGACGCCTTCGCGATAGATGGTTGCGACCTCCAGGGTCTTTTTCTCCCGGCGGTTACGGCGCATGTGGCTCAGGGAATGGGCGGCAATGCTGAACAGGTGGACACCGGTGCCGAGGAGTAACCCGATCAGCACCGTTCCGATGATGATAATCGCGACCGGTGCGGTAAAGCTTTGATCAGTGGCGAAGAAGATGGTGATGTCGCCCGGATTGATCCCCCAGAAGTAAAGGAAGCCCATGGCGAACAGGACGAAAACAATCATGAACAGGACAATGGCGATCATGGCAGGTTCTCCGGGTGCAGCCTGTCTCTAGGGCAGGGCAGGGTCGGGTTATTGACCGAATTTTTCAATATCGGTCTTGCAGTCGATACAATAGCGCGAAAATGGCCGGACTTCCATCCGTCGCGGCGAAATATCTTCACCGCAATGGGCGCAGATCCCATATTCACCTTGTGCAAGTCGCGCCAGGGCGGCGTCGATATCACGCATTTTTTGGTGTTGGGTTTCGCTGAGGTTGAGCAGCAGTTCACGATGGTAGGCGTTGCTGGAGGCGTCGGCCAGATCGGGTAAATTGCCTTCATCGCCCATTTCGCGCGAGGCGGCATATTTGCCCTGGACCTCGACCATCACCTCCTGCCGCATCTTCAGCAATGATTCTTTAATCACCTTCAACTCGTTTTTGTCCATGCGTCATCCCGTCAGCGGTTATGGTAGGGCTCGTTGCGTAGAATCGTCAGGCCGCGATACAATTGCTCCAGTAAAAAGAGACGTGCCATCTGGTGGGTCAGGGTCATCGATGACAGTGAAAGAATCCGTTGAGCCCGTTCGCGAACCGCCGGGCTCAGTCCGTATGCCCCACCGATAATCAGCACCATCTCTGCGGTGCCATCAAGCATGTGGTGGCCGAGAAAAGCGGCAACCTCTTCCGAGGTCATCCCTTTCCCCTGCTCGTCCAGGGCGATGACAAATGCCCCGGGCGGGATGCGCTGTAGCAGGGCTTCCCCTTCGCGCTGACGAATCAGGCGGCTGTCCGGCTTCTTACCGCCGGTCTTGTCTTCTTTTAACTCTTCGATGGCCAGCGGCAGGTAGTGACGAATCCGTCCACTGTAATCGTCAGCCCCGGTGCGCAGCCAGTCTGCCGACAGCTTGCCGACGGTCAGCAGGGTGATTCTCACGCCTGCAGTGCCGGGGTGCTTTCCGCTTCGGGCACCGGAATCTCGGGGGCATCATTCCAGAGCCCCTCAAGGTCGTAGAATTCACGCACCGGTTGCTGAAAGACATGCACCATGATGTCACCGAAATCGAGGAGCACCCAGCGCCCTTCGTTCATCCCTTCCACGGCCAGTGATGCTGAGGCACACTGCTCCTTCATTCCCAGGCGGATCCCCTCGGCGATGGCCTGGACCTGGCGGTCGGAACGCCCTGAGGCAATCAGGATGTAGTCGGTCAGCGAAGAGAGCCCGGCGACCTTGAGCAGTTTCAGGTTGGATGCCTTCTTGTCGAGGGCGAAATCGGCACAGCGCAGAGCCTTGTCAACGGTTTTCAAGCTTGAACCTTTCCGGATTGCCGGTAAAGCGAGTGGTTACTGATGTAGTCTGCTACGACAGGCGGGACCAGGTAACGAATCGACCGCTGTTGGGCCACCAGTTCGCGAATTCGGGTCGATGAGATCTCCAGCCGGGTTTCGGCAACGAAAATCAGCTGCCGGCCGCTTAGGTGACGCAGATTTTGTGAGGCGTCATCGTAGCAGAACTGATCCCGGATGGCAACGGGAAGAAGCTGCCGCGGGTCGTCATTGCCGTAGCCGGGGCGGTAGGCGACGACGATGTTGGTCAGACTGAACAGGCGGGCATACTCTTTCCACGAGGTGATGTCGCGGAAGGAGTCGAGGCCGATGATGAAATAAAATGCGTCGCCGGGGAAGCGCTGGTGCAATAACTCAAAGGTGTGCACCGAATAACTGGCCCCGGGCCGCTGTGCTTCCATATCGTCAGCGGCAAAGCCGGGATGATTGGCGATGGCCGCCTCGACCATCGCCAGGCGGTTGGCAAAAGGGACGTCGCCGGCGATATGTTTGTGCGGCGGCTGGGCAGCGGGGAGAAACAGGACCCGATCAAGGTCACAGGCCTCGCGCACCTCCTCGGCAATACGCAGGTGCGCCAGGTGGATCGGATTGAAGGTGCCGCCAAAGATGCCGGTGCGCATGGTGCTGCTGCGCCACGCGCCTAGGCGCGCACCTCGCCGTTGCCAAGGACGACGAATTTGCGCGTGGTCAGGTCTTCCAGCCCCATCGGGCCGAAGGAGTGCAGTTTGGTGGTGGAAATGCCGATTTCGGCGCCAAGCCCGAACTGGTTGCCATCGGAGAAGCGTGACGAAGCGTTGACCATGACGACGCTGGAGTTGACCTCGCGCACGAAACGCTGCGAGTGGGCATAGTCGCGGGTAATGATGACTTCGGTATGCAGGGAGCCGTAGGTGTTGATGTGGGCGATGGCAGCATCGATATCGGCCACGACGCGCACGGCAAGGATCAGGTCGAGGTACTCGGCCTGCCAGTCCTCTTCCGTCGCCAGGGCCATGTCTGGGACCAGCTCGCGGCTGATCGGGCAGCCGCGCAGTTCGACTCCGAGGTTGCGCAGGGTGGCGGTGATGCGCGGGATGAAGGTTGCGGCACAGTCGCTGTGTACCAGCAGGGTCTCCATGGCATTACAGACTCCGGGGCGCTGGACTTTGGCGTTGATACAGATCTGTTCTGCCATGTCGAGATCGGCATTGGCGTCGATGAAGGTGTGGCAGACCCCCTTGTAGTGCTTGATCACCGGAATGCGCGAATGCTCGGCGACAAAGCGGATCAGACTTTCACCGCCGCGCGGGATGATCAGGTCGATCTCCTCTTCGCGTTTGAGCAGTTCCAGTACCGCCTCACGGTCGGTGGTGGTCAAAACCTGCAGGGCGGCGGAGGGTAGACCCGCGACCTGCAACGTGCGCGACAGGATAGCGCCTATGGCCCGGTTGGAGTGGATCGCTTCCGATCCACCGCGCAGGATGACGGCGTTGCCGCTTTTCAGGCACAAGCCGGCAGCGTCGGCGGTGACATTGGGGCGCGATTCGTAAATGATGCCGATGACACCAAGCGGGATGCGCATGCGGCCGACCTGGATGCCACTCGGCCGGCGGCGCATATCGCTGATTTCCCCAACCGGGTCGGGGAGTTCGGCGACTTCGCGCAGGCCGTCAGCCATGGCGCTGATCCGTTTCTCATCAAGAAGCAGGCGGTCGAGCATCGCAGCCGACAGGCCGCGTTCGCGGCCGGCGGCGATGTCCTTGGCGTTCTCCGTCATCAGGCTGGTGGTGTCGGCTTCCAGGGCCGATGCCATGCTCAGCAATAGACCGTTTTTTGCCGGGGCCGAAAGATTGGCCATCACCCTTGAGGCGATGCGGGCATCTTTGGCAATTGTGGCAATCTCTTCCGGCAGGCTCATGCGTCATCTCCTTCTTCCTGGTCGGTGGTGCGCTCCAGCACCAGGTTGTCGCGATGGACGATTTCGTCGTTGTACTTGTAGCCGAGGATCCCTTCGATTTCCGACGATTTTTTGCCGATAATCCGGTCGAGCTCGGCACGGGAATAGTTGGTGACGCCCCGGGCGAAGGACGTCCCGTCCAGGGTGCACATCCGCACGGCATCGCCGCGCTCGAAGCTCCCTTCGATGGTGCGGATGCCGGAGGGGAGCAGGCTTTTGCCCGCATCGACCAGGGCCCGTTTGGCGCCGTCATCAAGCAGCAGTTTGCCGCGTGGTTTTTTGGTAAAGGCGATCCAGTGCTTGCGTGAGGCCATCCGGTTGCGCGCCGGCAGGAAATAGGTGCCGATTTCATCCCCGGCCAGAAGGCGCGCCAGATTACCCGGCACGCGGCCGTTGATAATGGCGACGCCGACGCCGTACAGGGTGGCGCGTTTGGCGGCGCGGATTTTCGAAGCCATGCCGCCGGTACCGACGGCGGTGACCGAATCACCGGCTGCTGCCTCGATGCTGCCATCGATGCGCTCAACCAAAGGGAGAAGCTGTGCCGTACTGTCGAGGTGGGGGTTGCGATCGAACAGGCCATCGACGTCGGACATGATCACCAGCAGATGCGCCTCAACCAGGTTGGTGGTCATCGCCGACAGGTTGTCGTTGTCGCCGAAGCGGATCTCATCGACAACGACGGTGTCATTCTCGTTCACCACCGGGACGATGCCGAACTCAAGCAGGGTCATCAGCGTGTTGCGGGCATTGAGGTAGCGACGGCGGTTGGCGAGGTCGTCACGGGTAAGCAGAATCTGCGCTGCCGTGTAGCCGAGCGGGCGGAAGGCATCCTTGTAGGTGCGCATCAGGCGGCTTTGGCCGATGGCGGCGGCGGCCTGTTTCAGCGGGATGGTCGCCGGCCGGCCGACAATGCCCAGATCCCCCTTGCCGGCGGCCACGGCCCCGGAGGAGACCAGCACCACTTCAAAACCGCGGCGACGCAAGGTGTCGACATCGGCGCACAGGGCGGCAATGCGCTGCAGATTCAACCCGGTATCGTCAGAGACGACACCGCTGCCGATCTTGATCACAATCCGTTTAACGTGTTTGAGGAGTTCCTTGCGCATAGTAATGTAATCACCGGGTTTTTAAAGCGTAAAGGCATCTTAGCCTTCGCTGGAAATCCTTGTCAAGAAAGCCCGTCATCGCTGTCATCAACTGATTCCGGTCGACGCTGACGCACCAGTTCGGCACCGACTGCCCGCACCAGCTCAGCCGTCCCTTTACCGGTAACCGCCGAGATGGGGAAGACCCGGTAACCGAGGTCGCTGAAATGTTTCTGAGCGGCTTCAGCCGCATCGGCCGCTTCGGTCACGTCCATCTTGGTTAAAACGACAAACTGGGTTTTGGCCGCCAGATCCGGATTATGCTGGGTCAGTTCGCGATTGATCATGTCGAACTGCACATAGGGGTCATCCGGTTGCATACCGGAGAAATCGACCAGGTGCAGCAGCAGGTCAGTGCGCTCGACATGGCGCAGAAAGCGGGTGCCGAGGCCGTGACCGTCGCTAGCCCCCTCGATCAGGCCGGGGATGTCGGCGACGACGAAGCTGCCATCGATACCGTAACGTACGACACCGAGATTCGGGACCAAAGTGGTGAATGGATAGTCGGCGATCTTCGGCCGGGCGGCTGAAATCGCACTGATCAGGGTCGACTTGCCGGCGTTGGGCAGGCCGACCAATCCAACATCGGCCAGCAGTTTCAGCTCAAGGCGCAGCCAGCGCTCTTCGGCGGGGATGCCGGGCTGGGCGTGACGCGGCGCGCGGTTGGTGCTGGTGCAGAAGCGGGCGTTACCACGTCCACCCATCCCGCCGGCGAGCAGGGTAATCGGCTTGTTGACTTCGGTCAGGTCAGCGAGCAGTTCGCCGCTATCGTAGTCGTAGATCAGGGTGCCGGGAGGTACCCGCACCAGCATGTCATCGCCACTTTTCCCGTGCATGTTCTTCCCCATGCCCGGTTGCCCATCACCGGCCTTAACATGTTGGCGGTAGCGCAGGTCGAGCAGGGTGGAGAGACCATCGTCGGCCATGAACAGCACACTGCCGCCATCGCCGCCGTCTCCGCCGTTCGGCCCTCCCAGGGGGATGAACTTCTCACGGCGGAAGGAGACGCACCCGCGCCCGCCGTCTCCAGCCTTGACATGGATTTTAACTTCATCGACGAATTTCATAACGACTCCGCGCGCCTGGCGCGCTTCGCGAGGTTTTGACCGCAGGTGAAAGGATAAAGGAAAAAGGGTCGAGGTAAAGCCGTAAACAATAAAATACGACTCTGATTACAGAAAAAACCCGGAGCTCGCATTGCGAACTCCGGGCCTTTACGTTGAATTATGCCCGTGGCAATCAGGCCGGGTAGACGCTGATTTTCTGCCGGGTTTTGTCTTTGCGCTCGAATTTTACCACGCCGTCGACCAGGGCGAACAGGGTGTAGTCCTTACCGCAGCCAACATTGTTGCCCGGGTGGAAGGTGGTGCCACGCTGGCGGACGATGATCGAGCCGGCGGTCACCTGCTCGCCACCAAAACGTTTTACGCCGAGACGCTTGCCGGCGCTGTCGCGGCCGTTACGGGTACTGCCGACGCCTTTTTTATGAGCCATGAGTGTCTCTCCTTACGCTTCGATAGCGGTAATTTTCAAGCGGGTCAAGGGCTGGCGATGACCATAAGTCTTGCGGTAGGTCTTGCGCCGACGCATATGAAACACCCGAATTTTTTTGGCTTTGCCCTGCTCGACGATCTGCGCCTTGACTTTGGCCGAGGCCACCAGAGGGGTGCCGACCTGAACACTGTCACCAGCAACCAGGAGAACCTGATCGAATTCGACACTGTCACCGACGGCGCCGTCGATCTTCTCAATTTTCACCAGATCGCCCTGAGCGACCTTATATTGCTTACCACCGGTTGCAATCACCGCGTACATAACTGATACCTCGCTGTAGACTAACGTATTCCAAAATTGGCGAAGCGGAACTATAGGGGCATTTTCGCCGGACTGTCAAGGAAAAAACACATGTGGTCGGGTAGACTATTTGCGGTCAGCCGACAATGATCTCAAACTGCTCCTGGTGGAACGACGGCCGGGCGTTGATGCCGATCTGCTTTTCGTATTGGCGCTCCAACTCTTCGATGCCGTTGCGCTCGACGTCGTAGAGCAGGGCGGCGATGTCCGGGTGTACCAGCAGGGTGATGCGGTAGCCGGGCATGTCGCCGATTTCACGGCGCAGTTCACGGAAGATTTCATAAACCATGCTGGTGCGGCTTTTGATGTAACCCTTGCCGTCGCAGTAGGGACAGGGCTCACACAGGGTGCGACCGATGCTTTCACGCACTCGCTTGCGGGTCATCTCAATCAGGCCGAGATCGGAAATCTTCAGGATGTTGGTTTTGCTTTTGTCGCTTCTGGTCGCCTCCTCCAGCGCCGAGTGCACCTTTTCCCGATGCGCCTCTTTCTCCATGTCGATGAAATCGATGACGATCAGGCCGCCGATGTTGCGCAGGCGCAACTGGAAGGCGATTTCGCGTACCGACTCGAGGTTGGTTTTGAGAATGGTGTCTTCGAGGTTGT
>DDWE01000047.1 GCA_002345625.1 Desulfuromonadaceae bacterium UBA2294 | reverse complement strand
GTTCCGGTATCGGCTCCGGTGCAGGCGGTTCCGGCATCGGCTCCGGTGCAGGCGGTTCCGGCATCGGCTCCGGTGCGGGCGGTTCCGGCATCGGCCTAGGTGCAGGTGGTTCATCGCTATCCTGAAAGGCTAAATCAGATCTGTCGTCAGCCATGGAGGCTTTTAACTCTTGGTCCAGGTCGAAACTGTTGTCGAGATCGAAGTCTGCTTCAATTTCGAATTCAATCTCGGAATTGAAATCTACGGTCTCTTTGGCTGAGGTTGTCTCACTGGTGAGGAAATCGTCAGTGGAATCGCCAAGGTTTTCGATATTGGGATTGACTGTTTCGTCAAAAGCGGCTGCGACATCATCATCGGTCGGCGGGCTATCGGGGGTGAGGGAGCTCTTCATGCTGAAATTGTCGGCGGGTGCGACGGGACTCACCGCCTCATCTTCCCAGCTGAATTCGCCGACGGTACCAGAGGATTCTATTTCAAAATCGAGATCATCTCGTTCTGCAAGCTCAAAATCCTCAATCCCTTTTTCAGAGAAATCGGCATCGGCAAATTGATCAAGGGCTAAAGAGTCCGCTTCGTCTTCGGTTTCGAAGGAAAAGGTCTCCTCGTCATCGAAATTGAACTCCTCCGTTGCAGGGAGGTTGTCGTGCAGTTCGAAGCTCGCGTCTGCCTCGGTAGCGGTCAGGTCATCGCCAGACGACAGGGATGGGGTTTCTTCTTCGATTGTCACCGTTGGTGCGCCTGTTTCGTCGGAGGTGTCTTCGCTGCTCTGATTGAGACCTCGTTCCATGTCAGCATCGGAGACGGCAAATTCGTCTTTCGGCAGGTCGTCGGGGGGCATTTCAAATTCGCTATCGATACCTGCATCGGCATCGGAAGGAGTTGAAGCGAGGGTCTCCTCCGGTCGATAGGGTGAACTCACCTCGTCCAGGGTGAAACCACCCTGGGTGAACTCCATGTCATCCTGGCTGCCGGCTAGGGGAAACCCGTACTCTGTCTGTGCGGATGCTTCAGAATCCGTCAAAGGTTCAACCTCGGGCTCATTCTCTACCGGAAGCGCTGACGTGGGAGAAAGGGCCTGGATCAGACGCTCGACGCGTTCGTTGAGTTCCTGCATCTGTTTGCCACTGTGTCGGGTCCAGACCCAGATGCGCCAGACGGCAAAAGGGAGGAACAGGTAGAGGAGCGAGGCAAGGAGGGAGAGGATTCCGAAGAACAGACCGGGTCCTGCTTCGCTGAAGAGAAAGTCCATGGAGGTCTCCGCTGGAAGTCGCAACAATAACGAGAGTTTATTTATGACGATTCGCTATAGATAAACGCATTTTGCCACTTCTGTCAAATGAAAGGAGTGCTGTTTTCGGGTTGAATTAAAAGTGGGGTTGCCGACCTGCCACGGTTTTTTCATCCGCGCCGATAGGCAGAAGCTGCTTGTAGGTAATTTTTGCATGGTCAGGCGGGCAGTTTTTGCCGCATTGGTCGTTGTGAACGGCATCTTCTGTTCTGTTGCCGGTCAGGATGGGGTGGCCACAGAGGCGAATGCGGTTTAACGTTAGTGGAAAATCTTGATATTTCAGTCGGTTATTATATCTGATGATTCCCGTGCAACTTTTTATGGTAATCGGTGTCACGTTGGAACTTTTTTCGCATGTATGTTACGATACGCCTCAACAAAATGTAGAATGAAGAGGGCGTATGGGGATCAACAAGACTGCCGGTGCTACCCGGTCCAAAGTCGCTGAAAAGACGGCGGTGCCGCCCCTATTCCGGGTTTTACTGCATAATGATGACTACACGTCCATGGAGTTTGTCGTCAGCGTCCTTGAAACAATTTTCCGGCATCCGCCAACAGAGGCGAACCGCATCATGTTGCAGGTGCATATGCAGGGACGAGGGGTGTGTGGCATTTACCCGTTCGAGATTGCCGAGACCAAGCTGCATCAGGTGCACGCGCGGGCCAAAGACGAGGGTTTCCCCTTAAGGTGCAGCATGGAAGAGGTTTAAGCGAGGTCTTATGTTCAGCCAGGCGGTACAAATTACATTCTCCCTTGCCGTGCGTGAAGCGCAGCGGCGTCACCATGAATACCTGACGGTGGAACATGTTCTCTATGCCCTGTTATTTGAGGAGCATGGACAGCAGATCATCAGTCACTGTGGCGGCGATTTGAGCACACTCAAGACGGAGCTCGATGCCTACTTCGAGGAGCATCTGCAATCGGTTGCCGAGCCCTTGGTCGATATCCCCGAGCAGACCGTCAGTCTACAGCGCCTGTTGCAGCGAACCATCATGCATGTGCAATCCTGCGGCAAGGAAGAGGCGACCATCGGTGACATCCTCGCCGCCCTGCTGGAAGAAAAGCGCTGCTACGCGGCCCACCTGCTCGATGCACACGGGATCAGCCGCTACGATGTTCTGAACTACATCTCCCATGGGATCGTCAAGGACGGAGCCGATGCCTCCGGCGAACCTGAACAACCGGAAGCGCCTCCGGCGGCGGAGCCGGGCGAAGGGAAGCCGCGTCCGCAGAAAGATCCGTTACGCAGTTTCACCGTCAATCTCATAGAACGCGCCGGTGAAGGCCGCATCGATCCGTTGATCGGCCGCGGACCTGAGCTTGAGCGGGCGCTGCAGGTGCTTTGCCGGCGGCGCAAGAACAACCCGATTTTTGTCGGTGAGCCGGGGGTTGGCAAGACGGCGCTGGCCGAAGGGCTGGCTCTGCGTATTGTGCATGGCGAGGTTCCGGACCTGTTGCAGGATGCGGAGATGTTTGCCCTCGATATGGGGGCGCTGCTGGCCGGGACCAAGTTTCGCGGTGACTTCGAAGAACGGCTGAAGGGGGTGCTCTCTGCGCTGGAGAAACGACCCAATGCCATTTTATTTATTGACGAGATCCATACCGTGGTCGGCGCCGGCGCCACCAGTGGCGGCTCCCTTGATGCGTCAAATATCCTCAAGCCGGCCCTGGCCTCGGATGCGCTGCGCTGCATCGGCTCAACGACCTTTGAGGAGTACCGCAATCTGTTTGAAAAGGATCGCGCTCTCTCCCGGCGATTCCAGAAGATTGATGTCCCCGAGCCGAGTATCGAAGAGACCATCGCCATCCTCGGTGGTCTGCGCAGTCATTATGAAGATCATCACCAGGTGTCTTATAGCGATGAAGCGCTGGAGGCCGCGGCCCGACTTTCGGCCCGGCACATCAATTTCCGTCATCTTCCCGACAAGGCAATCGACGTTCTGGACGAAGCGGGGGCCCGCGCGCGGCTGGCCGGTCGCAAGGGCGCGCGGATCAGCATTGGTGATATCGAAGCAGTTGTCGCCGGTATCGCCCGGGTGCCGATGCAGAGCGTCAGTGGCACCGATCGTCTACGCCTGAGAAACCTGCCGAAACATCTCAAACAGCAGGTGTTCGGTCAGGACGTCGCCATCGATCTCCTCAGCCGGGCGATCCTGCGTGCCCGGGCCGGGCTGGGTCAGCCGGAGAAACCGACCGGGTCGTTTCTCTTTACCGGTCCGACCGGAGTCGGCAAGACCGAGGTGGCGAAGCAACTCGCCTTGCAGCTCGGGGTTGAGTTTTTGCGCTTTGATATGAGCGAGTACATGGAGAAACACTCCGTGGCGCGTTTGATCGGTGCGCCGCCGGGTTATGTCGGCTTTGACCAGGGGGGGCTGTTGACCGATTCGGTGATCAAGCACCCTTACGCCGTTTTGCTCCTCGACGAGATTGAAAAAGCCCATCCCGACCTGTTTGACCTTCTGTTGCAGGTGATGGACCACGGGACGCTGACCGATAACAACGGGCGCCATGCCGATTTCCGCAATGTCATCCTGATTATGACCAGCAATGTCGGCGCGCGTGAAATGAGCGCGGCCCCGATCGGGTTCGGTGCCAATTCACCGGTCTCTTCCCGGCAGTCACTGGAGAAAACGTTTTCACCGGAGTTCCGTAACCGCCTCGATGCCACCGTCACCTTTGCCGCGTTGAGCGAAACGGTGATGCTGAAGGTGGTCGACAAGTTCCTGGCGCGCCTTCGTGATTCTCTGGCAGAAAAAGAAGTGACCCTTCAGGTATCGCCAGCCGCACGGCGTTCTCTTGCCCGGCGTGGGTACGATCCGATCTATGGTGCCCGCCCGCTGGCCCGCCTGATCGAAAGCGAGTTCAGCGATGCTATTGCCAGCGAGCTGCTTTTTGGCCAGCTGCGCAAAGGTGGCCATGTTCAGACCGGAGTGCGCGGCGACCGGCTGCACTTTGCTTTTACGGCCCGCTGACGTATCCGGTCATTTCGTGCCCCTTTTCCGTCTCAGCGATGACCTTATCTTCCCTCCGGTCGCTTTGGCCGAACCCGACGGCCTGCTGGCTATCGGCGGCGATCTTGCCCTGCCGCGTCTTCTGCTTGCCTACTCGTCCGGACTTTTCCCCTGGTTTAATGAAGGCGATCCCCCTCTGTGGTGGTCCCCCGACCCGCGCTGTATCTTTGAGCCCGGCCGGATGCGGGTCTCGCGCAGCCTGGCCAAAACCTTGCGCCAAAAACGGTTCCAGATCACGGTTGATGCCGCGTTCGATGCGGTGATTGATGCCTGTGCACGTGTCCGGCTGGAAAATGGCGAGGGGACCTGGCTCAATCCGGAGCTGATGACCGCGTTTCGTGCGCTGCACCGACAAGGGTATGCGCACTCGGTGGAATGCTGGGCGGATGGCGCGTTGGCCGGAGGGATCTACGGACTGGGGCTGGGGCGCTGCTTTTTTGGGGAGTCGATGTTTCATTACCAGCGCGACGCCTCAAAAGTGGCATTACATGCGTTGCTTGAGCTGGCACTGGTCGGTGGTTTTGAACTGGTCGATTGTCAGGTGGCGAATCCCCACCTGCTCAGTCTTGGCGCCCGGCAGATTTCGCGGCAGGAATTCCTTGCACGGCTACGCCGTGGCGGGGTCGAAGCGTCCGCGCAACCGCTGGCCGCCGTGCTGCCGGCGGGTCACTGCTCTTCTTCTTCTTCGGTCTCGGGGACGTAAGAGTTCTTGGTCTCGACGTATGCAGCCAGGCGCTGCTGATCGCTTTCGAGGATATTAAGAAACTGGAAGCCGGTTTTGTGTTGCCCCTCAACTTCCCGTTTGCTGAACCAGACCACTTCACCCAGGGCGCAGATCGATGGCTTTTCGTCGTCGAGATTGATCAGGAGCATAAAGATGTCGGCCGGCTCGACCGGCAGTTTGACCATCATGCCGATGCCGTTGGCGCTCAGGTTAACGTTGCTGCGCGGGAACTTTGGCATTTTCGACAGATCGGTCGCGTGGGACAGGGCGCGGGCATTCTTTTCCCACTGGCGGCGGAAGGAGAGCAGCTTCCCCTGACTTCGGGTGCAGCCGACTTCGATGTTGACATCGCAGCGTGGGCTGAGGCGACGCTTGACCATGGTCAGGTCGCTGTTGTGCTTGATCCGGATCCGGCTGGCGGCGAGTTTTTTCTCAAACGTTCCAGTCAGGCGGATACCCATCCCCATGGCGTCGGAAAACAGTTCGAAGGGCATACCGTCGGTAAAGGGGTACTCTTCGCCCGGAGCCACCCGGTAAGGGAGACGCAAATCGAGATAACCGCGGCCGGCATCGAGCAGGTAGCAGGTCAGGGAGTCAATAAAGGGCAGTCCAGGAGCGTCATTGGGCAGCGCGTGCAAGGACACTTTCTGACCGGCTTTGAAGTATTTCGCCAAAGGCATAGAGGTCTTGCCGTTTACATCTGGTGACAGGTTTCGCAGTTTTCAGCAACCGTGAATGCGTCGTTGCCGTTGTGGCAGGCACCGCACGATTTGCCTTTCTCCATCTGCTCCATGGTGGCCGGCTTGTTGCCGGGGGCGGCGATGAACGTGCCCGGGTGGCAGTCGCTGCAGCCAAACATATCGGTGTGTACCGTATGGCTGAAGACAGCCTTCCCGCCGTCATTCTCGAAACTTATATCACGTGTCGGATGGCAGGAGGCACAGTTTTCAGCAACCGTAAAGGCATCGTTGCCATTGTGGCAGGCGCCGCACGATTTACCCTTGTTCATCTGCGACATCGTTACAGGCTTGTTGTCGGTGCGGGCGGCGAAAGTCCCCGGGTGACAGTCCTTGCAGCCGTACATGCCGGTGTGGACTTCGTGGCTGAACAGCACGTTGCCGACAGTGCTGTTAATTTTGACATCGCGTCCGTCATGGCAGGTGATGCAGTCGCCCTCTACCGAGAAAGCTGCCTTGCCGTTGTGGCAGGCACCGCAGGACTTGCCTTTGCTCATGTCGGCCATGCTGGCATCCGGATTTTTTTTCGGGTCAAGATTGAAAATCGTGTTGTGACACGAGGGGCAATCGCGTCCGACTGCGTCAAAGTGATTGGCGTGGCTGAAGGTGACGGTCCCCACCGATTTTGTAGTCAGGGTGATTTCATCCTTGATCCAGGCAGCCGTCGCGACAGTGGCGATCAGCAAAAAAATGCAGAGCATTCCGGTCATGCGCATGGTGATAAGTCCTCCGATAATTTAGTATCGGCATTATACAGAAATTCGCCAGATGTCCAAATGTTAATTGCGGCTGATAAAGGCCGGTTCCGGCCATGATGGATTGACAGTTCTGAAAAATCGGTTCTCTCATCACGAAGTAGACGAAGAACACAAAGGAAACCAGTATCTTTCACTTGAAGGTTTTACTCGCATCTTTCTTCGTGAAGTTCGTGGTGAAATGGCTTATGGATAGCTCCCGAATGACCGTTGCGCTCCCGAAACTCTGTGTTATTGTGCCGCGTAATAAAAGTGAGGAAGGCCATGGCGCAACGTATTGAACAGATATTTGCTGTCACCGCCCCCGGTCTGGAGTCGGTCTGTGCCGCAGAATTGCGGCAGTCGGTCGGGGTTCACGGGCAGGTCGAGCCGGGCGGCGTCGCCTTTAGCGGCGGGCCGCGCGAATTGTATCTGGCCAATCTCTGGCTGCGCAGCGCCAGTCGTATTCTGGTTCGGGTCGGTGAAGTGACCGCCCGCGATTTCCCGTCGTTTCACCGCAAGACGCTGCAACTCCCCTGGGGACGCTACCTCCGTTCTGGTGTGCCGCTGCAGGTACGCGCCAGCAGCAAGGGGTCGCGGCTGGTACACACCGGTCGGATCGCCGAGACGCTGGTTGCTGCTATTAAACGGACCATCGGCAGTGCCGACCCGAAGGCGGGTGTGGCAGAACAGTTATTGATCGCTCGGATGGAGGATGATCGTTGCCTGCTCTCCATCGACAGCTCCGGCGAGCTGCTGCACCGGCGCGGTTACCGTACCGACGGCGCCCAGGCTCCCCTGCGCGAGACCCTGGCCGCCGGCATTTTGCAGCTGCTCGGTTGGGACGGCATGCGGCCGCTGCTCGACCCGTTGTGCGGTTCCGGCACCTTTCTGATCGAGGCGGCGCTGCTGGCCGCGAACCAGGCGCCGGGGAGCGAACGCGACTTCGCCTTTACGCACTGGCCGCATTTTCGTGCTGGCGCCTGGCAGCTGTTGTGTGATGAAGCGCAGCGTGGCGTTCGTTCATCCTCTGTGGTCATTGTCGGCAGCGATCGCGATGCCGATTCTGTGGCGGCAGCGCGCGCCAACGCCAAGCGGGCAGGCTGCGCCAGGATGATTGATGTTCACTGTCACGATTTCGCCGACCTGCGACCACCGGCCGGGCCGCCGGGGTTGATTCTGTGCAACCCGCCTTACGGTCTGCGTGTTGGTGGCGAGGGTGATCTGCGCCCTTTTTATCAGCGGCTTGGCGCGGTCTGGCGGCAGCAGTTTTCCGGTTGGCAGGTGGCGCTCTTCTGCCCTGCTGGACCATTGCCGGCGGCTACTGGTTTGCCACTGCAACCGGTGGCGGAGCTGCGTAATGGCGGGTTGCCGGTGACGCTGTTCAGCTGTCAGCTTTAACCCGGAACGGATCTAGCGGATTTCCCCTTGCAATATAGCAAAGATTAGGGTAAGGTTCGCAGCTGTTTCCCTCGCTCTTATGGGGCGGTACGGGACGATTATTCAAGAAAGTGGGGTGATGTCGCAGTGGAAATCCAGGTATTGGATAACAACGTCGAAAAGGCGATTCGTGTTCTCAAGCGCAAGCTGCAGCAGGAAGGGCTCTTCCGTGAAATGAAGCAGCGCAAGTTTTATGAGAAGCCGAGCGTTAAGCGCAAGCGCAAGGAGAAAGAAGCGCAGCGCCGACTGCGCAAGAAGATGCGCCTGATGCGTCCGAGCTAGACCCCGCATGACATTATTGAAAAGAAAAGACCGATCTGTTCCGCAGATCGGTCTTTTCTTTTGATTGATTGAAAAACTGTTGTTGCCCGCCAGATACAAAAAGGCCGACCTGTTTCTGCGGGTCGGCTTTTTTGTTATCGTTGTTGTAGCCGAAAGTCAGGCCGGGAAGTTCGGCAGCTCGAGGCCGGCCATGCGGGTGACGAAGCGGACCACCTGGCAGCTGTAGCCAAACTCATTGTCGTACCAGACGTAGAGGACGCAGCGGTTACCGGCGACGATGGTCGCCAGGGAGTCGACGACACCGGCATGGCGCGAGCCGACGAAGTCGCTGGAGACCACTTCCGGCGAGTTGGTGTAGTCGATCTGGTCCTGCAGCGGCGAGTCGAGGGAGATGTCGCGCAGATAGGCGTTGATCTCATCGACCGTGGTCTCCTTCTCCAGGGTCAGGTTGAGAATCGCCATGGAGACGTTCGGCGTCGGTACGCGGATAGCATTTCCGGTCAGTCGCCCGGTCAACTCCGGCAGTGCCTTGGCGATGGCGCTGGCGGCGCCGGTCTCGGTGATGACCATGTTCAGCGGCGCGCTGCGGCCACGGCGGTTTTTGTTGTGGTAGTTGTCGATCAGGTTCTGGTCGTTGGTGTAGGAGTGGCAGGTCTCGACATGGCCGTTGACGACGCCGAAGCGGTCGTTGATCACCTTGAGCACCGGCACGATGGCGTTGGTGGTGCAGCTGGCGGCGGAGTAGATGGTCTCCTGGCCGTCGATCAGTTCGTTGTTCACACCAAAGACGATGTTCGGGATATCGCCCTTGCCCGGAGCCGTGAGCAGAACGCTGGCGGCCCCTTTCGATTGCAGGTGACGACCGAGGCCGGCACGGTCACGCCACTTGCCGGTGTTGTCGATGACGATGGCGTTCTTGATCCCGTACTGGGTGTAGTCGACATCTTCAGGTTTGTCGGCATAGATCAGGCGGATCATGTTGCCGTTGGCGATGATCGCATTCTCTTTTTCGTCGACGGTGATGGTGCCGAGGAAGTGGCCGTGCACTGAGTCGCGGCGTAGCAGGCTGGCGCGCTTGGCGAGGTCGTCTGCGGCCCCTTTGCGCACCACGGCGGCGCGCAGGCGTAGCATATCCCCGCCGCCGGCTTTTTCAATCATGACGCGTGCGAGCAGGCGACCGATGCGTCCGAAACCATAGAGAACCACATCCTGCGGCTCGTCGAGCAGCGAGGTGCGGCCGGTGTTGATGGTGGAGAGCTCCTGACGGACGAAATCCTTCAACGGCATCTCGCTGCCGGCGACCTGGGCCTGGTAGCGCACCGTCAGTTTGCCGATATCGACCCGGGCCGGAGCAAGATCGAGTTCACACATCGCTTGCAGTACCGGGTGGGTTTCGCGTACCGACAGTTCATTATTGAGAATCTGGCGGGCAAAGCGATGGATGCGCAGAATCTCCACCGCCGATTTGCGCACCAGAGAGCGACCGTAGACCGAGGTAATGATCCCCCGTTCGCGGTAGAGTTTGCCAATCAGGGGGAGCATCGCCTCGGCGAGGGCTTCCCGCTCACTCCAGTCTGTAAAATAGCTTTCCTGCTTGTCCATGCGTCACTCCGTTGTCAACGTTTTAATCCGTCTTTGCCGATACGGCCGGCCGTATCCTAGCCGATTGTCCGCATCGGTGCAACCCTGCTGGCAGGCTGTTACTGAAATACTTTGCACTGGACTTGCGCCGGGTGAATTGCTATTAATGCGTGTGACCCGAAATCCGGGATTTTCTGCCAGAGAAGGAGATGTTTAGCGATGGGCAAAAACGTGCACTTCAGCGAACTGGGACTGGTCAACACGCGAGAGCTTTTCAAAAAGGCCGTGGCCGGTGGCTATGCTATTCCTGCCTATAATTTTAATAACCTTGAGCAACTGCAGGCGATTGTGACCGCTTGTGTCGAAAGCCGTTCGCCGGTGATTATCCAGGTCAGCAAGGGGGCGCGTGACTACGCCAACGCCACCATGCTGCGCTACATGGCGATGGGGGCGGTGGAGATGGCAAAGGAGATGGGCTTTAATCTGCCGATCTGCCTGCATCTCGATCACGGTGATTCCTTCGAACTATGCAAGTCGTGTATCGATAGCGGATTCTCCTCGGTCATGATCGACGGTTCGCATCATTCCTACGAGGAGAATGTGGCCCTGACCAAAAAGGTTGTCGACTATGCGCACCAGTTCGATGTCACCGTTGAAGGAGAGCTCGGCGTGCTGGCTGGCATCGAAGACGACGTCGTCGCAGAAAAGTCGACCTATACCCGCCCCGAGGAGGTCGAGGATTTTGTCAGGAAAACCGGTGTCGACTCGCTGGCGATCTCCATCGGCACCAGTCACGGCGCCTATAAGTTCAAGCCCGGCACTGCAGTGCCCCCCTTGCGCTTCGACATCCTCGAAGAGATCGAAAAACGGATCCCCGGATTCCCCATCGTTCTGCATGGTGCTTCCAGTGTCGTTCAGGATTATGTGACACTGATCAACCAGTACGGCGGCAAAATGGAAGGGGCGGTCGGTGTGCCGGAAGAGCAGCTGCGCCGTGCCGCCAACAGTGCGGTGTGCAAGATCAATATCGACTCCGACGGTCGCCTGGTGGTCACCGCCAAGGTCCGCGAGTATCTGGCCAACAATCCGGGCGAGTTCGATCCGCGCAAGTACCTCGGCGCGGCGCGCAAGGAGCTCGCCAGTCTGCTCAAGCACAAGAACGAGACTGTTCTCGGCAGCGCCGGCAAGGCCTGATTCGGGCCGTTGCGTCGTTTGATTGATCAACAGGGGCTGCCTTTCGCGGGGCAGCCTCTTTATTGTTTTGCCCAATAGTGACACGGATGATGAAAGCTTGTCGCCGGGATTGAAAGTACGAAACTCCTGTCTCACACAAAGCCACAAAGACACCAAGGTTAAACCTGAAAATGTTGGTTAAAGACTTTCTTTGTGGCTTTGTGTGAGACAGCCTATAAAGTGATTTCTGTTTGTTATCTATTTTTGAGACAGGAAACGTGATGAACCGGGATCTTTGTGTTACCGAAGCGGAAGCGGGATTAACGACGGTGGAGTTCCTGCAGCGACGGATCCCGGCGGCGCCGGCCTCCTACCTGCACCAGTTGCTGAAAAAGGGGAAGGTCACGGGACTGCACGGCCCACTGACCGGGTCGCAGACTCTGGCGGCCGGGATGGTCGTGCAGCTGCCGGCCAGCGCCCGCCTCGATGAGCTGCGCGCGCAGGTGGTTCAGCCGGCGCCAGAGGTGCGGGTGCTGTTCGAGAGCCGCGAGCTGCTGATTGTCGATAAACCGGCCGGGGTGGCGATCCACAGCAGTGTCGGCCATGAAGAGGATAATCTGACCGCCCGGATCGCAGCCCGCTCAGCGGCCCGCGGCGAGAAGTTCCGCATCGCACCGGTGCACCGTCTCGACCTGGAAACATCCGGCCCGGTCATGTTTGGCAAGGGGAAGCAGGCCTGTGCCGCTTTTGGTCGTCTGTTTATCCAGCAGCAGGTGGAGAAGGTCTACCTGGCTCTGGTCGCCGGCCGTCTGCCCGGAAGCGGCTCTTTGCTGTCGCCTGTGCCGGCCAAGGGGAAGGAGAAAGAGGCGCACACCGATTATGTCGGCCGTCTGCGCAGTGATGAAACGACCCTGCTCGAACTGCGCCTGCACAGCGGCCGCCAGCACCAGATCCGCCGTCAGCTCGCCGATCTCGGCCACCCGCTCTATGGCGACCGGCGCTACGGCGGCCCCTGCCCGGATGCGTTGCCGCGGCTGTTTCTGCATTGCAGCAAACTGGTATTTCAGGATCCGTTTTCCGGCGCCAACCAGATTGTCGAGGTGCCGCTGCCGACGGATCTCAAAGTTTTCCTGTCGACACAATTCCCTGCTGATCTGATGTTAAAGGAGGGGCTATGAACCGTGGCTCTGCCCACGTGTCGAGCTGGCCGCAGTCGCTCTGGTTGCTGATCTTTTTTGCTGCGCTGCTCTGGTCCGGCATCGCGCCCAAGGATCAGCTGACCTGGTTTCTGGAGACGGTGCCGGCAATGGTTGCCGTTGTTCTGCTCGCCGTGACCCGCAAGCGCTTTCCGCTGACACCACTGCTTTATGTGCTGATCCTGCTCCACGCCATCATCCTGATGGTCGGCGGCCACTACACCTACGCCGAGGTGCCGCTGTTCGAGTGGCTGAAAGAGCCGCTCGGCATGACCCGCAACAACTACGACAAGCTTGGCCACTTCGCCCAGGGGTTCGTCCCGGCGATGGTTGCCCGTGAGCTGCTGATCCGGCGTCGCGTCGTGCCCTCCGCCGCCTGGCGCAACTTCTTTACCGTCTGCACCTGCCTGGCGATCAGTGCCTTTTACGAACTGGTCGAGTGGTGGACGGCACTGCTCAGCGAAGAAGCCTCCGAGGCGTTTCTTGGTACTCAGGGTTATGTCTGGGACACCCAGTCCGATATGGGGTTTGCTCTGCTTGGCGCGATTGTCGCGTTGGTGGTAATGGGGCGCTGGCATGACCGGCAGATGGGGCGGATTGGTTCGTAGGTGACTGGTGAAGAGCCCAAAACAAGAGGGGGCGGCCGTGTGGCCGCCCCCTCTTGTTTTTTCTTTGCATCAAATGAGCTTGTTGAGCGGATACTCGACAATCCCCTGTGCACCGAGCTCGATCAGTTTCGGCACGATGGTGCGGACCTCTTTTTCCGGCAGGATGGTCTCAATCGACAACCAGTCCGACTGGTAGAGATGGGAGATGGTCGGCCGGTTGAGGCTCGGCAGCAGGGCGCTGATCGCATCGACCTTGTCGCCCGGCGCGTTCATTTTCAGTCCGACCATCCCTTCGGCGCGCAGCGCCGATTGCAGCATGGTGTAGATGCGTTCGATCTTTCCGCGCTTCCACGGGTCGTTCCAGGCGGCGCGACTGGCGATAAGGACCGGCACTGACTCCATCAGGGTGTCGACGATGCGCAGGTTGTTGGCCTTGAGCGTCGAGCCGGTCTCGGTGACTTCAACGATGGCATCGCACAGCCCCTTGAGGATTTTGGCCTCGGTCGCTCCCCAGGAGAACTCGACGGTGACCGGGATGTTGCGCTCGGCGAAGTAGCGCTTGGTGAAGCCGACCAGCTCGGTGGAGATGGTGGCGCCGGCGAGATCCTCGGGTTTCTGCACCGTTGAGTCGGGGCCGACGACCAGCACCCAGCGGACCGGGCGGCGCGACACCTTGGAGTAGATCATCTCGCCGACTTCGACCACGTCGGAGTCGTTTTCGCGCACCCAGTCGCGGCCGGCGATGCCGACATCGAGCTTGCCACGTTCAAGAATCTTGCTCATCTCCTGCGGGCGCACCAGGCTGCAGGAGATCTCGTCATCGTCGATGGTCGGGAAGTAGTTGCGTGAGCTGGTCTTGATCCTCCAGCCGGCCTGGGCAAACAGGGCGATGGTGGCGTCTTCGAGGCTCCCTTTCGGGATGCCGACTTTCAGTTCGTTGGCCATGAGTTGCTGTTCCTTTTTGTCCGGTGGTTGAATCGGATGTCCAGGAGCGCGATTTTTTTGCCAGATCAAGGCGGGCAAGAAGCGACGCGGAGGCGTAGCGGCAGCTGCGCCGCACAAGGAGGTTCGCCGCCCAACGCCGAGCTGGCGGAAAAGGCGCGCTCCTTACTTTTTGTAAACATCATCCGGGTTAAACAGCGGATTACTGTGCTCGACCCACTGGCCATTCTCCCAGCGGACGTAGAAGCAGCTGCGGTTGCCGGTGTGGCAGGCGGCGGGGCCGTTCTGTTTGACCTTGATCACCACGGTGTCGGCGTCGCAGTCGGTGAGGATCTCGATGACGTCCTGGGTGTTGCCCGACTCCTCCCCTTTCATCCAGTATTTATTGCGGGTGCGACTGAAGAACCAGGTCTTGCCGTCGCGCAGGGTGTACTCGAGGGTTTTCTCATCCATGAAGGCGACCATCAACACTTCGCCGCTTTCGTGGTCCTGAATGATGGCCGGGATCAGGCCACCCATCTTGGCAAAATCGATCTTGATCACAAGTCTCTCCCGTTAGTTGTGCAAAAGGGCGGGTCGGCACGCGGCCCGGTTGTTGGCGGACTGTTCTTAATACCGTTTGCAATGGTCTGCTGTCAATGCTGCTGAAGCCAGAGAGCGGATTTAAAAACCGAAGGAAGGTTTGGACGCAGAGGCGCAGAGACGCAGAGTTCAGGACCTGAACTTTCAAGCCGACTACTCTGCGCCTCCGCGCCTTCGCGTCAAAAGTATTTAGTCGTTTTTATGACCCCAAAAAACAGGCAGGGCGGTGTGAGCCGGCCCTGCCTGCGAAAGAGGAACCTGTCGGCGCTAATCAGCGCCGGTTGCCAAAAATACGCAGCATGAACAGGAACATGTTGATGAAATCCAGATACAA
>DDWE01000108.1 GCA_002345625.1 Desulfuromonadaceae bacterium UBA2294 | reverse complement strand
CAGTCGGTCACCGCCAGTTTCGGTGTCGCGACCCTTCTCCCCGGCGCCCCGATCAAAGACCTGTTTGACCGCGCCGACAAAGCCCTCTACCGGGCCAAGCAGAATGGCCGTAACCGGGTTGAATTTGATGACAGCACGACAACTGGAGGTTAAACGTGATTGAAATTGGTAAACCGGAAAACCCCAAAGTTCTCATTGTCGATGACGAAGTGGAAGTCCTGAACAGCCTGGCCGATTTATTGCGCAAGGATTTTCACGTTTTTGCCACCGCCGATGTTAACGAATCATTAAAGCTTCTGGCTTCCCACCATATCTTCTCCATGGTGATTGCCGACCAGCGGATGCCGGTTCTGACCGGTGCGGAGCTGTTGGCCAAGGCCGCCCGGACCAGCCCGGATACCGCCCGGGTTCTGCTGACCGGCTACGCTGACCTTGAGGTGGTGATTGACGCAGTCAATCAGGGACAGATTGTGCAATACATCACCAAGCCGTGGGATGGGGTCAAGCTGGTCAAGATTCTAAAGCCGATCGCCGAGCGCTACCAGCTTATCCAGGAGAACCGGCAGCTGATCCAGCAGCTTGCTCAGTTAAACCAGACGGTTTCGGATTCCGAGGCGCAGATGGAGACCCTGGCCGAGGCCCATTCGACCCTTGAGAGTGACAATTTGACCCTGAAAGCGGCCTATGACCAGCTCGATCAGTCGTTCTGGCACCTGCGCAAGATTCAGGAGGTTTTGCCGATTTGCATGGAGTGTGGCAAGGTGAAGACCACCGATACCTCCTGGGAGGATGTGGTGAGTTACCTGAAAAAGAATACCCGCTTTCTCAGTCACGGTTATTGTCCTGAGTGCGCGGAACAGGTTCTGCGTCAGTATAAAAAAGCTTGAAACAGACAGAGGGATGACCCATGGCCGGGATCGATACCAGTCAGCTCAAGATCGTTCTGCAGCAGGATTATCTGCGGGAGATTCTCGCCGGCAAGCGGAAGTCGGCATTGGACCTGATCATGGATGCTTACCGGAGTGGCTATCCGATTCCGGCGATCTACATGGAGGTTTTTCAGGAAGTACTCTATGAAGTCGGGCGGCTGTGGGAGAACAATCAGATCACGGTGGCCGACGAACACATGGGGACCGCCATCACCCAGTACGTCATGTCCAACCTTTATCAGCACCTGGAGATCGCCGACCGACAGCGGGGCAGGCTGGTGATGACCGGGGTGCAGGGGGAGTTGCATCAGGTCGGGGCCAACATGGTGGCCGATGTTCTGGAGGCTGATGGCTGGGATGTTCAGTTTCTCGGAACCAACGTCCCGGTCGATGGGGTGATTCAGTCAATCCGGCAACACAAAGCAGACCTGTTCGGCATTTCATCAACCATGCTGTTCAATCTGCCCAAGGTAATCGAACTGGTCTTGGCCGTGCGCAGGGAGTTCGGGGGCGGTCTGCGCATCATGTTGGGCGGCGGTGCCTTCAGGACCTTGCCGGAGCTGCCTGATGAGTTAAAGGATTGCGTGGTCGCCCTGAACCTGCGCGATGCTCTTGAGCGGACGCGCCACTAAAGTTTTTTGATCTTATGCCTTGACTCTGCGGAGAGGACCGAGATGACAACGCCTGCCCCATTGATGATGATCCTTAAAGAAGCCATCAGCGCACAGCATGCCCGCATGGAGGCTCTGCCGTTTATCACGGCTCTGAACGCCGGTGAACTTCCCATTGAGAGCTATGTCGGTCAGTTGCGCGCCATGGCGGTGATTCAGGGGACTCTGGAGCATGAACTGTCGCTGACCGACAGCGGTGAGATTCGCACCCTGTTCCTCGGCCGGCCGTCGCGGCTGGTCCACCTCCGGCAGGATCTGAGCCTTTTCGATCCCCTGTTGATTGGTGATAGTGAAGCGGCCCTTGAACAGACGCGCAAGATCGCTGAGCGCATCAGGCGCTACCGGGTTGAGCAGCCGACCGATCTGCTGGGTATTCTTTATGTGCTGGAAGGGACCACCCTCGGCAACGCCGTCCACCTGCCGGATGTTTTGAAGATCTTCGGCGCACAGACCGGGGGGACGGCCCATTATTACACCGGCTATGGAGACAGAACATCTGAGTTCTGGAAGGCCTTTAGCCGGGCGATGAACGACTTTCCTCTGGCCGCAGGTGACGCTCAGCGCCTGACTCAGGTCGCTCTCGATTTCTTTGACCAGCTCGAGCTTCTGTTTACGGCGCTTTATCCGCTCGATCCGGCAAAAATAGTCACAAGCGCCGGGATGCTCAACCCCGAGGCCGGGGATCATGCGGTGCCGGCCGATGCGCGGGAGTTGGCGGCGGCGGTATCAGCGGCAAAGCGTTGTCGACAAGAGTTCCCCTATTTTGATGAACGCTATCAGGACCGCGGCCGCAGTTTTGCCAAAAGCGATGCCGCCTGGCTGGTGACCCTCGCCGGCTTGTCGTCGGTGCAGCGGTTGAGTCAGGTCGATTGGCTGGGGCGGGTCCTCGGTAACCGCGGCATGCCGCGGATCACTCTCGAACGGCAGCTGGAGCTGTTGTATGCGGAGCTGGTGGCGGCCGTGCCAACCAGGAAGGCCGAATATGAGGGGTTGTTTGAAGCGGCGCAGCGCCTGAAAACCGAACGACTTCAGGCTATCCCCGAGGCGATTTTCACCGTTTTGGCTCAAGAGTTTGCCGTCAGGACTGACGATGAGCTGTCGGGCCGGTTCCGTAACACCGGCCGGTTGATCGTCGCTGCCGTTTGTGATGACGTGGCGGGGGTGACCGGCGCGGTCAGCAGCCTTTTGTCCTGGCTGACTGATGCTGAGCGGTTCACCCCGCAATGGATTACGGCGGTGGAAAACACCCTGCAGCAGGCGCGGAAAAAGGTGCAGGCCGCGAAAAAATAGCGCAAAGGCTTTTTGCCGATGCCGGCGCATCTCCTATGGTGCGCTTGGACCGATTCTGGTTCGTCCCAATACGATGAGGTGTGGGTATGTCACGATCTTCGAAAGTCAGCTTGAAAGCGATCCTGCTGCTCAGCAGTGGGCTGTTCTTTCTGCTTTTGGCCGGGACCATCGGTTTTCTGGTCCGGGACAATATGCAGCAGCTGTCACTGGAGAAGGCCCGGCAGGAAGCAAAAATCATCCTGACCCATAATCTGGCGATCCACACCTATTTCAGTGAGCACCTCAAGCCGGCGATTCTTCCTCTGGTCAAAGAGCAGCTGGCGACTGGTTATTTTGACCCGGCCTGGATGTCTTCAACCTTTGCGGTGCGCCAGATCGAGCATGCGACCGAAAACAGGTTATCCAAGGAAATTTATTATAAGGAGTGTGCGATCAATGCCCGCAGTCCGCAGAATGAGGCGGATGCGGTCGAGCGCGATTTTTTGCTGCGGCTCAATCAGGATCCGAAGCTGGAAGAGGAGACGGAGGTCCGCAAATTTGAGGGGGCGCAATACTACGTTGTCATGCGCCGCGGGGAGACGCTGGAATCGACCTGCATGATGTGCCACAGCACTCCCGAAGAAGCCCCTCAGGGTTTGGTCGCCCTGTATGGCAGTGAGCGCAGTTTTCACCGGCAGGTCGGCGACACCATTTCAGCGGTTTCGATCCGGATCCCTTTGTCTCAGGCCTACGCTGACGTTCTCCCTTTCTCCTGGCGGTTAACCCTGATTTTATCTTTGGCGGCCGGGCTTCTTCTGGCCATCAAGCACCTGCTTTATGATCGGCTGGTGCTGAAGCCGGTTCAGGTCATCCGCAATCAGGCGCGCCGGATCGCCACCGATGAACAGTGTCTGGGGGAGACGCTGCCGGTCTTCCCGGGTCGGGAGTTTCAGGAGCTGGCCGGGGCGTTCAACACCATGTCGGGCAATCTCAAGCTGGAACGCGATTCTCTCGAAACCCGGGTGGAGGAACGAACAGCGGCGTTGCAGCAAGCGGTAGAAGATTTACAGCTCAGCGAAGAGCGCTATCGTACCCTGAACCGGTCGATGATCCAGCCTATGGCGCTGCACGAAGTTATCTGCGACAGCGCCGGGGTGCCGGTTGACTATTGTTTTCTTGATGTCAATCCGGCGTTTGAAACGCTCATGGGTAAAAGTTCGACCGAAATCGTCGGCCGAACTGTGCGTGAGCTGTTGCCGGTGACTGAAGAGTACTGGATTGAGACCTACGGCCAGGTGGCGCTGACTGGCCAGTCGGCCCATTTTCAAAATTACTCGCAGGCCCTTGATCGCCATTTTGACGTCGTCGCTTTTTCGCCTCGTGCCGGGCAATTTGCGGTGGTGGCCACCGATATTACGGCGCGGGTGAACATGATCGAGCGGCAGCGCAGCCTCGAACAGCAGATGTTGCATGCACAGAAGCTGGAGAGTCTTGGCGTCCTGGCCGGTGGCATCGCGCACGACTTCAACAATATCCTGATGGCGGTGCTGGGCAATGCTGACCTGGCGCTGATGCGATTGGCACCGGAATCGCCCGCCGTCGAAAATCTGCGTCAGATCGAAAAGGCCGCCGGTCAGGCCACCGATCTGGCCCGGCAGATGCTTGCCTACTCGGGGAAGGGGCGCTTTGTCATCGAACCCCTCAATCTCAACAGTCTCGTCGAAGAGATGCTCCATATCCTGAAGGTTTCGATTTCGAAGCAGGCGGTCCTGCGCTTCAACTACAGTCCGCATCTGCCGACCATTGAAGCAGACGCGACTCAGGTGCGGCAGATCCTGATGAACCTGGTGATCAACGCCTCAGAGGCCATCGGCGAGCGCAGCGGCGTTATTGCTATCTCCACCGGGATGATGGATTGTGACCGTCAGTATCTGCAAGGGACCAGTCTCGATGAAGAGCTGCCGGAAGGGATGTATGTTTATACCGAGGTCGCCGACACCGGCTGCGGCATGGACAAGGAGACTCTCAGCAAGTTGTTTGACCCGTTTTTCAGCACCAAGTTTACCGGTCGGGGTCTCGGCATGGCCGCGGTGCTCGGGATTATTCGCGGACATCATGGCGCCATCAAGGTCTATAGCGAACCGGACAAAGGGACAACGTTCAAGGTTCTCTTTCCGGCCTCAACCCGGGCGGAGACCCTTTACGATCTGCCGGTGACCGATTCAGCCTGGAGGGGGAGCGGGACGATTCTGCTGGTCGATGATGAGGAGACCGTGCGGGCCGTTGGCAAGGATATGCTGGTGGAGTTGGGCTACACGGTGGTGACCGCCGCCGACGGGCGCGAGGCCCTGAAGGTTTTCGCTGAGCAGCGCGCCAATATCGCCTGCGTGCTGATGGATTTGACCATGCCGCATATGGACGGGGAGCAGGCGTTTCGCGAACTGCGGCGCATCGACCCGACCGTCAAAATTATTATGGCCAGTGGTTATAACGAGCAGGAGGTGAGCCAGAAATTTCTCGGTAAGGGGCTCTCCGGCTTTCTGCAGAAACCGTTTCGGATTTCGACCCTGCGTGCAACCCTGCAGAACCTTGAGGAACAACCTTCGTCCGACTGAATTGCAGCCGGTCCGCATTTAGCCCATGGTCAGACAGTTTCTCCCCGCCGCCTTGCTGGCGTAAAGAAGGGTGTCGGCGCGTTTGATCAGCGAGTCGATGTCGTCCTCACCGGTAACCATGGTCGCGCCGATGGAGATGCGCACCTGAAGCTTTTGTTCGCCGACCTGAAGATATGAGTTTTCAACCAGCATCCGCAGCCGGTTGCCGATCTGCTCAAGCTGCCCGGCGCTGACGTTGCGAATGATGCCGATAAACTCTTCCCCGCCCCATCTGCCGATGACATCGAACGGTCGTGCATTGCCAACCATGGTGTCGGCGACGAACTTCAGCACCAGGTCGCCGATATCGTGGCCGTGGGTGTCGTTGAATTTCTTGAAGTGATCAATGTCAATAAACAGGCAGCCAAACGCAACTCCGAATCTTTTTTGCTCCTCGAAACGGATGGCAAACTCTTTTTCGAGAAAATTGCGATTGGCCAGTCGGGTCAGCCGATCGAGCATCGCCATCTCTTCAAGCTCTTTGACCCGTTCCTTGATATGCGCAAGGGTGCTGATGTCGGTGAAGAGTTCAACGCCGCCGATGACGACGCCGCTTTTGTCGGTCAGCGTACTGGTACGGACCGAGACCGGAACCCGGTGACCATTTTTATGGTGCAGAAACACTTCGGCCTCGCGTGACTCGGTATCGTCCATGGTTGCCGCCAGAGGGCACATGCCGAGGCAGAGGCTGTTGCCGTTCAGATCGACATGAGTGAGGATATCATCGGCACATGACCGGCCGATGACCTCATCCGCCATGAATCCGGTGACCTTTTCCGCTGCTTTGTTCCAGCTCTGAATAATCCGGTTGCGATCGACGATGTACAGGCCGTCGTGGAGGTTTTCTACCAGTTTGTCGTAGGAAATCTGGTCGAGGTGCATGGCGGTGTCTCCGTGTGTCGCGAGAGGGGTTGGAGGAATAAGTTCCCCCTTATTTTCGCTTTGCTCACTGTGGCCAAGTGGCGCACTGGAAAACCATGCTGTGTTATGAAATTAAGATGTGCTGCAGAAGCTACAAAGACGAGGCGCTTCAGGCCGTCGTAGTGAGCGCCCTATTTGTTTTTACGGCAGGTCGACTCCACAGCTCTGGTCGCAAAATGGCTGTCGGGTCGATTTCCCGCAGCTGCACAGGTAGACCTTCTGGCGCTGTTCCAGGGTAAATTGCAGAGGAAGGTGCCGGCTGCCGCCATGACTGCCGTCGCAAAAGGGGAGCGATTGCGACTTACCGCAGGTGCAGCGGGAGTAGGTACCGGCCTCAAGGGTGATGGCGATCGGCATGCCGGCGTGGTTGTTAGTTGCGCACATGATCGTGAGTCTCCCGGAGAAACGTAGTGGCTATACTGACCGACAGTTTATCATCGATTAGGGGGCGCTGCTTAGTTGCCCGTGAATTTATCCCGCGGTCAGTCGTGCCTGCGCCTTGGCGATCATCGGCGACTCAGGGAAGTTGTCGATAAAGATCTGGTAGTAATGCATCGCGATATCCACCTGCCCGAGCAACTCCTTGATTCGCGCACACTGGTATACGGCGCGTTCACGGATGGCCGCCGGGGTGGCCGGGTTGTCAGCGAGCAGTTCCAGGCAGCGTTCGGACCAGGGCAGGTCGTCCGCCTGCTGGAACAGGGCGGCAAGGCGCAGCTGGGTTGCGGGGTCGACGGGCTGCATGGTGCGGTCGTAGTAGTCACGAAAGGCGGCCATTGCTTCTTTTGGCTTGCTGGCGATCAGCCTGCTGATCGACTGACGGTAGAGCTCGTCCCCTTCGGGGTCTGGACCGAATTTGGTCAGCAGCTGTGCCAGTAGCAGCATCACCTCGGTATTGTCCGGGTTGTGTTGTAGCGCCAGGCGCATCGACTCCTCACCGGCGTAGAGGTCTCCCCCTTTGCTCATGACCTGCCGGCTGATTTCGACGTGGCGCTCGCCGATTGCTTCTTCGCCGAGGTTGCTCAGCATTGCCAGGGCGACGCCGCAGAGCATGCCACCGATATGTGCCCAGTGACCGATATTCGAGCTGCTGGTTCCGGCGGCCTGAGCGATACCGCCGGAGAGGTCCATAGCGAAAAACAGACCGATGATCACCAGCGAGTTGAGTCGCACCTTGAGGCTGATCGGCAGAATCAGGGCGAAGATCCCGAGAATCGGCAGGGGGAAGACCATGCTTTTAAAGTAGCAGCGGACAGCAAAAATCCCCATCACTCCGGCAATAGCGCCCGAGGCGCCGAGACCGTGGAGCGCATCGTGACTGAACAGGTAATGGACCAGCGCCGAGAGCAGGCCGGCCATGATGCCGCAGAGCATGTAGAAGAGGAGAAACCGCTGCCAACCGATCCGTTTTTCGACCACTGTGCCGACCGCCCAGAGAAACAGCATGTTCCCCCAGAGATGTCCGCTGCTGAGATGGAGGAAAAAGGCGGTGAACAGACTCAACGGGACGTTGAGCGCGGTCGGATTTTCGGGGAGGAAAATCAGGTTATCGAAGATGAACTGCGGGTTGACGTTGAGTTCGTAGGCGTAGAAAATCAGTATGTTGGTGAAAATCAGACTGTAGGTGACCCAGGCAGCCCCTTCCGTTTTTTTCTCCCCTTCGGCGTACATTACTGGCATGAACGTGATGTGTTCACGCAGCACGGCTAAAAACGGCTGGCCTGAGTTTTGTGCCTGGATGCGGATGCCGATCCAGAAGGCGAAGGGGAGGAACAGCAGGAAAAAACCGATCAACCCACCAAGGGCGGCCTTGATTATCAGGATAGCGGCGATGGTCAGAAAGGCTTTGAGCAGAAAAGCCTGCTCCCGGTGCGCGTCGAGATGGGCGAACAGACGGTCCAGCGCATCGGTGCTCTCACCTGTTGATGAACGGGGCAACGGCTGGCGGGAGGGACCATCCGGTGGCTCGACCGGAGCGCTGGTGGCTTGAGCGGGGGCGGGGTTGACTGGCATTTCCGCGCGATCGAGGGCGGCCTGGCGCTCTCGGGCGCGGTCATACTTGGCAAAGATGATGCCACAGCCTGGACAGTTTAAGGCACCGTCGCGCGGGGTGTTACACTTCGGGCAGGCATCGGCTGTGGCCGTTTTCGGCGTCGCAACCTGATGCGGTTCCTGCTCGGTCGCGAGCTCTATCGTCGCGACTGTTACGGGTCCGACGGTGTTTGGCAACTGCTCGAGTTGACAGATTGCGCCGGTCTTGTCGAGGGCAGCCTTGTACTTCTGCGCCGTCTCCAGGGTGAGTTTGTTTTTCAGGACAGCAGGCTCACCGGTGAAGATACGATCAAGATAAGCGTCATCGAAGCGGCAGAGGTTGCGCAGGTTTTCGCGCACCTCATCCGGTTCATATTCAAAGGACATATCGCCTCGAAAAACAATGCGATAGAGAGTCTTCTGTTCGCCCATACGACCTTCTCCGTCGGGAGCCATCCCCTGGTTGGATAACCGCCCGGAGGCGGAGACATTAAGGTTATTTATACAGCCTGCCGCTGCGGCTCTGCAAGAAAATGTTCACAGCCGGCCTGCACACCAAGGCGATGCGGGCATTTCCCTCTTTAGCCGAACCGGTAAATCTGGTACAAGAAGGGGATTCGGATTACACCTTAACGCCCTCTTATACTGGAGTTCGTATGATTAAAATCGCCCCGTCTATCCTTTCGGCCGACTTTTCCCGCCTTGGTGAGGAGATTGTCGCTATCGATGTTGCCGGTGCCGACTACATTCACGTCGATGTCATGGACGGCCACTTTGTCCCCAACATCACCATCGGGCCTCTGGTGGTCGACGCGGTGCGCAAGGTGACAAAAAAGCCTCTGGATGTTCATCTGATGATCGAAAACCCCGATCGCTATATTGCTGATTTTGCCAAGGCCGGCGCTGATATCATCGTTGTCCATCAGGAGACGGTCTCCCACCTGCACCGGACGATACAGATGATCAAGGCGCTGGGTAAAAAGGCCGGAGTCTCCATTAATCCAGGGACCCCGGTCAACACCCTTGAGGCGATTCTCGATGATCTCGATCTGGTTCTGGTGATGACCGTCAACCCCGGTTTCGGTGGCCAGTCGTTTATCGATGCCTGCCTGCCGAAGATCATGGCGCTGCGCAAGATGATCGATGCCCGTGGTCTGAAGGTGGAACTTGAGGTCGATGGTGGAGTGAAGGTCGACAATATTGGCAAGGTTGCCGCCGCCGGGGCGGATGTCTTTGTCGCTGGAAGTGCGGTATTCAATGCACCCGATTATCGGCAGACCATCGCTGCGCTACGCGAGAATGCGCAGCGGGCCGGGGTTGTGTGACGCGGCATTATCGCGCATACTGTCAAGGTGCTTATTTGCGAAGAGGAGAGTGGCTATGATGACGAAAATCGGGTTCCTGGGTCTGGGTACAGTCGGCAAGTACATGGCGACGAACCTGCTCAAGGGGAAATATGAACTGGACGTCTACGATTCCGACCCGACGGTGGTCGCGGAACTTGTTCAGCTTGGAGCCAGGGCGGCAGCGACTCCGAAGGCGGCCGCCGCCGGCAAGGATCTGGTGATCATGATCCGGCCGGAGAAGGAGGCCCTGCGCCCAGATATTTATGGACCGGAGGGGATTCTGGCCGGAATTGATCCGGGGACTATCCTCGCCGCTATGGGGACGACCTCGTTGGAGAGCACTCTCGAGCTGGCCGAGGCGGCGGTACAAAAACGGGTCATGTTTCTTGATGCTCCGGTCTGGGGGACCAAGGAGCATGCTGCTCATGGCTTTTTGACCATTCTTGCCGGGGGTGATGAATCGGTCCTCGGACGTTGTCGCGAGGCATTTGCCCTATTCGGGCTCAATATTATCCCGGTCGGTGGGATCGGCAACGGTACGCGTATGAAGTTTGTCGTCAATCTGGTCCAGGCGGAGCAGATGCAGGCGTTGGCTGAAGGGCTGGTTCTGGGCGAAAAGCTCGGTTTCAATGCCGACAAGATCCTTGAGGTTCTCGATTCCGGTGGGGTCGCTTCGCCGCTGTTTCATTCCAAGGGGCGTTCGATTGCCCGCGGTGACTTTACCCGCAATCTGGCTCTGAAGTACGTGCATGACCAGCTTGAACTGGTGCGCGATGCAGCACAAAAGGCCAATCTCGACCTGCCCGGTATGGAATGCGCCTGCCGTCTTTATGCGCAGGCCGACAAGGACGGCCGTGGCGAGGAGGATTTCTCCGCCGTCATCAAGGTTCTGCGTAAGTAGTCTTTGCTATCCGGGCGCGCAACTGTCTCTGCGCGCCCGGATGTTTTTACACCCCTGCCGCCATGACCGGTGTGCATATCCCAACCTGATTTTGTCCCGGGAGTTGTTGATGTTGCATCCGCCGACCAGCCCTGCACCTGTTTGCTTTTGCCTGCAGTGCGGGCGATGGAGCAAGTGATGAGTACGCACAGCGATACCATTCGTCAGCGGTTGCGTCACGAAGTTCTGGTCGGCGACGGGGCGATGGGGACACTGCTCTACAGCCGCGGTATCCCCCTCGATGCCAATTTTGAGCATCTCAATCTGGTGCAGCCCGATCGGGTGCGGGCGGTGCACGCCGACTACATCGCCGCCGGAGCCCGACTGATCGAGACCAATACTTTTGGTGCCAATGCTGTGCGACTCGGTGCCATCGGTCTCGGTCATAAGGTGGCGGCAATCAATATTGCCGGCGCCCGCCTGGCCCGCGAGGCGGCCGGTGATACGGCTCTGGTTGCCGGGGCCATCGGACCCTTGGGGCGTGGCCGTGCCGATGCTGCGGTCCTGGATACCGGGCAGCGGCGCGCTGCGTTTTGCGAACAGGTCGACGCCCTGGTTCAGGGAGGGGTCGACCTGCTGCTTCTGGAGACTTTTGCTGAACTCGCTGAACTGGAACTGGCCCTAGCAGCGGCCGTTGACAGCAATCTGCCGGTGATCGCCCAGTTTGCCCTGCTCGAGGGGGGGCGAACCCGCGATGGATTTTCTGCCGAAGAGGTCGCCCGTCATCTGACCGCTGGTGGCGCGGCTATGCTCGGTGTGAATTGTGGTGCCGGCCCGCGCGAGCTACTGGCGGTGTTGCGACGTCTGGCGGTCTCCACCGATCTGCCATTATCGGCGTTCCCCAACTCCGGGTTCCCCGAGTATGTCGACGGCCGTTCGATTTACCTTGCCACGCCTGACTACTTTGCCGCCCGTGCCAGCGAAATGGTTGCGGCCGGCGCGACTTTAATCGGTGGCTGTTGCGGGACCGGTCCGGAGCATATTCGTGCCCTGGCAACAGTGTTGCGTGACGCGCGACCGGCTCCGTCCCGTTCGTTCACTGCTCCGATTGCAGCGCTTTCGCAACCGGCCGCGCTGCCGGTTGTGCCGATTGCCGGGGAATGGCTACAGCGTCATGATGTTCCGGTGACGGTGGAACTCGATCCGCCGCGCGGGCTCGATTGTAGCGGCGTCATCGCCGCCGCCCGGCAGCTGGTCGCCGCCGGCGTCTCGGCGATCAGCCTGGCAGAGAACCCGCTGGCACGGATCCGTATGGGCAATATCGCCCTGGCCAGTCGTCTGCGCGAGGAGACCGGTGTCGACGTTATTGTTCATGTCACCGGTCGCGATCGTAATCTGATCGGATTACATTCCGAGCTGCTCGGGGCGCATCTCCTCGGCCTGCGCAACATCCTGGCGGTGACCGGTGATCCGGTGTCGGTCAGTGGAGAAGCCGGCGCAACCGGGGTCTTTGATCTCAATTCCATCGGGCTGCTGGAGCTGCTGGCGGCGGCCAATGCCGGCCATACTCTCTACGGCCATGAACTCGGCATGCCGGCGCAGTTCTTTGCCGGTGCTGCTTTTAATCCCAATGGCAACACCCTGACCGGCCAGTTGCACAAGCTGCAGAAGAAAATAGCCGCTGGCGCCCGTTTTGTGCAGACGCAACCGGTCTATGATCTGGCGGTCCTCGATCGTCTGGTCGCGGCGACCGCCGACGCCGGCATCCCGGTGTTGCTTGGAATTCTGCCGCTGGTCAGTGAACGCAACGCCGAATTTTTGCACAATGAAGTGCCGGGGATTGTCCTGCCGGAGAGTGTGCGGAAGCGGATGCAGGGGACCAGCGGTGCCGCCGGCGTCAAAGAGGGGATGGCGGTGGCGCGCGAGGTGATTGATGCGGCTCGAGGCAGGATTGCCGGGTTTTACCTGATGCCACCCTTTGGCCGGGTTGAGCTCGCGCTGGAACTTCTGGCGTATATTCGCAAGGCCGATTGATCATCTTTCGCAGCAGTGGCTCTTCACCCAGGCAAGGAGAACTTTTCAGATGAGAATCCCGAAACAGGCCGGTTTCCGCGGGTGGTGGCTGGTCCTCCTGTCGCTTGTCGTGGTCGGTTGCAGCACGCTGCCGACCTACAAGGATGACTTTACCAAGATCAATGACGACTTTATGAACCGGATGCGCTGGCACGATATCACCGGTGCATCGCAGTCTTTTGCACCAAAACAGCAAGAGGCCTTTCTCGATCGCTTCGAGGCTTGGGACGATCTGAAGATCACCAGCTTCACTGCCGTGCGCAGCAGTGGTGATGCTGAAATTGGTCTGGAAGTCAAAAAGGTGCATTACCTGCTTGAGTACCATGCCTTGCCGAGCCTGAGTATCAAACAGAAACGCTTTGTTTTGCGCTGGGAGAAGGAAGGCGAAAAAGGGGCATGGCAGATTGTTGAGCCCTTTCCCGAACTCTAGTGACCGGCGGTTGAATTTGCCGCCGAGTTGGCGTTGTGCGCGGGAAATTTTCCTTGCTTCGCATTAACTTTTTATGATAATTACTGCATACTGTATACACTAGGTCAGGTGTTAACCGGGAAGACGTCAGTCGCCGTCTTTCCTTTTTTTCGGAAGAATTGCCGCCGGGAGTCTTGATTCCGGCGGGCCGCAGGGAGGTCACGTTGTCTCAGGTCGTTTTTTCCAGTTGGGGGCAGAATGTCGTCGACAATCGTCGAGGCGGTGAAGCCGATCTGGCATCACTGAAACTGAAACTGCCCGCTACCTACCTTGATCAGGGGAAGATTGGCGCCTTCATGGGCTGGGATGGTATCGTTCTGCTGAATAAAGAGACCGATGTTGTCGCCATGGCGGCTGAATACATTCAGCGGGTGCAGGAAAAATACTGCTGCGCCAAGTGCAGCCCCGGCAAACGTGGTACCCGCGTGTTGCAGGATACGCTGGCCCGCATTGTCGCCGGCAAAGGACGCGAAGCCGACCTCGAGACCATCGAAGGTCTGGCGAGTCTGCTGGAGAACTGCAAATGTACCCTGTGTATGACTGCAGCGGTGCCGATTTTCCATTCGGTCAAGCATTTCCGTGATGATTACCTCGCCTATATCCGCGGCGAGAAAACAGCGCAGCCGGCCAAGATCTACAAAGAGAAGCTGACGGCACCCTGTACCGACCGCTGCCCGGCTCACATTGATATTCCGGCCTATGTCGAGGAACTCAAGGATTTCCGCCCGGATGAGGCTCTTGATACCATCCGCCGCAACATGCCGATTCCGGCGGTTTGTGGCCGGGTCTGCCCGCACCCTTGCGAGAAGGCCTGTCGCCGTGCCCTGGTCGACGAGCCTGTGAGTATCATGGTGCTCAAGCGCGTTGCCGCCGATCATGAGTGGATGCATCATAAACAGCCACCGATGTTGGCCAAGCCGTCGACCGAGAAAAAGGTCATGGTCGTCGGTGCCGGTCCGGCCGGTCTGACCTGCGCCTATTACCTGGCCCTGGAAGGGCACAAGGTCAAGATCATCGACATGCTCTCCGAGCCTGGCGGCACTGTCGCCGTTGGTATCCCCGATTACCGGATGCCGCGTCATCTGCTGCAGCGCGATGCCGATGTCATTGCCGCCCTCGGCATCGAGATCGAGTACGGGGTCAAGCTCGGCCGCGACGTTTCTCTTAAGCAGCTCAAGGAGCAGTACGACGCCGTCTTCCTCGGTACCGGTGCTTTCAAGTCGAAGCCGATGGGCGTTGAGGGTGAAGATCAGGGCTATGATGGCTTCTCTACCGGCGGCATTCACTACCTGCGCGCCGTTGCACTCGGCGAGCCGATCGTCACTCCGAAGCGGGTGATCGTCGTCGGTGGCGGTAACACCGCCATCGACTGCGTCCGTGTCGCCCTGCGTGAAGGGGCGGAAGACTCGATCCTGGTCTACCGCCGGACGCGTAAGGAGATGCCGGCCGAACCGTACGAGGTCGATGACGCCGAAGAAGAGAATGTCCAGTTCGAGTTTCTGCGTAATCCGACCCGCCTGGTGACCGAAAATAACAAGGTGGTCGGGGTCGAAGTGATCAAGATGGAGCTCGGAGAGCCCGATGCTTCCGGTCGGCGCAGCCCGCAGCCGGTCCCCGGCAGTGAATATGTGATCCCCTGTGATCTGGTGATTCCGGCCATCGGCCAGGACCCGGATCTCTCCTATCTGGAGGATGGCGACTACGGCATCAACCAGACCCGCTGGAACAGTATTGTGACCAAAGGCGGGACGATGATGACCGATAACGCCGGTGTCTTCGCCGGTGGCGACTGCGAGTACGGGGCGATGACCGTCGTCGTCGCCGTCGGACATGGCCGACGCGCAGCCCAGGCCATGAACCGCTACCTGATGGAAGGCAAAGCCTACATTACGGATGATGAAATCCTCGAAGACATGCTCAGCAATTTCGGGGTGTTCGACAAACAGGAGAATGTCGGTATTGCCGGCGGCCTGCACCGCGAGCACCAGCCGAAGATTGACGGTGCCGAGCGTGCCCGGAATTACGAAGAGATAGAGCTGGCGATGCCGGAGAGTCAGGCAGCCCGGGAGGCCTCCCGTTGCCTGCGCTGTTATCGTGTCGGCATGGTGGCTCTCGATTAAAATAGCCGAACAATTATGAGATTCGGCGCAACGGGTTTTACTCGATGCGCCGGTTGCAAGCAAGCGAGGCAGGTGAAGTTCATGGTCAATCTGAAGATCGACGGAAAACAGGTTCAGGTGGAACACGGTGCGACGATTCTTGCCGCCGCCGAACTGGTCGGTAGCCACATCCCGACCTTGTGCTTTCTGAAAAAAGTGTCACCGACCGGCGCCTGCCGGGTTTGCGTGGTTGAGATCGAAGGTGTCGACAAGCCGATGACGGCTTGTAACACTCCGGTCACCGAAGGGATGGTCGTGACCACCCGTTCGGAGAAGCTGGCAACCATCCGCCGGCAGATCGTTGAACTGCTGCTGGTCAATCATCCCCTCGATTGTCCGGTCTGTGATGCGGCCGGTGAGTGCGACCTGCAGAATATCTGTTACGAGCTCGATGTCGTGCAGCAACCCTTTGCGGCCGAAGATGTCAATCACGAGACCATCGACCGCTGGCCGCTGATTCAGCAGGTGCCGAACCGCTGCGTCATGTGCGAAAAGTGCGTTAAGGTCTGCCACGAAACCATCGGTTCCAGCGCCCTGTCTGTTAACGAGAAGGGTGATCGCGCCTTTATCGACAAGGACCTCGACAAGTGCGAATTCTGCGGTAACTGCGTCGCCGTCTGTCCGACCGGGACGATGATCTCCAAGCCGTTCAAATTCCGCGCCCGCTGCTGGGAATTAACCAAGGTGCCGAGCGTCTGCACCGCCTGCGGTTGCCAGTGCCAGGTCGACCTCAACGTCAAGGGCAACACCCTGTTCAGAGTCACCGC
This sequence comes from Desulfuromonadaceae bacterium UBA2294, assembly GCA_002345625.1. Classification (GTDB taxonomy): domain Bacteria; phylum Desulfobacterota; class Desulfuromonadia; order Desulfuromonadales; family UBA2294; genus UBA2294. The sequence continues at coordinate 18,674 of DDWE01000108.1, read as the reverse complement.
CGAAGATGCATCGACGGTCAACAACGGCAACCTGTGTGTCGGCGGCTACTTCGGTCATGACTATGTCCACGCCGAGCAGCGGCTGGAGACTCCGCAGCTGCGCAATGGTGAGAGCCTGGTCGATGCGAGCTGGGATGATGCGCTCACGGCCGTGGCCGAGCGGATGCAGGCGGTTCGTAAAGAGTTTGGCAGTGACGCATTGGCTGGTCTCGGTTCGCCACGCTTGACCAATGAGGAGCATTACCTGTTTCAGAAACTGTTCCGCGCCGGCGTCGGCAGTAACAATATCGACTCTGAAGCCCGCTTCGGAGCCCAGCGTGCGGCGACTGTTCTGCGCAACACCCTTGGCCTCAGGGGGTCAAGCCACCCGATCAGCCACATCGGCAAAGCCGACGCGGTCCTCGTCTTCGGCTGTGATGTCACCGCTGAGGCCCCGGCCGTCGATTGGCAGATCGAGGAGGCCTGTCGCCGCAACGATGGCAAGCTGATTGTGGCCAATATGCGTAAGGTCAAGCTCAGCCGGCACGCCAACGTTAACCTTGAATACCGGCCGGGGAGTGAAGTTGCTCTGGCTAATGCTCTTTGCCGCCTGCTGCTCGATTTTGGCCTGGTCGATCTGCAGCAATTGAAAAACTACGTTGGTAATTTCGACGCCATGCAGGCTCATCTGGCGACCATCGATGTCGATGCCATGGTCGAGACGACCGGGCTTTCGCGGAAACTATTGGAAGAAGTGGCACGTGAGCTTGGTGCCGCCGGTTCGGTGGCGGTTATCTTCGGCGCTGATCTGACCAAAGCTGCTCAGGCAGAAGAAGCGACGAGTGCTGTGGCCAATCTGGCTCTGCTCACCGGCGCCTTGTTCAGTGATGCCGGCGGACTGTTTCCGATCGATGAAAAGGGGAACATGCAGGGTCTGCTCGAGATGGGCGTTTGCCCGGAGAGTTTCCCCGGTTTTCAGGACTACACCGCCAGTCGTGCTACCTTCGAGAAGCTGTGGCAGGTGACTTTGCCGGAAGCCGGTCGCGATGCCCTGGCCATTCTTGAGGGGATCGAGCAGGGGGCTATCCGTTTTCTGTATTTGGCGGCAACCAATCCCCTGGTCAGCTTCCCCATGGCCGAGCGCTGGCGCAAGGCGCTCGACAAGGTCGAGTTTCTGGTCGTACAGGATATCCTCGCTTCGGAACTGACAGCGATGGCCGATGTCATCCTGCCGGGTTGCTCGGCATTTGAAAAGACCGGCAGTGTCATCGCCCTCGACAGCCGTGTCAACTGCCTGTCAAAAGGGATCGATCCGGTCGGCGAGGCCCGCGAAGATTGGGAGATTCTGGCCGAACTCTGTCAGCGACTTGGTGGGCAGAGTGTGTGTCTGGACAACAGTGCGCTGCTGCAGGAGATCCGGACGATGCTGCCGCTGTATGAAGGCGTCTGTTTTGCCGGTGACGGTCATGGCCAGCGCTGCATGAAGACGCCTTTCCAACTCCAGGCCGGCGCCGCGCTCTTCACCCCACTGACGGCTACGACCGGGAAGGATGCCGGGTTGCAGTTGCTCAGTGGTAAAATTCTGGCTCATTTCGGTACGACCTCGACCTTTGCGCCGAGCCCGCTAGAACTGGCCGCCAGCGGATTTGTCGAGATGCACGCTGACGACGCCCGTGTTCTTGGTGTCGAAGATGGTACCCGTCTGCGGATCGTCTCCGCTGCCGCTGAGATTTTAGCTCCGGTTCGGATCAGCGCATCGGTGCCGCCCGGGTTGTTGTTTGCCCCCTACCACTTCGCGGACACGGCGGTGCAACGCCTGATGCCCGGGGTGCAGAACCGGGTCGACGTCAAGGTCAGCCGCGCTTAAGCGCGTGCGGGGACCCTTTAATCAGAAGGCACCTCTGCAACGGGGTGCCTTTTCTACATGCGAGGCCAAAATGAGCGTTGTCGATTACACAGAAAAAATTGCTTACTCGAAGACCGGTCCGAACAAGGTGGTGTTGAGTGAAACGACCCACGCCCGCAGCACCCTGTGGTGTCTGTTGCCGGGGCAGCACATTCATGCCCATGTCCACGGCGGCGATCACATCTGGGTGGTGTTCGAGGGGGAGGGGCACCTGCTCGGCCTGGCAGATGAGCCGCTGGTCAAAGCCGGCGAAACAGCATTCCTTCCTTCCGGGCAGGCGCACGGTATCGACAATCGTGGCCAGCACGGCCTGGTCTTTCTCAGCATCTCCGCCGGCGCGTAGTTCGGTCACTCGCGCATTTGCGAGTTCTTTACACGGTTTCAGAGGGTGATCAAAAGGGCCTGGATGCCAGGCGTCTGAAGATCGTGGAGTGAAGCGTAGCGGTCGCTGCGATGCAGCGGAGCGGTCGATGGCTCAAACGCAGACGGCCTTTTTCATCACCCTTCGTGATAACCGAGCACGACCAGCAGACAACTCCCATCCGCAATCACATTCAGCCCTTTTTGCTGCGCGCGGGCGATGGCCGGTGCACTTTGCGCCCCGGGCTGCATCCAGAGGTTCTGTATGCCGCGGGCGATGGCCTGGTCGACCACCGTTTCGGTGATCGCCGGCGGTGTGATGATCGACAGACTCTGCACGTTATCAGGCAACTCAGCGACGCTGGCCACACAGTCAACCCCTTCGATCTGCCCGGCGCGGGGGTTAATCGGAATCACACGCCGCCCACCCTGCTGATAACAGCGCAACACCTTATTCCCATATTTGTCACGGTTGGTCGATGCTCCGGCAACCCCGAAGGCTTCAGATGCCAGGAACCGGGCAATCTGTTCGTCAATCTTCATGATTTTTCCTTTCCGTATGGTAAATTTGCAAGCTGTTGACTGTTACAACGTAAAATCTGAACAAAAAAGGCACGTTGGTTGCACAGAAAAGAGATTTCTCGGTAGAGAAGCGTACCTTTTTACCTGTCTTTCATACTACCTTTAAACCGCGGAAAGCGCAAAGCAGGGGGCGTAGATGACAGAAAATTCCATGGAATCCTTGTTGGTTCAGGGGATGGGTTCACTCGAGCAGGGGAGCCCGTTGACTGCCCTGATGCATTTCGAGGCGGCGGCCGAACTCGGGATGTCACCGTTGCTCAAGGCTTATCTCGGCTACTGTCGTGCGCTTGAACGGCAACAGTATCGCGAGGGATTGATATTATGCCGCGAAGCGACTGTTGCCGAGCCGCAAAATAGCCGTATCTGGTTATTGATGGGGCGCACCTGTCTGCTGGCGGGGCAGAAAAGGCCGGCCCTGCAGGCGTTTCGTCGCGGGCTCAAGGTTGAGAATAATCCGCAGATTGTCGCCGAAATCAAGAATCTTGGTCTGCGCCGCAAACCACCCTTTCCGACCCTCGATCGCAATCATCCATTGAACCGGATTGCCGGCCGTTTTCTGGTGCGGCTCGGAATGCGCTGAAGAATCGTTTTGACGAATGTGTAGGTTTGTCCCCAGTGGTAATACAGATGGGGCCACAACAAAGGGCCGGGTTTTCCCCGGCCCTTTGTTGTGGCTCATTGCGGAGGATCAATAGGGCCGTCGGCTTTTCCCTTCGACGTAATTGCCGGAGAAGGGAGTCAGGACAATGCGGATATTCTCAACAAAAGTCCCCTCTGTAACAGCAACAGGTTCAGGGTTCTCCCCGCCATACTTGCCGTAGAGTTCACCGGGCCGTGGCATATCCCAGGCGTGAACCCGAGCGCCAAGGTAGTAGGTGCCAGATTTTGGCAGGTAGAGGACAAAACGCCCTTGTCCGTCGGAGAGCGTCGAAGCATAATCGGGCAGGCGCTTTACATCATCATTGGTGTAGGCGACGGCGAAACTTCCCGGTACCGGCTGGCCGATGGCATCGACCAGTACGCCGCGAATGCCGGTGGTGGTCGTCTGCTCAGCGACCGCTTTTTTGAAAAACATAGGCGCCTGCATGGGGGCAACACGTAAATCGACGATGGAGAGTCGGCCGTTGGTGACGGTCGTTTTAACCCGTTTGTGCTCTGAGTAGAGGTCGCCTGGGGAGAGGGGACCGGAAGGGTCGCCACTGACCCGTTTGCGTGCCACGACATAGAAATCCCCAGGGGGCGCCTCGATGAAAAAGTGGCCTTGAGCATCGGTCGGGCTGGAAATAAACTGGGACGGGCCGAGCAGGTTGGAGAGGGCATCTGGGTAGACATTGACATAGGCGTCTGTGACAGGAAGATTGGTGTCGTGCGCCAGAACCTGTCCCGTGATGCCGGTTTTGCCCGCGCCGTCGCGGCTGGCTGTTACATACAGGGTATCGGTGTCGTTATCGGGTGTCGCGAAGGGGTTACAGGCAGTGAGCAGGAAAAGAGCGAAAAGCGGCACGAGAAAATGAACAGACGGGCGCATGGGAACCTCCTGACAGCAATATAGGACAACATACGACTTTGAAGTAGGGACATTTTACCGTTTTACCCTCGGATGTCAAAAGGCGAGTTGTCAGGTGCCGGCGACCAGATTATAGTTGGGAACAGCGGAGGTGTTTCATGCAGCGTGATTTTGCCGGGATAACCGGCATCCAGCATGATGTTCTGATTATCGGCGGTGGCATCAATGGGGCAGGCATCGCCCGTGACCTCGCTCTGCGCGGACTGCGCGTCGCCCTGGTCGACAAGGGTGATTTTGCCAGTGGCACCTCCAGTACCTCGACCAAGCTGATCCACGGAGGTCTGCGTTACCTGGAAAACTTCGACCTCAAGCTGGTGTTTGAATCGTGCCGCGAGCGCCATATCCTGCAACGCATCGCCCCACATCTGGTGCGGCCCCTGCCGTTTTGTATTCCGGTTTACCGCGATGATCCTCGGCCGTTGTGGATGGTCCGCGCCGGACTGATGCTTTATGATCTGCTCGCCCTGTTTCGCAATACCGGCACCCACCGCATTCTATCGGCCGCACGGGCTCTGTCATTGGAACCGGTCCTGCATCCGGAAGGGCTACGCGGCGCCGCGGTCTATTGGGATTGTCGCATGGACGACGCGAGGCTGGTGCTGGAGAACGTCCTTGCCGCCGCTGCCGCCGGGGCCATGGTCGCCAACTATGTCGAGGTGACTGGTCTGTTGCAGCGCTCCGGTCACGTGGTCGGTGCCCGGGTTCGCGATGGTGAAACCGGGGTCGAACATGAGGTGTCAGCCCGCCTGGTGATTAATGCCGCCGGCCCATGGCTCGATCAGGTGCGGCACCTGGCCGGTGATTCCGATCCGGTGCTGCGCACCACACGTGGTTCTCACATCCTGGTGCCGCGGATCAATGCCGGGACGGAGGCACTTTATCTGTCGACCGGCAGCGACAACCGCCTCTTTTTTGTCATCCCCTGGGGGGAGGATTTGTCGATGATCGGAACCACCGACGTCGATTTTCAGGGTGATCCGGATACGGTGTGGCCGGTGGATGAGGATATCGATTACCTGCTCGCCGAGTCGGCCCGTCATCTGCACGGTACGACCCTGCGCCGGGAGTGTGTTGTGGCCGCCTTTGCCGGCTTGCGGCCTCTGGTGCAGGATAACCGGAAACAGGCTTCGAAAGTGTCGCGGGAGCACCATCTGTTTGTGAATGCCGGGGGGATGATTTCCGTTGCCGGGGGCAAATACACCACCTATCGCGCCGTTGCCGAAGAGACAGCTCGGCTGGCCTGTCAGCGACTCGGGATCGACGCCGGGCGCAGCGATACGGCCCGATTGCCTCTGCCCGGAGGCGATGGTTTTACACAGCTGACCCGTGACTGGCCGCAGTGGCAGCAGCGTTACCGGCTCGAGCACAAGATCGCTGGCCGGTTGCTGCAGCGCTATGGAGCGAGGGCGCCGGCGGTTCTGGCTCTGGTCGATGCCGAACCAGCCCTGCTGCAGCCGGTGGCGCCGGGGTCGGAGTTAACGCGCCTGGAAGTCGCTTATTCGGTGCAAGAGGAAATGGCGCGTACTCCACACGATGTGTTGCGTCGGCGGACACCGCTGGCATTGGAGCGTGGCTGCGGGTTGCATGAGTTGGCGGCAGTCGCCGTGCAGATGCAGGAATTGCTGGCGGCTCCTTCGAGCCTGCGCCAGCGTTGGGAAACAGACTATCGGGCCGGCGAGGCCCGGATCGGGGAGGTTCATCATGGAGATTGTCGTTAAGGCCGGACGGCCGCAGAGTCAGAAAACCGGTTGCCTGCTGTTTGGTGCTTGTGAGGGGCGTCGGCGCAGCAGCGTCCTGCAGACCTATGATGACGCTCAGGGTGGCCGGATCGGTCTGGCCGCGAAGCGTCAGCAGTTTACCGGCCGGGTCGGCGAGGTGCTGCAGGTCTCTCCGGCGGAAGGAGCCCGGGGTGTGCGGATTATGGTGGTTGGTCTTGGTGCCGAGAAGGGCCTGACCGGTGAGCGCCTGCGCCAGGCGGTCGGTCGCGCGGTCGATCAGTTGACGACCTTGCACGAAGAGGCCCTGACCGTGGTTGTCGATAGCTTTGCGACGCGCAATCTGACGACCGCAGCGCTGGCGGAAGCGCTGGCCGAAGGGGCCCTGCTGGCTGCTTATCGCTTCGATCGCTACCGGACGCCGACCAGGACAAGATCTGTGCCACCGAAGCGGCTGCAGTTGCTGCTGCCGACGGCTGCAGAGGCGAAAGCGGCCCAGACCGCTGCCGATCTGGCCACTGCCGTTTGCACCGGTGTGACCTGGGCGCGCGATCTGGTCAACGAGCCGGGCAACGTCAAATCGCCTGCGTGGCTCGCGGAACAGGCCCGGGAGATGGCCACCGCAGCCGGACTTGAGTGTACGATTCTCGATCGCGCTGAACTCGAACGGGAGAAGATGGGCGCCCTGCTCGGCGTCGCCCAGGGGAGCGTGCGTGACCCGCGTCTGATTATCCTGCGCTATCAAGGGGGGACAGCGAATGCCAAGCCGGTCGCTCTGGTTGGCAAAGGGGTGGTGTTTGATGCCGGCGGCATCTCCCTGAAACCGGCGGCGGGGATGGAAGAGATGAAGATGGACATGGCCGGTGGTGCGGCCGTCCTCGGTACCCTGCGCGCAGCGGCGGCGCTGCGTCTGAAATGCAACCTGGTCGGGGTCGTCCCGGCAGTGGAGAACATGCCGTCCGGGACAGCGATTCGCCCCGGCGATATTCTCACCGCCCAGTCGGGCAAAACCATCGAGGTGCAGAACACCGATGCCGAGGGGCGCCTGATTCTCGCCGATGCCTTGAACTACGTGCGCCGTTACCAGCCGCAGGTGGTGGTCGATCTGGCGACGCTGACCGGTGCCTGTATCATCGCTCTGGGTCACCACGCGACCGCCGTGCTCGGTAATGACCAGCGCCTGATCAACGACTTGCACAAAGCCGGCGAAGCTTCGGGCGAGCGCATCTGGCAACTGCCGCTATGGGAAGAGTACGCCGCCCAGATCGACAGTAAAGTGGCTGATGTCAAGAACACCGGAGGCCGGGAGGCCGGCACCATCACCGCCGCCGCCTTTCTGGAAAAGTTTGCCGACGATCTGCGCTGGGCGCATCTTGATATCGCCGGCACCGCCTGGGAGGAGAAAGGGCGGCCCTGTTACGCTTTTGGTGGCACCGGGGTTGGTGTCCGACTGTTGCTCCGTTATCTGCGCGACCGCAGCTGAAGCGGGGTTGCACGGGCCGGCTTTGTCCTTGACATGCCGGGGCTCTGTTGCTAACGTCTGCGTTTGGTGAAGAGCCGCAACACTGCGGATTCCGTGCCAATAGAAAGGGTCACACAGCGGCAATGAAAGTGTTGGTTGTCGACAAATTTGCCCAGGAGGGTCTGGCGATCCTTGAAGCGGCGGACGGGATCGAACTGGCCTACCATCCTGGACTGTCGGATGCAGAGCTGCTCGAGCAGGTTGTCGATGCCGATGCCTTGATCGTTCGCGGTGGCACCCGGGTCAGTGAAGAGGTCTTTGCTGCCGCCCGTCAGCTCAAGGTGGTCGGCCGTGCCGGCATCAGCATCGAGAACATGGACCTGGCTGCTGCCAGTCGCAAAGGGGTGGTGGTGATGAACACCCCGTTCGGCAGTGCCACCACCACCGCTGAACACACCTTTGCCATGCTTATGGCCCTGGCCCGCAACATCCCCGCTGCCAGCGCCTCGATCAAGGCCGGGCGCTGGGAAAAAGACCGCTTTCTCGGGGTCGAGGTCAGTGGCAAGACTCTTGGTGTCATTGGCGCCGGCAAGATCGGTCGCCTGGTGGTGGAGCGCGGTATCGCGCTGAAGATGCGGCCGCTGGTTTATGATCCGTACCTGGCCGAAGAATCAGTACGGCAGATGGGGGCCGAAAAGGTCGATTTTGAGCAGCTACTGGCCGAGACCGATTTTCTCACCCTGCACATTCCACTGAACAGCGAAACCCGGCATCTGGTCGATGCGGATGTTCTGGCTCAGTTGAAACCGGGTTGCCGGATCATCAACTGTGCCATGGGCGGTTTGATCGATGAGGATGCCCTTGCCGAAGCGATTCGCAACGGATCGGTGGCCGGGGCGGCCCTTGATGTGTTTGATGTCGAACCGCTGCCGCAGAATAATCCGTTGTGGAAGATGGACGAAGTTATCTGCACGCCGCATCTGCGCGCGGCCACCGTCGATGCTCAGATCAACGTCACGGTGCAGATCGCTCGCCAGGTGGTCGATTTCCTGCAGCGCGGGGTGATTGTCAACGCTCTTAACGTGCCGGCCATGGCCGGTGAACAGCTCGCCGAGATGCGCCCCTACCTCAATCTGGCCGAGCGCCTCGGTGCTTTCCAGTCCCAGGTGTCTGCCCGCGGTCTGCAGCGTATCGTCATCGAGTATGTCGGCGATGTCATCCGCTTTCCGGTTGAACCGCTGACCATGGCGGTGCTCAAAGGGCTGTTGACGCCGATTCACGGTTCCATGGTTAACTACATCAACGCCCCGCATCTCGCCCGTGAAAGCGGTATAGAGATTGTCGATATGCGCAGCACCGCCACCGGCGGTTTTGATAACAGTATCCGCCTGACCGTGTTCGGCAGCGACGGCGAGCACAGCGTTGCCGGTGCCCTGTTTGGACAGAACGACTACCGTATCATCGAGGTCGACGGTTTTCACGTCGAGGCGGTTCCCGATGGGCACCTGCTGGTGATCTGCAATCAGGATCAACCCGGCGTGATCGGCGCCATTGGCCAGATCCTCGCTGATGCCGGGGTCAACATCGCCATGATGAACCTTTCACGGCGCAAGATTCGCGGCCGCGCCATTTCCCTGGTCAATGTCGACAGCCGGATCCCCGATGCGGCGCTGCAGGCCCTGCGTGACCAGGCGTCCATCGATTCCGTTGTCCAGGTCAACGTACAGATCTAGCATCACCGGAAGAAGAGTATCCCTATGATGAACAAAATGACGCCCCCGGAGGCGACTCTGCCGAAAGGCGTCAAGGACTTCCTGCCGGTCAAGGCGGCGAAAGTTGACTATCTGCGCCGCACCCTGCAGGCAATTTTTAACGCCTGGGGTTTTCGGCCGGTGATTCCGCCATCGTTGGAGTTTCTGCCGGTACTGGAGCGTGGTCTCGGCGCCGATCTACGCGCCAAGGCGATCCGCTTTGATGATCGTCAGAGCGGTGAACTGGTGGTCTTTACGCCCGATATCACCCCCCAGGTGGCCCGCATTGTCGCAACGCGTATGGTCGGCGTGCCACTGCCGCTGCGCCTGTGCTACGACGGCCGCGTGCTGCGCCACGAGCAGGAGCAGCAGGGGAAAGACCGCGAAGTGTTCCAGACCGGGGTCGAGCTGTACGGTGTTGGTAGCGCCGAAGCCGACGCCGAGATGATTGCCATGGTCGTTGAGTGTTTGCAGGCCCTTGGCGTTGACGATTTCAGTATTGATGTCGGCCAGGTCGAGTTCTCCCGTGGCATCATGGAGCAGGTCGATCTGCCCGCCGCGCAGATGCGCGCCCTGGCTACGGCTATTTCGCGCAAGGATTCCGCCGGTCTGCGCCAGCTGCTTGATGCGACCACCTTGCCTCCGGCGCTACGCGATGAAATCCTGCTGTTGCCGCGGCTGTTCGGTGGGCCGGAGGTGCTGGATCGGGCAGCGGCGGCTGTCAGGAACCGGCGATCACAGGCGGCGATCACCAATCTGCGCCAGGTGGTTGAGGTGCTGGCGGTCTATGGTGTCGGTGACCACGTCACCTTCGATCTTGGTGAGCTGTGTGGCCTCGATTATCATACCGGTGTCACCTTCGACGCCTATCTGCCCGGGGTTGGTCAGACCGTCTGTTCCGGCGGGCGTTATGATAACCTGACGGCGGCGTTCGGCGAGGCGATTCCGGCGACCGGCTTCACCTTCAATCTGCTCAACCTGCTCTTTGCCCTTGACCGGCGTCTTGATACTCTGGCGTTGCGGCACACCGATGTTCTGATCGCTCAGGCTGGTGCCAACAAGGAGCAGGCGCAGCGTATCGCCCAGGCCCTGCGCCGACGCGGCTACTCCGCCGCCCGTGACATGGTGCAGCGCGATCAGCAGGCGAGCATCGACTATGCACAGAAAATGAACTACCGCTATTTGATGAATATTGGCGCCGACGGGTGTAGCATCACCCTGCTCGATCTCGCGAACAACAGCGAGCGGGCACTCGATGCGGCGGCTATTTTTTCCGATCATTTCGAAATTTAGGACCAACAGGAGACGGCATGGCAAATCTGGTCATCATTGGCGCCCAGTGGGGCGACGAAGGCAAAGGGAAGGTTGTCGACATTTACACCGAGTATGCCGACGATGTGGTCCGTTTTCAGGGCGGCAACAACGCCGGACACACCCTGGTGGTCGGTACCGAGAAGGTGGTCCTGCACCTGATCCCGTCCGGTATCCTGCATGAAGGCAAGCGCTGCATCATCGGCAACGGCGTCGTGCTCGACCCGAAGGTGTTTCTGCAGGAGATCGTGGGGCTGAAAAAACGCGGCTATCTCAAGGATGACAGCCAGCTGCTGGTCGACGGCAATGTTCATATCATCATGCCGTACCACAAGGTGGTCGATATCGCCCGCGAAGCCAAATCGGGCGACAAGAAGATCGGCACCACCGGTCGCGGTATCGGCCCGGTCTACGAAGACAAGATCGGTCGTCGTGGCATTCGCCTCTATGATCTGGTCCGCCCCGATGTCTTTGCCCGCAAGCTCAAGGATCTCCTGCCGGAGAAGAACTTCATCATTGAGAACTATTTTGGTGAGAAGCCGCTGGTTGAGCAGGAGATTCTTGACGAATACGGTGCCTACGCCCGCGAACTGGAGAAGTACCTCGGCTGCGCCTCGACCGCGGTCAGTGACAGCCTCGACGCTGGTCGTCAGGTGCTGTTTGAGGGCGCCCAGGGGAGCCTGCTCGACATCGATCACGGCACCTACCCCTTTGTCACCTCGTCCTCAACCGTGGCCGGCGGCGTCTGCACCGGCACCGGCATCGGCCCGCGCCATATCAACGCCGTCGTCGGCATCACCAAGGCCTATGTCACCCGCGTCGGCAGTGGCCCGTTCCCGACCGAACTCGATGATGAGGTTGGTGAAAAGATCCGCAAGATCGGCTCCGAGTTCGGCGCCACCACCGGCCGTCCGCGGCGCACCGGCTGGTTTGATGCCGTCGCCCTGCGCGAAGCGGTGCGCCTCTCCGGGATGACCGGCCTTGCTGTCACCAAGATGGACGTCCTCAACGATTTTGAAACGATCAAGATCTGCACCGCCTATTCCTACCGCGGCAAGCTGATCGAGCAGTTTCCGCGCGACTTCGAAATCCTCAAGGATTGCACCCCGGTCTACGAAGAGATCGAAGGCTGGAACTGCGATCTGACCGGCGCCCGGACCATGGCTGATCTGCCGGCCGCCGCCCGTGCCTATCTCGACAAGCTGGCCGAAGTTTCCGGCTGTCCGGTGGTTCTGGTCTCGGTCGGGCCGCGTCGCGACGAGACGATTCAGATCACCAACCCGTTTGCCTGAAAGCAGGTAACAGGCGCTGCAGAAAGACTTTTTTGAAAAAAAAGTTGACTTGCCGCGTCGCCTGCAGTATAAAGTCGTCCTTGTTTGCGAGCCGGTAGCTCAGTTGGTAGAGCATCTGACTTTTAATCAGATGGTCGTGGGTTCGATCCCCCCCCGGCTCACCATTTTAAAAAGAAGTACCGCAGGGTCATTCCTGCGGGGACTTGAAGTCTAAGTCCCTATCGTCTAGCCTGGCCCAGGACACCGCCCTTTCACGGCGGCGACGGGGGTTCGAATCCCCCTGGGGACGCCAAAAGTTTAAAGCCCTTCTGCTTACAAAAGCGGAGGGGCTTTTTTCTTTGGCAATAGGCTGAAATAAAGGGTTGGTATTCTGATTGGCAATAGATTTGGCAATCAGGTTTACAGGCACGACCTGCTAATAAAGATAGAGTAATTGGCGGTAGACAACATTAGAATTTGAACTTTTGAATAATTTGTAAGAAATATGTAAGAAGCTGTAATTACAGTGTCAATCTTCAATGAATCGATATGGAGTGCAACTCGGAGCAATCCGGGAACGCAAAACCACAAAATTATGTACTAGGATCGTCGTGAAGGATTGGACTGAGGGAGAGAGATAATGAAAAAGTTTTTGATGTACGGACTGCTTAGCCTGTTCATGTTTGCATTTCAATCAAGTGCAGTTGCAGCAGAATTTTATTGGCAGAATTCTCGAATAACTTCGGCTGACGGGCAGGCAAGAAGCACCTTCAGTCTCTCAGCCGGTGTCATCTATCATTGGATATATCTAGGAAATGTACGGATTGGAGATGTTTTCGAGTGGAAATATTACCGTCCGGTACTTGATCAAAAAACTAGCCAGCCAACTGGTGAGCAGGTACTCCTTTATAACACTCCACAGACATTGACACGATTTTCAGGTGCTTGGGTTTTTTCCGGAGGCACCACTTTCCCGGGGTCGACGGGAGAGTATGCCAGTGGAAATTGGACGAGTGGAATATCCAGTTACAATGTGGGCCTTTATCCCGGCCCCTGGAAAGGTGAGATATATCGAAACGGGGCACTACTGGTTACAAAAAACTTTCAAACAGTTGATGATATTGAACCTGTTGTGAATCTTTATCCCTATTATGGGACCCCGCCTGAAGGGGCCCAACCTATTCGCTATTCAGTCGGCGACAATTTTCGAATTCACTCTATTCTAATCAGTGCAACGCACGTCGACACTGGTGAGAAGTCAGTCCTCTTGGACGATAATTTGGGCGCAGTAGGTACTTCGTACATATATAAAACTTTTTTCTGGGATACGGCATCTGTGTTACCCGGAGACTACTTAATTGAGGTTTCGGCGGAAGATCCTTTTGGGAATAGGCATAGCAAGACTAAAACCATCAAGGTTGAGTCTGATAGAGATGGTGACGGGTATTCGGTAGCCGATGGGGATTGCGATGATAATCTGGTCACTGGAGTTAATGTTCACCCCGGTGCAGAGGAAGTTTGCGGCGATAATATAGACAATAATTGTGACGGTGTCGTTGATGAAGGCTGCTGCGATCTGACGGTAGAGTCTTTTACAGGCGCCGAGAGTGAAGTCAATCGCGATACGGGCGGGAATGTGCTTTTCAACGCCATGATCTCCGATAGTTCCGATAAGGTAGTCGACTGGGACCTTAATGTTGCTGGCCGCAGCGTGTCAGGTGCTGGAAAGTCACCATCGATCATCTGGGATGGTAAGCGCACTGACGGTAAGGTGGTGGAAGTCGGTTCCCATTCTGCTGTTTTGAATGCCGGTCAGGTCGATAACTCTGATTGCACTGATAGTAAAGAACTGGCTTTTACCGTCGCCGAAAACGCCAACTCTTCCTGCATGCTTAAAGTTACCTTTGGCTCTACCGCCAATGTTGCCGGAGGGGAGCTCAGCGACAGTCTGCCGCTGTTCCCCATCCCCGGAACATCCGGTCTCGCCATGAGCCTTAATTATCGAAGTCAGGATAGTTATGTCGGTACGTTAGGAACCGGTTGGCGGCACAGCCTGGATATTACCCTGACCGAAAATACCTTTGGCGAAGTTATCCTTAATCAAGGCAACGGACGCTATCTTCTCTATCGACCGATTGGTGCAGGAACTTACCGCTCCCAGGCTGGTGACTATGCAGCTTTGTCCAGAAATCCGGATGGGGGTTGGGATCGTCTCCTTAAAAGCGGGGTAGAGCAACGCTTCAACGTTGACGGGCAGTTGGTCGCACAAATTGATCGTAACGGCAACCAGCACACGTTCTCCTACGTCGAAGGTTTGCTGCAGAGCGTAACCGATGCCGCTGGCCGCACGGTATCTTTTGCTTACGACGGTTTAGGAAAGCTCTCTTTGGTGACAGACCCGGCGGGGAATACCTATACCTTCCTGGTTGACGAGACCTTGCAGAGTGTCACTTTCCCCGATGGTGCAACATGGCAATACAGCTATGCTGCTAATGCTTTTCTCACCTCCAAGGTTGATCCACTCGGCAACCTTACCTCTTACTCCTACGATGATGCCTACCGCGTCAGGACCGCTATCGACCCTGAAGGGCGCAGTCGCACGATCAACTACCCGCAAGACGACGATGTGGTGCGTACCACCACCTTTACCGAAAAGGACGGCGGCGAGTGGCAATACACCTATGATCCACAGACCGGTGATCTGCTTGAAAAGACAGATGTAGCTGGCAATGTCACAAGCTACACTTATGACGCAAACCACAACATGACCAGCAAGGCCGAACCTGGCGACAAGATTACCAGTTACGGTTACGATAGCTCAGGCAATATGACTTCGGTCACTGATGTCGAAGGCAAAACAACCGAATACACCTACAATGAATTTGGTCAAGTGCTTACGATCAGCGAAGACGATGGCAGCGTTACCAGCTACAGCTATGATGAGCGTGGCAACCTGACCGGAATCGAATCACCAGCCGGTATCAGTAGCTTCGAATACGACGAATCGGGACAGCTTATCCGCACGATTGCACCCGGTGCTGTTACGACGGTTTTCGGTTACGACGCGCAGGGTAACCTGACCGCTGTTACCGGCCCCGATAATCAGACGACACACTATCGTTACGATGATGCAGGCAATCGGATTCAAATCATCGATGCTGAAGGTAATGTGACCCGCTTCGAGTATGATGCCCGTGGTCGGGTCAGCAGGATGATCGATAGCGCCGGCAAGATGACTGAATATGCCTACGATGCCGCCGGTAACCGCTCTGAGATCGTCGATGCCAATGGTAACATCACCCGGTTTGAATATAATGCTCAGGGCCAGATGGTGAAGATGATTGACGCCCTTGGCAATGCCACCGTCTTTGAATACAGCGGCAGTGCCGGTTGCTCTTCCTGTAGTGGCGGTGTCGATCAGCTCACGGCGTTAACTGACGCCAAAAACCAGACCACCCGCTTTGGTTACAACCCGCTCGGTCAGATGGTGAAAGAAGTCGATCCGCTTGGTCGCGAAACCCGTTATGATTACGATGTTGCCGGACGTGTTGACCGCAAGACCGACGCCAACGGCAACAGTATCGACTACGATTATGATGTCGCAGGTCGACTGGTCGCCAAAACCTACCCTGATGGCAATCTAACCACCTTCGCTTACGATAGCCGCGGCAATTTACAGGGCGCAACCAATCAGGATATTGCCTACACCTTTACCTATGATAGTGCGGATCGGATGATCAAGGTTGCCGATAGCCGTGGCTATGAGCTGAACTACACCTACGATAGCGCAGGCAGGCGCAGCGCACTGGATGGATCGTTCAATATTGATAATGACTATGACTACGACACCGCTGGCCGTTTGGCACATATCCGCTCCATGGCGGGAGACTTTTCTTTTGCTTATGATGATCTCGGCCGAAGAAGCCGCCTCACTTATCCGAACGGCGTTGAGACAGCATATGATTACGACGATCTGGGACGCTTGACCAGTCTGGTTGCCAGCAGTCGTCACAATCTGATCGCACAAAGTCTCTACACGCATGATCCAGTCGGCAACCGAACCAGTAAAACCGATAGCGACAGCACCCTTGGCTATATCTATGACGCAACTTACCGGCTTACTGGCGTCCACTCTGTCAAAAACAAAGAGAATCCACACGACTACCGGGATGATGATAAAAAAGACCATGATAAGAGTCGGAACGACAAAAAGCACCAGGTCGAAACAAAGCATACTGATAACACGAAACAAAATGAGTACTACCAATATGATGTGGTCGGCAATCGGATCACCAGCAGCCAGCACCGTAACTACACCCATGACACCGGCAATGAACTGCTGACTGCTGACCGGGCAAACTATAGCTATGATGCCAATGGCAATCGAACCAAGCAGACGACATCCAAAGGCAACACGACCTATATCTGGAATTATGAAAATCAATTAACGCAGGTGATATTGCCCGATGGTGGTACGGTTTCCTATGCATACGATCCGTTTGGTCGCCGCATTGCCAAAATCAGCAGTGAGAATCATCATGACAAATCGGATGACGATGATGATGATTATGACAGCAAGGTGACACGCTACCTGTATGACGGCGAAGATATCGTTGCTGAAATCAACGATCACGGTAAAGTCGGCAACCGCTACGTGCATGGCCCTGGCATCGATGAACCTTTAGCCTTGATTGGTAAGAAGAAGACCGCCTACTATCATGCAGATGGTCTCGGCTCTATCGTGGCCATGACTGATGACCGGGCAAAGGTTGTCCAGAGCTACGAATATGACAGCTACGGCAATCTGCACGACCTGAAGAACAGCATCAAGCAGCCATACACCTACACTGGTCGTGAGTATGACCGGGAGACGGGGCTGTATTATTACCGGGCTAGATATTACGATAGTGATGTTGGGCGGTTCATTTCAGAGGACCCGCTAGGCTTCTTGGCCGGTGATGTCAATCTCTACGGATATGTATGGAATCGGCCTATAGCATTCATTGACCCGCTTGGGTTAGATACTTTGGGCATTCATAGTAACGTAGCACCAAATGCGGATTTTACAGATGGCCATGCCTGGGTTAGTTACCGTGATGCAAATGGCAATATTACAAACTACGGTTTGTGGCCAGACAACCACCCACGTACAGTAAACAATGGTGCTGGGACTGATGTTAGGATTGGCCTAGAGAATGGCATGAGTGCCCCATACAGCCGTTATTACGATTTATCTCCTGAGCAGATTAAACGCTTTGTGGACTTCGTTAACAGAACGGACGAATGGCAGTATAGTCATACCTGTGCCGATTGGGCCTCTGATACCGTAAGGTCTACTGTTGGAGAAAATGTTGATGCTGATGACTGGCTTGGCTTCGAAACACCAAGGGAGTTATCCGAAAGTATTGAGGCCTTGGAAAGAAATAGCCAAACATCACCAATGATGCCAT
Organism: Desulfuromonadaceae bacterium UBA2294; assembly: GCA_002345625.1. Classification (GTDB taxonomy): domain Bacteria; phylum Desulfobacterota; class Desulfuromonadia; order Desulfuromonadales; family UBA2294; genus UBA2294. The sequence continues at coordinate 1,320 of DDWE01000108.1, read as the reverse complement.
TAATCTACAACAGAGGGAGCCGCTTCGAGGGGACGTTATGAAGAAAATATTTATCGTATTGTTTATGCTTATATTTGCCGCCCTAGCTGGATGTGAGGATAAGTTTGAAGAGGTCACCCCCAGTATACTGAAGATAAAGTGGGAAAAAAGCCTCATGCATTCTTCAGTGTCATGGTGGTATGTTGCGAAGGACGACACATACCATTATCTAGTTGAAAAATACCCATTAAAGTCAAACGGTTATAAAGTGAAAGTCGATCTCTTAAAGATAAACGCCAATCCACGATCAACGGTGTCTAGCAACACTGATACTTGGGTTAATTTGAAACAAGGTGATATTCAGTTCTGATGCTATAGACATCAAATAACTCAGCAGACAGCAGAAGAAGGGGGTCTACCATCTACAAAATTCAATGGTAGCCCCCTTTTCCCTTCACTCATCCGGATGAGATCAACGAGGCGCCGCGAGTTCTAGGGACAGTATATTTAATTGACATGTAAAATGTAGCTGTTATTCTCCACCCATGGCACGCATCGCACGAGTAATCGCACCCGGAATCCCTCACCACATCACCCAACGTGGCAACCGCCGCCAGCAGACCTTTTTCTGTGATGACGACTATTCGGCCTATATCGACCTGATGGCTGAATGGTGCGGCAAATATCGCGTCGCAATTTGGGCCTGGTGTCTGATGCCCAACCATGTTCACCTGATTGCCGTCCCTGAATCGGAAGAAGGGCTTGCTCGCGCCATTGGCGAAGCCCATCGCCGTTATACCCGCAGGATCAACTTTCGCGAGAAGTGGCGTGGTCACCTGTGGCAGGAACGTTTTGCCTCCTTTCCGATGGATGAAGGTTATCTGATCGCTGCGGCTCGCTATGTGGAAATGAATCCGGTAGCCGCCGGGATGGTTGCTTCCCCGGGTGATTATTCGTGGAGCAGTGCCCAGGCACATCTTCTGGCTCAAGACGACAAACTGGTAAAGGTTGAGCCGTTACTCTCAATCGTTGGGAATTGGCGAGATTTCCTATCATTGTCATCGGAAGACGAAATGACCACCTTTCGCAAGCATGAGCGCTCAGGCCGGCCCCTCGGGGATGAGTCGTTTGTCGATAACATCGAGGCCTTGCTGGCAAGAACTCTGCGGCCACAAAAGCCGGGGCCAAAGCGAAGCAATGGGTAGTTCTGTATACTGTCCCCGTAATTCCGGTTTCCTATGCATACGATCCGTTTGGTCGCCGCATTGCCAAAATCAGCAGTGAGAATCATCATGACAAATCGGATGACGATGATGATGATTATGACAGCAAGGTGACACG
>DDWE01000012.1 GCA_002345625.1 Desulfuromonadaceae bacterium UBA2294 | reverse complement strand
GCTGGAGATGCAGAACGAGGAGCTGAAGCGAGCCCTCATCGAGAAGGATGAGCACGAGGCCCACCTGCGGCAGATCATCAACCTGACCCCGGCCGGCTATTTTCACCTCGACCTGGAAGGACGTTTTCTCGATGTCAATGCCGCCTGGTTGCGCATGCACGGCTACAACTCGGCGGCAGAGGTCATCGGCCAGCACTACAGCATCATGCAGGTTGACAACGAATCGATTTCTGCCCTGGCCCATATGCAGGAGCTGAAAAAAGGGATGGCCATCCCCGCCGGCGAGTTTGTCAGCAAGCGTAAGGATGGCTCCATCGGTCAACACATTTTCTCAGCCACCCCGGTGGTTCATTTTGGCGAAGTGACCGGTTTTGAATGGTTCATCATTGACATCACCGAGCATAAAAAACTCGAAGCAGACAAGCTGTTACTGCAACAGCAGTTTCATCAGTCCCAGAAGCTGGAGAGCCTCGGCGTACTGGCCGGCGGCATCGCCCACGACTTCAACAATATCCTGACGGTGATTGTCAGCGGTTGTTCCCTGGCCAGACTCCGGCCGGAAAGGACGGCCGCACAGCTCGACATGATCGAGTCGGCAGCCTTGCGCGCCGCTGGCCTATGCAACCAGATGCTGACCTACGCGGGGAAAGGGCAGAGCGCCCTGGCCCAGACCGATGTAGGCGAGATGGTCCGGGAGATGGTGACCATGCTGCGCTCGACCATCAATCAGAATGTGACGATCACGTTCACGCTGGAAGACGATATCCCCTTGATCAAGGCGGACATCAGTCAGCTCCGGCAATTGGTGATGAACCTGATCATCAACGCCTCGGAAGCCATCGGCGCCGAGCAGGGGACCATTGACGTCGGTCTGAACATGGTCAAAATCGGGGTCGCCGCTGTGGACAAGGACCATCTCGGCAAAACGATTCCGATGGGGTGGTATGCCTGCCTTAAAGTCAGGGATAGCGGCTGCGGCATGGATGAAGAGACGCGCTCACGCATCTTCGAACCCTTTTTCAGCACCAAATTCACCGGCCGCGGACTCGGGATGTCGGCCCTGCTCGGCATCGTAAATCTGCATGGTGGCGCACTGCAACTCAACAGTAAGCCGGGTCAGGGGACGATCTTCAAGGTCTACCTGCCGATTATGATCTGCAGCGCCGATGCCGTGACACCGGTTCTACCTGCCGTCATTACCCCATGGAAAGGGAGTGGCACAATATTGCTGGTTGAAGACGACGAGATGATTCTGGATGTCACCAGAACCATGCTGGAGGAGATGGGTTTCTCCGTGATCGAAGCAAGAAACGGCCAGGAAGGGCTGAATCTGTACCAGCAAAAAACTGCAGAAATCGATCTGGTTCTGACCGACATCGGCATGCCGGTCATGGATGGCTATGCCCTGTTCAGCGCCCTGAAAAAAATCAGCCCGAAATTACCGATCATCATCTCCAGCGGTTTTGGTGATTTTGAAGTGACCCAGAGAATCGTCGGCGAAAAAATCGCCGGTCTCATCAGCAAACCCTATCTATTCAGCCAGTTGCAAGCGCTGATCAAGAGCGTTGTGGAAGCGTCTCCAGGAGGGGCAAAGGCCTAACCATAATTTATCTAAGCTCACATCCGGTTTCAGACATCGCCGGGGTCTGATCAGTGAAAATCAGCCTTAAAGGTTTCCAGACCATGCCGCCAACCTTCACCCAACCCGATCTGCCACGCTACAGCGAACGGTTGTTTCCGGCCTACCGCTATCTCCCCTTTCAGACTGGAGACGCCGCCCTGCCCCACCCACGGCGCGATAAAAAAGGGCACTCTTACGGCAAACGGGACGACTATCTTCCGCAATTCGCCCCCGAAGATTGGTGTCGCTGCGAACCCTACCTGTACGGCATCGACCTGTTCAATCATGGCTATTGGTGGGAAGCGCACGAAGCGCTGGAGACAGTGTGGCTGGCGGCCGGAGGGAGCGAGACCGATTGCGGGCGCTTCGTGCAGGGTCTGATCCAGCTCGCAGCGGCTCAGCTCAAGCGCTTTATCGGCCAGATGAGCGGTGCGCAGATGCTGACCGAATCGGCTTGTGAAAAACTGGAGCGTACGGAAGAAATTTATCTCGGTATCGACGCCAAAGGATTAATCGCAATCGCGCAGCGCTGCCTGCAGGAGGATTCCGGTCAGTACCCGAGCATCGCCCTGCAGTTCTAAAAGCCAGTCGAATTGTGTTAAAGCACGATCAGAGTTTGGCCAGCAACGCTTTGGCCACCGCCTCCGACGATGCCGGGTTCTGCCCGGTGAGCAGGTTGCCGTCCGTCGCGCAATACGATTCCCAATCGGCCCCTTTGGAATAGATCCCCTGATGGCGTTTCAGCTCATCTTCGAGCAGAAACGGCACCACCCCGGTCAGTCCGACCGCCGCCTCTTCAGCATTGGAGAAACCGGTGACCCGTTTCCCCTGCACCAACGGACAGGCATCTATTGTCTTCGCATGGCGCAGCACCGCCGGCGCATGACAGACCGCACCGACCGGCTTCCCCTGGGCATACAGGGTCTCGATCAGGGCGATGGAGTCCTGATCTTCGGCCAGGTCCCACAACGGGCCGTGGCCGCCCGGATAAAAGACCGCGTCGTAATCGTCCGCCTTGATCTCCGACAGCTTGCGGGTGTTGGCCAGGGCCGCCTGACTTGCAGCGTCAGCCTTGAAGCGCGCCGTGGCCGGGGTCTGGAAGTCGGGGGCATCGCTCTTCGGGTCGAGGGGCGGTTGTCCGCCTTTCGGAGAGGCCAGGGTGATTGTCGCCCCGACGTCCTTAAAGACATAATAGGGTGCGGCGAACTCTTCAAGCCAGAAACCGGTCTTCTCGCCGGTATCGCCGAGCTGGTCGTGGGACGTCAATACCATCAGAATGTGCATGGATGTCTCCTTTTCCCTGTGACATGATTTACGGGATGAAATACCTTTGGTTCCCCGGGTTGCACTTTGGCAACGTTCTTTCTAACTCTACACCACTGGCCGGATTGCGCGAGTGCGGCGTCAAATTGGCCGTCGTTGCGGCCGTGCATTGAAATTTGATATGGAAAACCGGCGCGGGCTGGTATCATACCGGCAGAGCAAATTGTTTGCACAAGCACCTATCCCCCCAATGGAACGATCTATGAAAAAAACGTTTAAAATGAGCCACCCGAAAATCAAACTGCCGCGACTGGTGGAAGCGTACAAATATGAAGTGAAAAAGTACCTCAAACGGGAGCGTGGCAAACAGTTGCCACCCGACGCTGATTACTGGGATTTCGACTGCCGCTTTGGCGCCGATGCCACCAGCAGCGAATCGATCCATGTCACAGCGATTAACAAGGCGATCTCTTCGGCCGAAGAGCAACAACTCGAATCGTTTTACCTGGAGATTCTGGCCAAACCGGGCTATCGCAACAAAAGCCCCGATTCGGAACCGGATCTGGATCCTGAAGATCCCTGATTTCCACCGCATAGCCTTAATTGAACAAACCAGGGCCCGTCCTGAAAACAGGACGGGCCTTGTCTAATTTGCCGCAAAAGCTTCTTCAAAAGTCGAAGCAGACTCAGTCACGATCCCGGCCATGCTCCTGCTGGTCTCTGCCCCTGTCACGCTTGGAGTCTCCCCTGTCGCGTTCGTCGTCTCCCCTGCTACGTTCGTATCCCCTCTCCTGTTTCTGGCCCCGGCCGTAAAATTCGTAATTCCAGGGCGAATAGGATTTTTGTCGTTGGTCTAGAACTGTATTCTGGCGTTGATACGATGTAGGCCCTTGATACTGCCGCCGTTCATCTGTGGGCGACCGGCGCTCATGCTTGCCCGATCTTTGCCGATACTGCTCACGGACAACCACATCACGCGGTTGATAATGGTACTGCTGGCGATGCAGCCTCTGCTGCTGCTCCTGTCCCGGATAGTGATCCTTCCCATAGTCGCGCTGATAGTCCGGTCGCGGTGCAGGAGGGGGCATGGTCTCACGCCGCCAGCGATCCCACCCACGGTGGCGCCGCTCCCAGTCCCGTCCCCAGTGTTCACCCCAGTGCGGAGGACTGGATGAATACCAGCCGCGGAAATAGGGCGGCGGGCGCTGGTAAAAACCGACGGGGATACGCAGGATAAAGAGGGGCACCATCTCCGGTTCGACCACTAACCAGGGACCGTTATACCAGTTGCTGGAGTACCAGTAATCATTCTGGTAAACCCAGTAAAAACCGTCGTAAAAGAAGTAGTTGGCATCGACATAGGGTGCGTAGTAGACCGGATAGCCCGGCACAACGACGAGCTCCGGATACACCGGCAGGTTGATGCCGATTTGCAGATGTGGCATACCGACGGCGATGCTGACATTCCATTCGGCAGCAGCGGGTCTCCCCAGACAGAAAACAAAAAACAGAATTGTGAATCCAGAACCGATGTGGCGCATGGTTAGCCTCCCCGATCAGAAGTCCCGACAGTATGCCGGCGCCTCTTTTATCTTCAGTATAGGCCCTGCCGGAACGAACACAAGTCGGCAACTTTGATGAGATTTACAAGGAGGTGTGGCTCAAATAGGCGGGAGAGCAGCCTGAGGCCCAGCCACCGGGTAAAGCGGCCCGATCAGGTCGAGGTGGGTCAGGTAAAGGCGCAGATCGAATTCCAGCTGGTGGTAGGCCGGCTCCATATGTTCACACAGACCGTAAAAGGCCTTGTTATGCTCCTTCTCTTTCAAATGCGCCAGTTCGTGGACGACAATCATCCGCAGAAAATCGAGCGGCGCGGTTTTAAACACCACCCCGATGCGGATCTCGTGCTTGGCCTTGAGTCGCCCTCCCTGGACCCGGGAGATAAAGGTGTGCAGGCCGAGGGCATCATTGATAACGTTAATCTTGTTGTCGTAGGTCACCTTGCTTAAGGGGTTGGCGGTGCGCAAAAAACGGTTCTTGAGCTCAACGGTAAAATCGTAAAGCGCCTTGTCAGTGCGGATCGTATGCGGCTGCGGATAGCGTTTGAGCAACACCTCACTCAAGCGCCCTTCAGCAACGATCTTCTCGATCGGCCCGGTCAGGCGGACAGGATACCCTTTAAGGTATTTCAATTCCGGCATCGACTTGAACTCTCAGCAACCAGGAACGCGGCAGACAGTAAAGGCAGGGACGGACAGCTCGATCTGGCCTGCCCTCTTTTCAATAACGAGACAATGACATGTGATCATAGCGCCATGGTCTGCGATGTAGCGCGACCTGGTGAACAAATAGCAGGATCTGCTTATGTATCTCGCTCAAGGGATCGTGCAACCCTAAGGTGCGATCGACCAGTCCCCCTTTGTTAAAAGGGGGGATCTGTGAGACAAATGCCTTGAATGGAGCGAAGTGGATGACCAGATAGCAGGATATTATTAACCTGCCGGAGCTATTCAGGTTACGGGATCAGAAATTGCTCACCGTTGATTGTCAGTATCTCACCCTTTTTCACCTGCGCCTCAGTTCTGATGCGGTATTCTCCGACCAGATCCGTCTTACCCGCATAGTGTTTACCAGAATAAACCGCCGTGATTTTAGCCCCGTCTTTGGGAATCCTTTTTTCGTAAGAGATCGGAGTGCCCACCGGAACGGATTGGCTCTTGCTATCAACAACCTGAATCGAGGCAATATAGGGAGAGCTGACCGCACCAGAGTACGCATTCATGAACGGGTTGAGCATGGAGAACGAATCGTAGAATGTCGCGTGAAAACGGTCATCCTCCCCCTCGAGACTCTTGCCCGAAATCATCGGATAGAAAAAAGTCAAAACGCCGGGAATGACCACGACCCAGGCACAAAGTTCAACCACTTCATTCAACAATGAGTATTTATAATAGGTCTGTTCTGTGTCGACGACCTTATTCTTCTGCTCGATAATTTCGATTTTATCGAAACATTGGATGACAATATCATCACCTTCAGGGCGACGCTCGACCATGTAGGAGTACGACTGACCCTTTTCAGCCTGATTACGGTCAACAACAATCTCACCGGTATCAATCGTCCGCGTCCTGCCGGGATGTGCACAGGCAGTCAAAAACATGGTAACAATCAGAATAAGAGCAAACGGTTTCATGTTTCTTCCATTTTTGAATCGTGTTTGAGGAGTATTCCTCATAAATACAGACAACACAGAGAGAACAGCATCAAACGGGGCCAACCGAAACCGATTCAGAAGCGATAATCTTGCCGTCACTACTGCATTTAAGTAAAACGGAGTGCTCTTTATCGCCTGCGTCAAGCTCGACATAGAACCAGCCATTCGGATAGGCATGACACGTCAGAGTGCGGCCATCGGCGGAAGCGGCATACTCCAGTTGGGGCACATCCTCAGAGCGCGAAACAGCCATCCGGGTCGGATATGGCACTTGCTCCACGTAAAGGTCGTCCAGCACTTCCCTGTTCGGTCTGGACGTTTTATTACGCACGGCGACAGAATTTATTCCAGGCAGAATCGGTATAATGAAACTGCTGAACAAGGTGGACACCTGTGAGACAACCGGCACCCCGCCGTATTTTGGGCCACGCTCCTCACGCAACTGTTTACTGGAGCCAAACGGCGTCATAATTAATGCGGTAACCGTGCCGGCGGTCAGCAAAATCGGGGTTGCAATCGGCAGAACAATCAGTTCGAGAAAATCATCAGAGGCTGAATAGGCGTAAACTTCTCTGACCTTGTTATAGTTATGAACAAGTGTCACATCGCCGTTCACCGACCGCAAACCCTTGAAATAGAGCCTGTTTCCGGCCTGAAAAGTGGAGATATGGACCGCACCCTTGCCTCCGGATACACGGTACTCATAGTCAAGACTCTTTCCGCGCAGATTCACCCGCGAAGAAGAGCATGCGCTGAGGTTCAGCATAACGAACAGTGGGACCAACAGGACTGCCAACCATTTAAATCGCAACATCACAGGTAACTTCCATAAAGAATAAAGGGACCCCAGAAGAATGGATGTGAATACCCTTCGGTCTTCATCAATTCCAGCTGGGCCAGCCTGAAACTCTGGCCGATACGTTCATTGCCGTAACGACTGTAAAAAGAGGTCATGATCTTTGCGGTCGAAATGTCGTCCACGCTCCACAGACTTGAAACAACCGATTCTGCCCCTGCAGACATGAACGCCATCGCCATGGAACCGGAGACGTTATTATCCGGCAGGGCCCCTGATCCAACGGCCGTTTCACAGGCACTCAAGATGATCAGTTCAGCATTAATCTTCGCCTGTAAAATCTCCTGGATACTGAATACGCCGTCTTCTCCTTGCGCATCAGCAGTCAGTAAAAAAGAGAATCTCGGGTTCTCTGAGTCGACATAACCATGTGTGGCCAAATGGACAATTGCGTAATCACCGATGCTCTCTTTAAGATTCTTCTCGGTCGCCGCACTCCCCATAAACAGATCGGAACGCGGGAAGAGCCCATGCACCAACTGCGCCTCCTTCCCCGCGTAGGGGATCCGGGGAAGCATCCCCTCCCCGCTTAATGACGAATGCGCTGGATCACCATAAATCAGCAAAGAAAAATTCCGTTTTGATTGCGTCAGCGATTCGCGCAAAGAGGTCAGAGAGCTGGTGTAGGTGAAGTTATATTTCTCCAGAAGATAATCGGGTTTTGCCGCATTACGGGTCAAGACCTGTAAGGGGATGAGTTGCAGGCTGCCCGCCGGGATGACGATCAGGCTGGTCGCCCCGTCCAGCTCAGCTTCAAGAGGCAAAAACAGTGCCTGATACAAGACATAAAGCCCTTGCAGCAGATGCTGATCGGCACCAACGATATGACCATTGCCGTCATATGGGTTGATCAGTCGGGATTTTACGTTGGCGATCGTTTGATTGATAACGTCTTTCGGGATGGCGAAATCATAGAACTGTATTGAATCGTTACGGATCAGGAATGCGCCGTAGCTGTCTTTCAGAACGACGTAGGAAATGGCCGCCGTCTGTTCATTGAGCTGATTTTGGAACTGCACGAGATCAGGCTCGGTGCTGCCGAGATGGATCTCCAGATCTTGCGGACCTTTTGCGGTTTTTTTGGCAAAGGAGTTGTTCTTCATTTTCGTGCCGATACCCCGGCTTTTCAAAAAAGGGACGATCGACCCTGAGTCATTCTGCTTGGTATTATTTTCAGCTTTAAGGATGGTTTTAACCCGTTTACGTTCAAGAATCGTCAGCGCATTGAGAATGTTGTTCGACTCAACATTGGCAAAAACGTCTGCAATGTTATCCGATGTCGAGAGCTCGGGCTTAACCTTACGATTGAGGTATCGGTTCGCCGAGCAACCGACCAGGAAGAAAACAAGTAGCATTAATACAAAACCGGATAGAACCCTTTTCATAACAATACCCATCAAAATTCATAAGGTTACAATTCACACCCTGATGATTAACCGTGGTGTGGACCATACAGTAAATTTGAACTGATTACCAAACGAATTGGTTATATTTTTCCGGAAAGGCACAGGACAGGAGTAGAGTGCGTAGTGCAACCAGCCTTATGAGAGACGGCAGATTCTGAAAGATGGCGGCAGACCAGGCGTTCCATGAACCCTTGAGCCATCTTCCTCAGACTCTTTGCGCCACCAGCGTCACCTGGCTGCGTGGTGACCACCGAGGCAACTCCAGTCGCTGCACGCGCAAGCCACATTGTTCAGCCAGACGCCGCAGCTGTCGCTGGGTAAAGATCTGCTTATGCCGGAACGGTTGCGGCGAATAGAGCGTTTCGAGCATGAACGGCTTGCGGCCGCGACTCAAGCGGTAAGACCACTCACCGAGACGGTAGACCAGCGCATCGCGGATCGGCGTGTCGAGCAGCAGGTAGCCGCCCGGCTTGAGCAGTTGCACGGCCTGGGACAAGGTCTCAACCGGGAAGTTGACGTGCTCCAGGACATCCCAGAGGGTGATCAGATCGAAGGCTCCGGCATAGTCCTGTTGCCAGTAGGGGGCATCAACTGTCTCCGGGTGAAAGGTCAGGCCGAATTTACGCAGGGCGAAGTCGCAGAAAACCGGTTGCGGTTCGAGCCCCTGCACCGTTGCCCCTTCCGCGGCCAGCAAGCTGGCAAACAGCCCGGCACCGGCACCCAGATCGAGGCAGTGCGCCCCGGAAAGTGGCAGGCACTCCTGCACCTGTCGCAGTCGAACCTGTTGCTGTGCGGCGCTGGCAGCCAGACGGCTTTCGATATAGGCGATCGCTTTTGCATCAAGGTTCTGCTGTGCGGCGGCCAACGGTGCGACCGGCAGGGTGTCGAGGGCATCAATGAAGTGAAAACCACAGTCAGCGCAGGCGTAAATCGTCGTTTTCTTCAACCGGTAGGTCGGTGCGGCCGCCGGTTGTGCGCAGAGCTTGCAGCGGCCGAAGTCGTAGGGTGTCGCTGGCTGGTTGACCAAACTGTCCGGGGCTACAAGGGTCGGCATATGCAATTCAGACTCTTTCGCAGATATCTTTTCCTGCATCCTTTGCAGGTCCATGATATATACCACCTTCAGCGAGAAAGTTTAAGCCCCGGGCGACAACGATCTGCCCGATAATGCCTGAATGGTCAGAAACCGAATGAACGTCGACTCAAAAGTCCCCGCCGCCTTTGCCGGTACCAGCGTACTGGAGTACCTGACGAAGCGCTTTACCTACCTGACGGCCGCCGGCTGGCAGTCGCTGATCGATGCCGGTCAGGTGACCTGTCAGGGCAAGTGCAGTGACGGAACACAGATTGTTCAGCGGGGGGATATCATCGGCTGCGTATTGCCGGCACACGAAGCGCCGGAGGTCAATCTCGACTATGCCATCGTCTATGAGGACGACTGGTTGCTGGCCATCAACAAGCCACCGGGCTTGCGGGTGCACAGCGGCGGCAAATTCGTCAATGCCAACCTGGTCTACCACCTGCGCCACGTCCACCAGCCGCCCTATCCGGGCGTCGATCTGGTCAACCGTCTCGACGCCGACACCTCGGGGCTGGTGTTGCTGGCCAAGGACAAGACGGTTCTCAGTACGGTGATGCAGCAGTTTAGGGACGGCACGGTGATCAAGCACTACCTCGCCGTGGTGAGCGGCCGGCCCGTCCCCGCCGAGGGGATCATTGATCTGCCCATCGGCCCGGCCAAGGAGGCCCTGGTGCCACGCTTTGCCATCGACCGTGAGCAGGGCAAAGCGGCCGTCACCCGCTACCGTATCGTCCGCCCGCTTGGCAACGACTTCACCCTGCTCTCGCTCACCCCGGAAACCGGACGCACTCACCAGCTGCGCGTCCACCTCGCCGCCATCGGCCACCCGATTGCCGGCGATGCCCTCTACAGGATGAACGACGCCGACTACCTTGCACATCGCCACAATCCGCCACCGCCCGACGGCAGCCTCCAGCGCCAGGCGCTGCACAGTGATCAGCTGCAGTTCAAACATCCGGTCAAACAGACATCGGTAACCCTGAACGCACCGCTGGCGTCAGACATTGAGCAGTTCATCGAGCAGTGCGGCAAACAGGATGAAGGTTAAATACGAACTGCAGATTTACAGGGATGAGCAGGATGGGCAGGATAAGGTCAAAAGTGGCAGGTACTGGTTAACAATAATTGGTACTCAATGTTGTCATCCTGCATATCCTGTCCATCCCTGTTAAAAGATCCAAGATTCCAATATTTTTGAAAAGGTGCGGCCGATCAATCCACAGCAGACCGCAACCAGCGGCTCAGGTTCGCCGCCAGCTTGATATTCTCCCCCTGCAGAAACTTATTCTGAAACATTGCGTCGTCCCCAAAGACAGCCCATTCACCCTTCCCCACCTGCCCGACCACCAGCACGCTCAGTTCCTGCATCGCATCACCCTGTGAGAAGACATTATTGCCATCAAGATCGACCCAGGCGCCCAGACTGGTATCGGCGATCGATCGGCTGTTGGCCCCTTCCGGCAACAGCGGCCAGGCGCCATAAAGGGCGAACGAGGTCAACCCGTTGGTGAGTGGGTGCGGCTGCAAGTGGCTGACCCTGAAGCTGAACGGATCGTCATTGATCACCAGTCTTTGATCGCCTTCGCGGACAACGCCGTTGGCATGGACGACACCGAGCTGGTTGAGCAAGGAGGCCGCCGGTTGTGCAACGTGCAGCATGACCGCCAGCCGACCACCATCCTGCAAAAAGGTGTCGATCGCGGCGAGCTCCTTGGCAGTGAAAGGCTTGAACGGCCCGGAGATCACCAGAGCATCGAGGCCGGCCAGCGCCTCTGGAGTCAACGCGCTGGCCGTAGAGGCAACCTGCCAGCCATCGGCCCGCAACTGCGTCGCCAACTGACCGAGTTGCAACTCGCCGGCTTTTTCGATGGTAAAGGTCTGCCCGTGACCCTGATCGAAGAGCAGGGTCGGGGCAGCGAGACCGGACTTTAGAAACGGGACAAGCAGAAAGAGCACAACCAACAAAACATGACGCATCGCAATAGCCCTCACAGATAGTTACCAAATTGGTCAACATTCTCAACCGAAGTCGTATTAATGTCAAGAGTTAGACCCACCATGCAGCAGTAAAACCGAAAAAGGTGGTGTGTCTGTATGCAAGTCAAGATCGGGATCTTCCATAATAGAGTCGACGGGAGTCAGGTTATGGTGAAACTCCGCGCGGACTAAATACTCAGGGTTACCCGACCTGCCCCCACGATCGCATAGGCTAAAAAACCAGCTGAGTCGGCATTGACTTTCATTTGATGGACAGTAGTATGAATAGGTAAGTGATCTGCTTGCCATATTACTTTGAAAAGGAGTTTGCCATGTTTAAAAAAACTGCGTTTACCCTGCTGGCTATTGTGCTGATTGCAGCCCCTTCTGCTTTTGCAGGCCAAGCTGCTAGAAATACCGGTTGCGGACTCGGGACCGTCATATGGGAAGATAAAGCAGATGACTCGGTCCTGTTTCAGGTATTTCAGGCCACGACTAACGGGTCATCAGGCACCCAGACTTTTGGCATCAGCACCGGCACACTCGGCTGTGACCAGCCGGCAAAAGTTGCGGTTAGTGAGAGGCTGAAGGAGTTCTCCGGCGCCAACCTTGATACGCTCGCCCTCGATATCTCCAAAGGGCAAGGCGAGTCCCTTGATACCCTTGCCGAACTGCTGGAGATCCCGGCCGACCAGAAAGAGCTCTTTGCCGCCAACCTTCAAAGCAACTTTGACCACATTTTTGTGACTGGTAACGAGACCTCGGCAACCGTTCTTGATCGGATTGCAGCCCTGATTTAATGTTACGCCAGCGTTCAATGAACCACACACATCACTCCGGATGCAGCGTTACGCTGCATCCGGTTTTTTTCATATTGGTCTTTCTGCTCAGTTTTTCCAGTGCGCAGGCAGAACCATTTGACGGCTATATTGAACAGGCACACGCCAGGAATCTGGCGCAAGCCCCCTACTGGAACTCGTTGGGGCATTATTTCAAAGGAATGATCACTCGTGAAAGCCTGATCGACGACCCCACCTTTTTTATTAGTCTCAATGGAAAGGCAGATCCGCAAGCTGAACTCGACATGACGATCAAGTCAATGTTCGACGATGCTGATCAGGGAGACAAACATACCCTGTGCCGTTATCCTGCAAGGGTCGCGTGGCTTAAAGAAGAACTCTCCATTCCGGTTGAACAACTCCCGCAACCGGAATGCACCGAGTACAACGACCTGATAAAAAAGGTCGCTCCCTCCTCAGCAGAATTGGTCTTCCCCGGCCCACATATCAACAGCCCGTCATCAATGTTCGGACATACACTCCTGAATATCTATGGTGAATATCAAAGCAAGCTTTTGACCTACTCCGTGAATTACTCCGCGCAGACGAATGAGACCAACGGCTTCACCTATGCGTTTAAAGGGCTGTTCGGCTTCTATCAGGGGCGTTACTCGATTCTCCCTTACTACACCAAGGTCCGGGAATATGGCGATCTGGAGAGTCGGGACATCTGGGAGTATCGACTCAATCTCACGCCTGAAGAGACGCGCAGACTGGTCGATCATGTCTGGGAGATGAATGACCATTACGCCGACTATTACTTTTTCAGTGAGAATTGCAGCTTCAATCTTCTCTACCTTTTCGAAGTTGCTCGGCCGGGCGTTCAACTGGCGGAACAGGGCAAGACCTGGGTTCTGCCGATCGACACCATTCGCCAGGTCGAGCAGGCCGGGCTGATTGCAGAGGCGACCTACCGACCGTCTAAAGCCCGACGGATGGAGCGGCTGATGTCGCGCATCTCCGGTCCGGGAGAAGAATACGCTTTCAAACTTTCGCACACGCCGGAACAGGCCGGGGATCTCGAATCAGCGCAGCTGACTGATGATCCGAAGGATCTGTTTGATCTGGCGATTGAGGATCTCGACTATCGCTATCTGAAGCAGGAACTGGAAAAGGAGGATTATAAAAAGCGGTATGTCGCGCTGCTGTCCAAGCGGAGCAAGTTAGGTGTGAGCGATGAACCGGTTTTTGTAGCGTCACCGCCCGAACAGGGACACCGCTCATCTCGCTTGAGTCTCTACACCGGGATAGACGATGACGACTCTTTTATCGACCTCTCTTTCCGTCCAGGACATCATCATCTGCGTGACCCTGCCAACGGCTACCCTTCCGGAGCGCAGATCGAGTATCTACATACCCTGGTCCGGTTCTATGCCGACAAACGGGTCAGGCTGGAGCGTTTCGATATCGTCAATATTTTTTCGGTCGCACCGCGCAACCTGTTTTTCCCGGTGACCTCCTGGAAGATCTACACCGGTTTGCGACGGGTCACAACAAAGCAGGATGGACGAGAGCTTACCTTCGAAGTCAATCCGGGCGGGGGCTGGTCTTTTGGCTCGCGTCAGCTTCTCTGGTATCTGCTCGGCGAGGCCCGGGTCGGAGGAGCGAAGAAATTTCTGGCAGAGGCGGGAGCAAGCACGGGATTGATTTATCAATCATCCGGAGGCAGAAGTCAGGCTCAATTGCGCCTGGCCTGGTTTTCTGATGTTGCCGCCAACTTTGAACAAAACTACGAAGTTGCGGCAGAAGAAAACATCGCCTTGACCAACAACCTGTCCCTCAATCTTGACGTCTCCGGAAACCGCAAATGGGGCCAGATTGAAAGGGTTGCCAGAATCGGATTAAGTGTTTATTGGTAACAGCGCCAGCTGCCGTGAGGCTCAACTGCCGGCACACGTAAAATCAACATATTTTACACCTTCCACTCGCCCTCCCCTCACCCTGCTTTCGTTTTACAATGACCATCCGACACCTGCAGCCACCGTATGGTAAGGTTTATTAAGTGCATCCGCCGCAGGTGGAGCGGGTGCCGGCCTTTGATGGCCGGCATAACTTTTTCAAGAACAACAGGAGCCCTTATGAACTGCTCACGGATAATGATCCTGATCACTGCCCTGCTGCTCGTCGCCGGACCGGCTCTGGCCGATAAGACGGTGCTGGCAGGGGGCTGCTTCTGGTGCATGGAGTCCGACTTTGAAAAGATCCCCGGAGTCACCGATGTGGTCTCCGGCTTCACCGGAGGCACGCTCAAAAACCCCACCTACAACGGCGACCACACCGGCCACTACGAGTCGGTCGAGATCACCTACGACCCGGCCAGAATCACCTACCAGCAGCTGCTCGACCACTACTGGGTGAATATCGACCCCTTCGACGACGGCGGACAGTTCTGTGATCGTGGTCACAGCTACCTGGCGGCCATCTTTGTCGCCAACGAATCGGAACGAAAAATCGCCGAAGCCTCGAAACAACGTATCGCTGCGCAGTTTCCAAACGAAAAGGTGGTCACTCCGATCCTCGATGCCTCAACCTTCTATCCGATCACCGGAGAGGAGAGCTACCATCAGGACTATTACAAGAACAACCCCATTCGCTACAACTCCTACCGCTGGAGTTGCGGCCGGGATAAGCGGCTGAAGTATATCTGGGGGGACAAGGCCAGTCATTGAGCCAAGGGATCGGCAGGCTTTGCCCTTTTGACTGCTTTAAAAGGAGATATTGATGCCACCGCCAAAATACTCGGCGCGCAAGGCGTAGAACTGTCCGAAAGGCAAGTTGCCGTGATAGTACTCACCAAAAATCTGAATTGAGCGTTTCTCGGCATAAGGACTGCGAATGTTGACACCGGCCTTGACGGTTATATCTGTCCCCCACCCGGTCTCTTGCCAGGAATGCCAGAGAACACTGGCAAAGGGGTAAACCGTTGACGTGATAACGGGCTTGGTGAGGAGATAATCGATCCCCGCCTGCGCACTGTAGCGCTTGAGAGGAGTTGAGGTATGGACAATATAGGACGGCCCGCCGGTGAGGCGGAGACCCTCCCATTCCCAGCCGGCGAGCAGTTCAACGGTCTCAAAGCTCAGGTTGATGCGCGGCTCGTTCAGTTCAGGACTCTGGGGCAGCAGCAGGAATTCGTCCCCCAGGTGAGATGACTGGTGAAAGAGACGCATCCGGCCAGACCAGGCCCCATTTCGATAGCCGAGTGGGAAGCCGATAATATAGTCGGCGTTGATCA
>DDWE01000015.1 GCA_002345625.1 Desulfuromonadaceae bacterium UBA2294 | reverse complement strand
CTCGAATTTATCCAGGTCGAAAAAACAAATTAGGCATTTCGGTGACAGTCGGTATTTTGCACCGGCGCACTTACGTCATAGAGCAGTCAAGGAGCTAGCAGATGGCCAAGAAGATTATAGGGCAGATTAAGCTGCAGATTCGAGCCGGCAAGGCGAATCCGTCCCCGCCGATCGGTCCGGCGCTCGGTCAGCACGGTGTCAACATCATGGAGTTTTGCAAGGCCTACAACGCCAAAACGCAAAACGAAGGTGATATGGTCATCCCTGTTGTGATCACTGTTTACGCCGACCGGTCATTCACGTTTATCACCAAGACGCCACCGGCGTCCGTGTTGCTGATCAAAGCGGCCGGGATCCCGAAGGGTTCCGGTGTGCCGAATAAAAACAAAGTCGGCAAGGTGACCAAGGATCAGGTCCGGGAGATCGCGCAGTTGAAGATGCCCGATCTGAACGCTTTCGATATTGAGGCCGCGATCCGGATCGTTGAAGGAACCGCCCGCAGCATGGGGATCGAAGTTGTCTAAATTTTTAGGCACGTTGGAGTGAAAAATGCCTGGCAAGAATCTGAAACAAGCAAAAACCAAGATCGACCGTAATCAGGTCTACACCCTCGACACCGCTTTGGCGATGGTCAAGGACGCCTCTTTTACCAAGTTTGACGAAACGGTGGATGTTGCCATTCGTCTCGGCGTCGACCCGCGTAAAGCGGACCAGATGGTTCGTGGCGCTGTTGTGCTGCCGAACGGTCTCGGTAAAACGGTTCGCGTTCTAGTCTTTGCAAAAGGCGAGAAAGCTGCGGAGGCGAAGAACGCCGGTGCCGATTACGTCGGTGCGGACGATCTGGTCGAGAAGATCCAGGGCGGCTGGTTTGATTTTGATACCGCCATCGCCACCCCGGACATGATGGGTACGGTCGGTAAGATCGGCAAGCTCCTCGGCCCGCGTGGCCTGATGCCGAATCCGAAGGTCGGTACGGTGACCTTTGAGCTTGATCGTGCGGTCAATGAGGCTAAATCGGGTAAGATCGAGTACCGGGTCGAGAAGGCCGGGATCGTTCATGCGCCGGTTGGCAAGGTCTCCTTTGATGTTGAGAAGCTGCGTGGTAATGTGCTGGCTTTGATGGATGCGCTGATGAAGGCAAAGCCGTCGACCGCTAAAGGGACTTACCTGAAAAAGATCAGCCTGTCGAGCACCATGGGTCCGGGTCTGAACATTGACATCCCCGAGTTGCAGACGCACATCAAATAATGCACAAACAGTCAAACCGGCGGCACACATTGCGCGCCGGTTTAATTGCTCCCGGTCAAAGATAACAGGCACGCTGAATCAGGGCGTTTAATGGCATTCGCCACCTGTCGAGGCTGGACATGGTCTTGACGGTTCACCGTCTTCCTCCATGCCCTGCGGCTGGGGCACGGAGCCCTGTGGGTTGCCGAAATTCATAGAAAGGAGGAGACGCGTTGAACAAGACCAGTAAAGAACAGCTCGTAGCCGAATTAACTGAGAAGATGAAGGAAGCCAAGGCTGCCTTTGTTGCCGACTATCGCGGTATCAGTGTCGAGCAGGCTAATCGTCTGCGCGGTGAATTGTACAAGGCGGGTGTTGAATACCGTGTTGTCAAAAACACCCTGCTCAAGCGGGCCATCGCCGGCACCGCTAACGAGTGCCTTGGCACCTATCTCGCCGGCCCGACCTCAGTGACCATCGCCATCGGTGATCCGGTTGCTCCGGCCAAGGCTCTCAGCGATTTCGCTAAAACGACCGACAAGTTTGAACTTAAAGGCGGCGTACTCGACGGTAAACTGCTGTCGGCTGCCGATATCAAGGCTCTGGCCGATCTGCCCAGCCGCGAAGTGCTGCTGGCGAAAATGCTCGGTTCGCTCAACGCCCCGGCAAGCAATTTCGTCGGTGTGCTGGCAGCGATTCCGCGTTCCCTGGTGCTCGCCCTGGCGGCGGTCCGGGATCAAAAAGCGGCGGCCTAAGCTAGGTCTGTCGTATTAATCAATCCATCAACGATTCGAACCAACAGTTTGATACGAGGAGAATGAACAATGGCAATTACCAAAGAGCAGGTTGTTGAATTCATCGAAAAGATGACTGTCCTGGAACTGGCTGAGCTGGTCAAGGAACTGGAAGAAAAATTCGGCGTTTCTGCCGCTGCCCCGGTGGCTGCTGCCGCTGGCCCGGCCGCTGGTGGTGAAGTTGCAGCTGCTGAGGAGAAGGACGAATTTGACGTCATTCTCGTGAATTCCGGCGACAAAAAGATCAATGTCATCAAGGTTGTTCGCGCTGCGACCGGTCTTGGCCTGAAAGAAGCCAAAGACCTGGTTGATGCTGCTCCGAGCACCGTTAAGGAAGCTGTTGCCAAGGCGGAAGCCGAGGAACTCAAGAAGCAGCTCGAAGAAGCCGGCGCTAAGGTTGACCTCAAGTAATCGCCGGTGCAATAGGTCACCAGCTAGCCAAGGTCGCCTCGTGCGGCCTTGGCTATTCTACTTTTCTTCCTTTCGCAATTATTTGCGGGGGGCGGAACACTGTTGATCCATCGGGTTGATGGTATTCTCCGGTCGCCAATCGGCGCTACCGGTCGAGAATGTCCATAGCCCGGGCGTATGATGCCCGCCACGCCGGGCCCGTCAAGGGCTGAAGCGGGTTCGAGTCCAGCAAAAGGAGACACCATGGCTTATTCGATTGCGAATAACCAACTGCTGCGGAAACATTTCGCCGAGATCAAGAAAATCATCGACATTCCGAATCTGATCGACATCCAAAAAGTGTCGTATCAGCGGTTCCTTCAGGCGGAGCTGCCGGCGGAAGCGCGGCAGAATATCGGCCTTGAGGCGGTTTTTCGCTCGGTTTTCCCGATTCGTGATTTTGGCGACACATGTTCTCTGGAGTACGTGGCTTATTCGCTCGGCACCCCGAAGTATGATGTTGAAGAATGTCACCAGCGCGGCATGACCTTTGCCTCGCCGGTCAAGGTCCGGGTACGCCTGGTGACCTGGGACACCGACAAGGATTCGGGAACGCCGTCGATTCGTGATATCAAGGAGCAGGAAGTCTACTTCGGCGAAATTCCGCTGATGACGGAGAACGGGACCTTTATCATCAATGGTACCGAGCGTGTTATCGTCAGTCAGCTGCACCGCTCTCCCGGAGTGTTCTTCGACCATGACAAAGGGAAGACCCACAGTAGTGGCAAAGTTCTCTACCGGGCGCGCGTTATCCCTTACCGTGGTTCCTGGCTCGATTTCGATTTCGACCACAAGGATATCCTTTATGTGCGTATCGATCGCCGCCGTAAACTGCCGGCGACGGTGCTGCTCAAAGCCCTCGGCTATTCGACCGAAGAGCTGCTGAATTATTATTACGACACCGAGACTCTGGTCTTTGACGGCGATAGTTACAAAAAGCGCGTCCGTCTCGATTTGCTGCAGGGCCAGCGGGCAACGGTCGACGTTGTTGCCGGCAGCGGCAAGAGCGCCGAGGTGGTGGTCAAAGCCAACCGCAAGTTCACCAAGGCTGCCCTGCGCAAACTTGAAGAACTCAAAGTTGAGTTTATTCCAGTGACCGAGGAAGAGGTGTTCGGTAAGATCGCCTCGACCGATATCGTCGATCAGCAAACCGGTGAAGTCGTCCTTGAGTGTAACGAGGAACTGACCGCCGCCAAGGTCGAAGATCTCAAGCAGCGCGGCATCACAGAAGTTCCTGCCCTGTTTATTGATCATCTTTATGTCGGCCCTTATCTGCGGGAAACGCTGCTGATTGATAAGGTGGCAACTCCCGACGATGCCATGGTCGAGATCTACCGCCGTCTGCGCCCCGGCGATCCACCGACGTTGCGTAGCGCCAAGGCGCTGTTCGACAGCCTCTTTTTCGTGCCGGAACGCTATGACCTCTCTACGGTTGGCCGCCTCAAGCTGAACTACAAGCTCGGCCTGAGTACGGAGTTGGAGAAGACGACTCTGACCAATGAGGATATCCTCGAAGTGGTCCGTTATCTCATCGACCTGCGCAACGGTAAGGGGAACATCGACGACATCGATCATCTCGGCAATCGGCGTGTTCGTGCGGTTGGCGAGTTGCTTGAGAATCAGTACCGGGTCGGTCTGGTGCGGA
>DDWE01000003.1 GCA_002345625.1 Desulfuromonadaceae bacterium UBA2294 | reverse complement strand
AAACTGCTTAAACTAGTGCCATTCATGGCAGTCCCTGCATTTGGTCGGCCCACCAGAAGTCTTGTGACAGTCTTTGCAGAGGTTATGGCCGACATCCTTGGACATTACCATCTTCCAGGTGTCAGCCTGATGGCACTCATGACATTTATACTTTGCAGCATGCTGTTCATGTCTGAGCGTGACTGTCCCCATTTTATTTTTAAAACTCACTTGTTGCGGAGATTTAACCCCTGAAGAAGATAGCGATGAGGAATTAAACGCCGGATTCCGATCAACAATCCCCAACCTCTTCTTGCAGTCGCGTATCTCCTCCGGATTGAGATCGTTGCACTCAGGGTATTTCCCAACGAAACTCGCCCAGGCGGCACCGGCCAGCTCCTTGCCATAAGGAGAACCGGCAATCTGCTCATACTTGGTGACATCGGCAGTAATCGCCTCGAAACGGCGATCTTCCTGTTCACGCTTCAGGCGCTCGATCTCCGCTAACCGTTTACGCTCCTCGTCCTCACGCTGGCGGCGCAGGGCTTCGAGGCGAGCCGCCTGCTCTTCCTTCTGTTTGACCATCGCCAATAAGGTATCGAGAGAGTCCTGGCTGTTACTGCCACTGCCCGCCGTGCCGAGCTTGCGGTTGAGTTCGACAATCTGCGCGTCAAGCCTGGCCAGATCGGCTTCTTTGCGCGCGATCTCAGCCTGTTCCTTCTGTTTCTGCTGCAGGGCTTCGTCTTCCATCTGCTTGAGGCGCTCAAGCTTCTGCTGTCGGGCCTCGGACTCAGCTGCCAAGTTTTGCAAACGATCGGTACGGCGCAAAAACAGGACAAACTCGCCCCCTTCCTGTCCACCGACGCCATGCAGGGTGCCAAACTGCGGGAACTGCTCGGCATTTTGTGCTACCCCGGACTTGACTTCGGGGAAGAGATCCGAGGGGATCAGGAACGACTTGTCGTTGTCGCGCAGCGCTGAAACCAGAAAATGCGAGAAAACACTGTTGCCGCCAAACCCGGCATCACTGACTGGTTCAACACCACCACTGGTGATTGCCTGACGACTGGCCCGCTGGTAGGCCTTCTTGACCACGACGTCGGTCACTTCAGGCAAATTCCCGCGACTACCGCGGAAAAAATCGCCAGCGAAGCAAGAGTCGGAAACCAGTAGAATGTGCTTGGCCTTAATCGCATCGGCCTTCAGATAGTCCTTGATCGTCTGGTTGGTGATCCAGGCCGAACTGTCATCGGTGCCACTTTCGACCGGCACCCAGCTGCCGGCCTTGGTGATCGAATCGAGCTGGCCGTGGCCGGCGTAGAAAACCAGCAGCGAATCGTCCGGCCCGACTTTATGCGCCAGTTCTCGCAGAGCAGCGAGGATGTTTTTACGCGTCGCCTGCTCGTTAAACAGCTCAATGACATGCTCGCGATCAAAATAATAGTGTTCAAGCAGTACGTCGCGCACGGCTTGAGCATCATTGACCGCTGTCTTCAAGCGGGGCCAGTTAAGATAGTTATCGATACCGATGGTGAGCAGCCACTGCGTTCCGGTGACGGTCTCACCGGTCGGCGCCACCGGCCGGACACCGATGCCGCGCTCAGCGGCACCCGTCACCGCTCCGGTCAGCAGCAGGAAACCTACCACAGTTAGGACTACGACACGCCAGCACTTCATCCCTTTTGCGGCTCCCTGGCTGCCCGGATAAACGCCGCCACCTTCGCCGGATCCTTCTTCCCTGGCGTTGCCTCAACCCCACTGGAAACATCGACCGCATAAGGCTGCACGGCACGGATTGCGTCGGCGACATTCTCCGGCGTCAAGCCACCGGCAAGGATCACCCGTCGCTGCCTGGCAATCGCGGCCGCCAGCTCCCAGTTAAAAGAATGGCCGGTACCGCCGTAGGCATCGGCAACCCAGGCATCAAGCAGCAGGGCCGAGATATTGAACGAAGCGTGATCAGCGAGACTGGCCGCATCTTTGACCCGCAGTGCCTTGATGACCCGGCGCGGCGCAAAGTCGCAATCGGCCGGTCCCTCGTCACCATGCAACTGAATCACATCCAGACCACATTCCGCTGCGATCTCGCGAACCCGCGCCGGGGATTCGTTGACAAACAGGCCGACGGTGACAACAAAAGCCGGCATTGCCGCGATGATCGCCTTTGCAGCTTCCGGCGTCACGCAACGCGGGCTCTTGCCATAGAAGACAAAGCCCAACGCGTCCGCCCCGCAGGCACAAGCCTGCAGGGCGTCGTCGATATTGGTAATGCCGCAGATTTTAATTTTTGTCATGGCAAAAATTCAAATTAAGGTCTCAGGTTTCAGGTCTCAGGTCTCAGGCACACCCGACAATACATACAGACGTCTTTCCTGATTCCTGATTCCTGATTCCTGATTCCTTGTTCCTGACTCCTGCCCTTAACCAACTTTTGGCAAGTGCGCCAAAGATTCCTTGATCGCCTCTGCCGGGTACTCGTAATCGTTCAGCTTACCGCCGAGGAAATCGTCGTAAGCGGTCATATCGACATGGCCGTGGCCGGAGAGGTTAAACAGGATGGTCTTTTCCTTCCCCTCTTCCTTGGCCTGCAGC
>DDWE01000021.1 GCA_002345625.1 Desulfuromonadaceae bacterium UBA2294 | reverse complement strand
CCCAGAAACGCTGGTGCGGCAATGCCGGCATTGCCCGGGTGCGCACTCTTTCTGATTATCGCGAGCGCAGTTTCGCTAGTGCTTATGGTTTGATGTGCAAGGAGCTGATGCTGCTGACGCGGGCGGTGCTGATTATCGACCGCAGTGGTAAGATTGTTTACCGGCAGATCGTCCCGGAGGTGACCGCTGAGCCCGATTATGCTGCGACGCTACTGGCGTTGCAGGCACTGCTCTAGTCATTAGTCCGCAGACGACAATCACTGCAGGTCTTTGTCGTCGATAAAAAAAGCCCCGACCAGTTCTGGTCGGGGCTTTTGGATTTTCAAGGTTGGGTTACTATTGTTCGGTGCTCTGCTCCGGTATCGTGTAGTCATAGCCGGCCGCTTTACCAAAACCGTAGAGTGTTATTTTTGAGGAGTTGGCAATTCCGCCCTGACTGGAAACGGCGATCACATATTCAAGAGTGAAGTCTGGTGCTGCGTAGGGTTGGAAGATATCCATACGGTCGTAAGTGATCGCGATACCGGCCGGCATCGTCAGCGCTTGCCCTCCAGGGGCTGCGCCGAAATACATCAGCGATTTGCCTTCCTGGTTGAGAATCTGCACATTCTGAAAGGCGACATCGACAACATAAATATTGCCGTCGTGATCAACCGCCGTTGCTTTTGGGCGCGCGAAGGTGCCGGCGCGGTCACCTGGCTGGCCGATACGAGACCGCACCTGACCATCCGCACTGTAGAGACGCAAGGTCTGAGCGCCGGTTTCCGTAATCAGGATGTTCCCATCGGGCGTCGGCGACAAATGAGTCGGCCAGCCGAGCTGGTCGTCAGCGCCAAAGGTCTTCAGTTGGGCGCCGGTCTGTTTGTCGAGCACGTGTATCAGGTTGTTTTTTGGATCGGCCACTAAAAGCTCGTCACCGATGATCAGTGAGGATGTCGGGTAAAATCCTGATGCGGTGTCGAGAGTCATGCGGCGGATAAAGTGGTGTCCCGCATCAAAAACGGCAATCCCGGGCAGTTGGTCCTCGCCAAGATCGCACACATAGGTTGTGCCGTCGGTATCGATGCTGACATTGATCGGTTTGGACAGGCCCGTCTGGACATACTCGATTTTGTGTTTTTCAAAATCGACGATCCCCAGGCCCTGGCTCGCTTTTCCGGAATCGGCGATATAGAGCTGGCCGTTGTGAAAGGCCAGTCCATAAGCCTTTGAGAAGCTTCCACTGTATTCGTCGCCGAGCAGAAAAGTCAACATGGCGTTGTTGCGCAGGCTCCCCTCGTTGTAGAATGAGGTGAGTAACTGGACACGTGGTGGTGCCGGAGGGCTGGGGAAAAAGATCGGTTCTACCTTGGCGGCGCAGCCGGCCAAAAGTAAAAGAAGTCCGGGCAACAGCAGTGCAGAACAAAAACGCAGGCGGCGGGTACAGCGGTGGAAGATTCTCACAGTGATCGACTCCCGTGGTTGGTACCGGTTAAAAGGTTGATAGTGTATGGACATTATTACCATAACGGTTTACTGGGTAACAGAAGAAAAAACTGGCAGCCGGACCTGCAGTTCCGGCTGCCAGAGTAAAGAATTAAGCTAGAAAACAATTACTTGATGTGGCAGTCCAGGCACAGGGCGCTGCCAACATTGGACACCCGCAGCAGCGAGGCGAAGCCGGGGCCGTTGTGCACGTCGTGGCAGGTCGCACACTCCATGTCAGCGCCAGCGCCGTACAGCGGCAGGCCGGCAGCAATGATGTTGGCGACGAGCTCAATGGCACCGTCACTGCCGTCGACGATGGTGACGCCGATCGGATGGTCATCGGTCAGGTCGGTGGTCAGGTTGGCGCTGGTGCCACCCATGACGGTCGGAACAGGAGTCGGGCCACCGATGAAGCTGTCCATGGCGGTAACGCCGTCATGGCAGGAAAGGCACGCCAGAGAGATGTTACCCGGCACGAGGCCGATGGTGTTGTCCATGGTGGTGCTGGAGTACATGGTGAAGGATTGGCCTGTGGAGGTGTGCGACCAGAGCGGGCCCGCGCCGGCGATGGCGTTATGCGGGGTGTGGCAGGGGGCGCAGATCTCGTTGGTCCAGCCGGCCAGGGTGAAGTCGTGCTTGGAGCTTGCGATCAGCGCGAAGGCCGAGCTGGCGGTCATGGCGACCAGAGCAACGGTCAAAACGATAAACTTTTTCATTTCCTTCTTCTCCTTGTTGTTTGTTGGCGTCGTGCCAACCCGGCGTACCTTGTGGACCGTCGTCCAGAAGGCTCCCTGCAGGGAGGGTGTGCACAACAGTGTTGAATGAAGAAACATCGATACCGGTAATGGTAGCAATCCGCATACCAAGTTTTTGGCAGGGAGTGCGATTTTAGTACGGATGCGCGTCAGGTGCCCAATTGTGGCGGTTTGTCAGTATCATTAATTTAGGCCGCGCTCATGTGTCGGGCTGTCCGTCGGATCATCCCTTCCCATATATCGCGAAAACCTCGCTAAAAGACTGGCTGACATGTCCCGAATTGGCAGGATGGGTTAATTTGACAATGAGTGTTTTGTTTTTGCGCGGCTTTTCAACGCTGTGTTAAATAGGTAGCAGATTCAGGTGAAAGCGTAAAGGTGAAAGCATGAATATTGAACAAATGAAGCGCGTTCTGGCCGAGATTCTGGTGCAGACAAACCTGACACCCTGTGTTGTCGGCCATCGTGGCGTTGGCAAAAGCGCCGGTATCCTGCAGGTTTGTCGCGAGCTTGGGCGGGTCTACGTGCCGTTGCGTCTTGGTCAGATGGAGGTGGGTGATCTGGTCGGCATACCCTATCGTGATGGAGAGGTCATGCACTGGTCGCGCCCCGATTGGTGGCCGGGTGCCGAAGATTCTCCGGCGGTGATCCACTGTGATGAACTCAATCGTGCCCAGCAGGAGGATACCCTGCAGGCGATCTTCCAGTTTG
>DDWE01000052.1 GCA_002345625.1 Desulfuromonadaceae bacterium UBA2294 | reverse complement strand
CGGTAAGGGCCAGTCGATTGACAGCGACGGGTCCAGCACATTCAGGGCACCTTCGGATGGCGGATGATACGGGGCAGAATGCAGATAGAGTAATTCGCAATCGGTGGTCAGTGCCTGAAAACCGTGCGCAAACCCTTCCGGGATCAAAAGGCTTCTGGCATTCTCGGCGGACAGGATCTCACCATGCCAGCGCAAAAAGGTTTCCGAATCCCGCCTGAGATCGACCGCAACATCATAAACCTCCCCCTTGAGGCAACTGACAATTTTAACTTCAGCAAAGGGGGCTCGCTGGTAATGTAACCCCCGCACGGCACCGGCCTGAAGGGTCAGGGTATGATTGATCTGGACAACGGGTGTGTGCACCCCGAGCGCCGTAAACTCTTCGAAACAATAAAATCGGGAAAAAAACCCGCGTTGGTCTTCCATCTTTTTCCGCTGTATCAGGGTAAGCCCCGGCAGCATGGTCGCCTTAAAATCAAAACGAGACACGTTCAATCCTTTGTCGTGAGCTGCTGATAGGTGTTGATCTGCTGCAGTGTCACAGCTCTGACATCAGCACCTTTACGCCACTCTTCGTGCCAGTCCAGTATTTTACCAAGGGCTGTCTCAAGGGACCAATGAGTCGACCAGCCAAGCCGTTTCCGGGATTTGCTGCTATCAAGCTTGAGGTAACCGGCTTCATGAGGCTGTGGTTGAGCGGAACATTGCCACGAAACTGCAGGGCGCTTTTTTTTCAATGCCTCCAGGATCCAGGCAACTGTTTTGGCATCATCATCGACTGGCCCGAAGTTCCAGGCCTCGGCAAATTCCCCGCCATCACGGAACAGGCGCTCGGCAAGCATCAAATATCCGCTCAACGGCTCAAGCACATGTTGCCAGGGCCTTATGGCCTGCGGTGACCGAATGTTCAAGACTTCTCCGGCATCGATAGCGCGCAGAAAATCAGGGATGAGGCGATCGGTCGCCCAGTCTCCACCACCGATGACATTCCCGGCTCTGGCGCTGGCCACCGCAGTTCCTTGCCCGGACAGGAAGGATTGCCGATAGGCCGCGGTCACCAGCTCAGAGCACCCCTTACTACTGGAATAAGGATCATGCCCGCCTAATGGCTCATGTTCGCGGTACCCCCAGTGCCATTCGCGATTTTCATAGCACTTGTCGGTGGTGACATTGACCACCGCCTTGATACTCGAGCAGACGCGGACAGCCTCCAGTAAATGAACCGTACCCATGACATTGGTTGCATAAGTTTCAACCGGACTTTGATACGATTCGCGAACCAGTGACTGGGCCGCAAGATGAAAAACAATCTCCGGCTGCGCAGCGTTCATCGCGGTCTGAAGC
Source organism: Desulfuromonadaceae bacterium UBA2294 (assembly GCA_002345625.1). Lineage (GTDB taxonomy): Bacteria > Desulfobacterota > Desulfuromonadia > Desulfuromonadales > UBA2294 > UBA2294. The sequence goes on along the minus strand of DDWE01000052.1, from coordinate 9,086 downwards.
ACGGAAAGATCGCGGACATCGCCATGAACGGATGTGATCAGTTCATCCAGCCTGGCCAGCACGAAAAGACTCGGATCGGTTGGTGGCGCAAGGGCGAAGCCGGTCACATCGGCGCCAAGACTATGCAGCCAGAGGGAGAGCCACGCCCCCTTGAAACCGGTATGCCCGGTTACAAGAACCTTCTTCCCACGCCAGAAATGCCAATTATCCATTTGATCTACCAGACTTTCCAGGGCGCTTCGCCGGAAGCCCAGAGTTCTTCGAGGTACGATTTATCCCGCAAGGTGTCCATCGGTTGCCAGAAGCGATCATGTTTATAAGCCACCAGCTCCCGTTCCTTCGCTAATGTCTCCAGCGGATAGCGTTCAAGGACGGTTGCGTCATCCTTAAGGTAGGAAAACACCTCGGGCTCCATGACAAAAAAACCCGCATTCACCCAATTGCCATCACCTTTGGGCTTCTCTTGAAACCCGATCACCCTATCACCACCCTCAAGCCCCAGACTTCCGAAACGACCGCTTGGTTGCGTTGCCGTAAGGGTCGCCTTCTTCCCGTGACTTTTATGAAATTTGACCAGCTCGGCAATGTTGACATCACCGACACCATCGCCGTAGGTCAACATAAAGGGCTGGTTCTCGGTGTATTGCTGAATACGCCGGACGCGGCCACCGGTCATGGTATCTCGACCGGTATCGACAAGAGTGACCCGCCAGGGCTCGGCAGAGTGTTGATGCACCACACGCAGGTTGTCGTTACGAAAATCGAAGGTGACATCCGATTCATGTAAAAAGTAGTGCGCGAAATATTCTTTGACGCAAAACCCTTTGTAGCCCAGACAAATCACAAAATCGTTAAACCCGTACTGGGAATAAATCTTCATAATGTGCCAGAGAATCGGTTTTTCACCGATTTCGATCATGGGCTTCGGTTTCAGGTGAGATTCTTCGCTAATCCTTGTCCCGAAACCACCCGCAAGAATAACCACCTTCATATCAACCTCTTCCTGTTCAAAAAATCAGTTCACCACCCGGTACAAACGCATGGTTGAACGGGAATAAATCGGCAACAGATTAACAGCCTGTTGGTAATGCTCCAATATATATTGTCGAACGATACCAACCTCAACCGGAGCAAGAGCAATATACATATCCCGCTTGCTGGTCAGATCAGAGAACAGATCGTCAATTCCGAGATCTGCCAACTGTTTTTTCTGTACCGGGGTCTGATTCATCCCGCACAACCAGACGATCCTGATGCCGGAAAGGTCATCAATTGGAGAAAATGGCAGGATCCCTTCGTAGGGGAATGACGCTCCCATAACCACCAGAATAAAGGGGCGCTGCGCCGCCTGAGCCCCAAGTTGCCATAGCTCGATATTCTGGTTTTGACGGTACCGGGCGATCTCTGAAAGATCCTTGGCCTGACCATATACGGGGACCGCCGCAACCGTCAAGGCAAGAACTGAAGCTGCCAGGACCAGCGCCTGACTCCGTATTGTGCCGCTCTGCACCAGTACAACCCAAAGGGAAGCGCAGGCCATAGCGGTGCTGACTCGGGTCGGGAAACGCCCCTCCCAGGTCAGGAAGACGGCACAGACCAACAGGGGGAGCAATACACCGAGAAAGAGAAAAATCAGGTTTCGCCTGTAGATGATCACCATCAACACGGCGAGTATGGCCAGCGTTAACAGATAATTTGTCGCAGGGAACGCCGTGGCCGCGCGCAGAGAAGCAAAGAATGGCCTTGGTCCGGATTTCACCCTGGCATTCTCAAAAATATACTCACTGTCGTCAGGGCTGAAAACGTTCGGGTCCGAGTAACCCCAACTCCTGAACAGGTTATAATCGTTCCAACTCCAACCGACCTGCTGGTAAACGTCCCGATTCTCAGAAAAACCATAGTGCCCGTAATTCAGGATCGCGTTACTCAGTCGACCCAGGCGATTAAAGTCCTGCCACTCGGCGCCATAGTTCTGCATATGCACCAAAGCAAAGAGCGTAATCAGTATCGAGGCGGCCACCGTCGTGGTGATCAACGCACGCTTTCGTTGTAGCAATGCCTGCGCCAGAAACGCTCCGCAGAGAATAACCGCCAGGAAAAAACTCTCTTTGCGCAACGAAAACGACAAGACAATCAGCAACAGCGCTGAGATATGCAGAATCAGGGAGTGCCTGCATGAAAGAGAGCTCGCTTCATTCAGCAGATATAGGCCCAAGAGACCGGCGACACCAAGCATGAGTGCGGTCTTGGTGAATTGCAGATAGACCAGAAACGGCAACACCGTCAGTAAAGAGACGACAACCCGCACGCAAAACTTCTCGTTCTGGCGTGCGAGACCGTAACAATAATTCAGAAAAAAGACCGAAAAAAGAAGGGATGTGACATGAAACAAGCCATACCACGGGAGATTGGGCAGGAAGGTATAAAGCAGAACAAAAAGACTGGATAAACAGTAATTCACGACCACAATATGGGCATCAGGAGCACTGGTCAGGAGTTTACCGGACACCACCAGATTGTAATAGACATCATCATTGGTCTCCCACGAACTGGCCGGTGACAACCAGTACAAGACCAGGAACAGGACCACGATTATCCCGGACTGGATAAGGGCTTTGTGCTCATCCTTTCCCCGAAAAAAGTTCTGAAAGGTACCGTCCTCCCCGAATATTAATCGCACGTTTTCATCCTTGGCTGCCGATGACAATGCCGGCAACGATGCAGGCCATGCCGATGGCTTTGGACCAGGTTAGAGGTTCGTTAAAAATGAACGCACTCAATATCATCACCAGAACGAAAGCAAAGCTCATAAATGGGTAGGCGTGGCTCAAGGGCAATTTTGTCATGGCCGCCATCCAGGTCAATGATGCAAGAAACGCGGCAGCCAGGCCGCTGGCAACCCATGGGTTCAGAGTCAGTCGTAACAGGAACAGAATCTTCTCTCCCCCTCCGGCAGGGAGTGTCCCCGCCAGCGCCGCCTGCCATTTGATAACAATCTGGCCGTAGACGGTCAGTATGATCGTAATAAAAATATAGAGGTAACTCATCGAACCATCCGGTGATACAAATCAATCGGTCGGCGAAAACGAAAGCCGAGCGAAGCATAGAGATTGACAATGGCCAGATTCGATGCCGACACCGAGCTGCTCAACTCGCCATGGCCGCGGCCAAACAACTCAGCACAAGCCTTGCTCCACAGGTATTTCGCCAGCCCCTTGCCCTGAAAGTGCTCAGCAACAGCATGCAAGACAATTTTGTTGCCACGAAAACCAAAAAAAGCCGCCAGATCATCCGCAAAAGTCAACCCGAAAACATTCCCCTCATCGCACAACTGAGCAACCCATTGGTCATAGCGAAGATCCGCCAAAAGCGGATCAAGGTTGAAATCACGATGAAAACGTCCATGGTGAAATGCCCCGTGACTCAGTTTCAATACGGCGCCTTTGTCCGGTGCGAAATCGACACCCACCTGATCATGCGCAAACATGACCAGCCGCTCCCGGGCGGCAAACGGTTCAATCAAGGTATCGCAGTAATAAAAACCGTGGCGATGCAGCATCTCCGTGGACGCAAGAGGATCGACCTTGATTGTATAGTGTCCCGGATGAGCGCTCAGACCGACCAGAACCTCTTCTTCGGGGGAGACAACCTCCCAGGTGGGAAATCCGAATACGGTCTGATCCCAGGGCGTGGCCAACAGCCCGTCAGGAAACGACATCGCCGGCCTCCTGCCCTGCAAAGGTTTTATGGTTGATGATGTAGAGAGGCCGACATTTTGTCTCATCAAACGTCTTGCCAAGATAAAGACCGATAATGCCGAGCAACGAAATCACCACCCCACCCAGGAAGTAGATTGAGGCCATCAGGCTGCTCCACCCCAGCACCGTATAGCTCCCCTGCAACGCTTCGTAGACAATCATGACCGCGTAAATCAGAGCCCCGAACGACATCAAAAAACCGAAACGGATCGCCAGCCGCAATGGCTTATCAGAATGGGCAATAATCGTTTCAATCCCTAACTTCCAAAGTTTGGAAAAACTGTACGTCGTCTCTCCGGCGTAACGCTCTGCATGTTCTACATTGATTGAGGCCGTAGGGAATCCCATCCAGTCGACCAGTCCGCCAAAAAACCGCAAATTTTCACGCATCTGGCGATAATAGACCACAACCTTGTTTGAGATGATGCGAAAATTGCCGACTTCCGCATCGTAATGCATATCGGCAAGGTAGTTGAGTGTTGCATAAAACATCCGCGAAACCGATCGTTTGAGCAGGGAATGTCTCCGCTGTCCGCGCCGGGCCAACACCACTTCATACCCTTGCAGCGCTTTAGCATACAGCCGGGGGATCTCCTCCGGCTGATCCTGCAAATCGCAATCCATAATAACAACCCAGTCGCCGCAACAGTGGTCGATTCCAGCTGTGATGCCGTGGTGCTGACCAAAGTTGCGACTAAACTGGAGCCCCTTGATCCTTGCATCCTTCTGCGCCAACTCGCAAATTATCGACCAGGAACCATCGCCGCCGCAGTCTTCGACCATAATGATCTCAAAATTCAGGGCCATGCCTTCCAGTGTTAACCGCAACCGACGGTAGAGTTCGTGCAAGCATGCTTCTGCCTTATAAATCGGAACAACGACTGATATTTCCGTTTTTTGTCGCGCCAAGATCGACTCCCGTTTTGTCCTAAAGTTTGTGACCATAGAGCAATGGATGAATAGTGCTCAAACACACAACCGGTCATTCAGTTTAATCGGGTCGTGACAGAGAATCGACCGGCGAACCGACCAGACTCCTCCCGCAGTGGGGTTTCAAATACGCGCTGTTTCAGGCAAAAAACGTTCCAAGGTCGGGCGCGATCACCACAATTACCTTTACAATCTATCTATCCACCATTGCACTCTGCAATTCTTTTGCGCGAAAGTACACCACCGGGTTGGACCACGGTGGGCGGCGCAGGAGCGGATCCAGAACCGACAGCGCCGCCGAGGTCTTCCCCTGGGCGCGGTAAAGACGCGCCAGAGGCAACGCCGCATAAGGGAAATAGCCACCGTTTGCTGCCAACCAGAATGAGGTTTGTAGTGGAGCTTCCGCCTCTGAAAGCCGGTTTTCCTCAAGAAGAATCCATCCGGAGAGAAAGCCCGGAACCCACGCCGGTTGCCGCAATCCGGTTTCCTGCTGCAACATCTGCCGCGCCCGGGCATATTCGCCATTTTCAATCAGTTCAGTAACAAGATTGAAGGAGGATCCACTCCAGTCCGGAAAAAGGTTATAGGCATGTTCGGTGACCGAAATATTTGAGTGGTAAACAGGAACATAGCGGAACGTCAGCCCCCCCAGCACTACAAGGATCAACACCGCAACCCCTTTGGCCACCCAACGTAATGAGAGGGTGTCATTCAGCCAGAAGAGAGCCCGACCGATCAGCAACCCGAAACCAAGGATCGGCACAAACAGATAACGATCGTAAACACCTGCATTCTGAAAAGACATGAATATTTGGGTCACTGGCAACAGATAGCAAAAGACCAGCAACACACCAAAGCGAAGGCATCGGTCACGACTGCAAACCAACACCATACAAAGAGCCAATGTCCCGACCAGGCCAACCCAGAAGGCCGCATCGTAACCACCCAGGGGGTCGAAGGGATAACCGAAGTTCAGGCGAAATGGCCAGAAAACGAGAAGATAGTGCTCACCCAGAATGCGCACAGCCCGCAGCAAGATACCGGCAATCGGAAGAGACGGCAGAGGGCTCGTCCCACCCATGACCTCCGTCGCGACGACCATGTTGTAGCGCAACCAGAAGATAACCGGCAGGTTGATGGCGACCCAACCCCAAAAAACTCTCCATCGCCGGGAAGGGTTCACCCACAGCGTATTGATCCCACACAGCGTTACCAGTAATCCGGTTGCCACGGCGAAGCTTTTTGATAAAAATGCGGCATAATAGGCAGCCACAAACAGGCCAATGGACAGTCCCCGGCCTGCATGGACATCACGGTCCAAAAAACGCAGAGCCTGGTGAATCGCTACGAAAGAAAACAGTGCGCAGAGAAGATCTTTCTGACCGGAGATATAAGAGACACTCTCGACATGAAGCGGATGCAGGGCAAAAAAACCCAGTGCGAAAAGGGAAGTAAAACGTTCCTGGGCCGAGCTGGCACCCGAGACAGAAACGATCAACCTCCAGGCCACAACAACCACCATCAGATACAGCAGGAGACTGATCAGGTGATAGCCAAACGGGTTGTCGCCAAACAGCCGGTACTGGCAAACAAACCCTAAATCACGTAGCGGCAATAACTCGCCCCAATAATTGCTCGGGTGCAGAAAAATATTGGCAAAATCCCACGGACGCAGGTATGGGAGTATGTCATTCTCAACGAAATAGGTGTGATCATCGATCACGAATTCGCCACTCAGCCCGGCGGAATAAAGAGCCACAACCACAGCCAACAAAAAGAGCAGACTACGGGACCGCAGCACGGTTGCAAAATCAATTTCAGCACGCATAGGGGCGACCCGCACACATAATTATTCAAGGAAGATCCGTAGGATATAGCCTCGACAAGAGGTTGACAACTCTTTTACCATTCCTGAAGCTACAAATCCCCTGTCATTCGCTGCAGAATGAACAGTTTCGGGTTGATGCTACGGATTATGGTAATGAGGCGTTCGAGACCGTCCCGATCCACGCCCGTCTCTTCATCAGAACTTTGAAACCACTCATACCCCTTGGGCAGTGACGTATACTGTCCGTCACGCAGCAGGGAGACATCGACGACATCGTTTACCCGTCCCTGCGCTTCCCACGGATCACGGTAAACATATTGTCGGGCGAGAACATGAAGGACCAGACCGTTTTCAAACGCGGCCTTGACTTCAAAAGAAAATTCACGAGGTGAGCCGTAGTGTTCCGTGCGACCGCCCCGTGACATGACTCTGGCTCCGGCGGTTTCAAACAGTGTACGCACGCTCTCTTCCGTCAACGGCACAGACAGTTCTTCCATGACCAATCCCCTTTGTCCATAGTTTTCACCGGTGTTCCGAACTGCCTCACACCTCCAGTCGCAGCTCAATTCCCCAGTCGACCGGCTTGCGCCCCTCCTTGGTCAGCACCCACAGGGTCGGGAAATCCATTTGCGCCGGGGCCTCACCAAACCCGTCGGTCAGGTAGATGATCGCCGCCGGCGGTGGGGTCAGGGTCCGGGCATGGGCGAAAGGCGGCCGCAGGTCGGTGAAACCGCCCCCGCGATAGACCTCGAGCTGCACCTGATGACCGGACAAGCTGTCGATGCGGCGGATAAAGCTGTTGGCATAAAGCACCGTAATCCGGCTCTCCCGACTGCGGGCGATCTGCATCAGTTCAGCGGCGAAGGCTTCGCGCAACTCCTGTCGATCGGTCGACTCGCTGACATCAATGGCCACCAGCAGGTGCAGACGGTGACGCTTGCGTTGCCCCGGTGTCACGTGGGAGAAACGCCGATGCTCGCGCATCCAGGTTGCCCTGTGACCGATACGCCCGGCCGTGGCAACAAACTGGTGCAGCACATCCCGCCAGGAGATCGCCGGCGGCGCCAGCCAGCCGGCAACCAGATCGCGAACGCCATCCGGGATCTGTCCCTGCGCCTGACGCTGCGCGTCGGTCACCAGGTCGCGCACCGCCTGCTCGGCCAGTTTCAGCGGTGTGCTGTCGCTCTCCGACCAGATCGTGTGGTCATCACTGGTTGCCATCGGCGCACTACGGTTTTCTACTGCTTTGTGGCCGGTCACACCACCGGCGTCGCGCTCGGCATCACCGATCCCCTCACCGGAAAGGTTACCGGTATCAAAACGCTGCGACAAGATCGCCGCGTACTCCTCCGCCGCCAGCCCGGGTTCCAGTCGATACTGCTCGGGCAACGCCGCCGTGGCCGGCAGTCCGGCGATCGACGGATTGATCGCCAGATCGCAGGCAAGATCCCAGGTCATCCGATGATGGCCACCGCGTCGCAACGGATGCAGGTGTAACAGATGGAGAATAACATGCTCCAACAGAGCCTGCCGCTGATCAGCCGGATAGGCGGAAAAGCGTTCACCATCAACCTGCAGGGTCGGGGAACCGTTGACCACGGTCAGGCCCAGCGCATGGGTGCTGGAGACAAATCGTCGCCGACAGCCAAGCAGCAGATGGGCATAGAACGGCCGCTCCCGCAACAGGCGGACCAGACTGTTCTGAAGCAGCCGCTGTGCTGGAACCGGCTCTTCATTGTCCGGTGGGTTCTCGTTCACACGCTTTCACCCCACAAGTTAACACCCTTTCGCCGCGGCAGGAATCTGGCTGCGCCACATACACCATATTGCGCACAGGGCTGCCGTGCTTTGAAGTTCACGCCTGAGCCCTGAAAGCCCTGTCGTCAATCCGCCTCCTGGCTGATCGCCGATATCGCCTCCAGAATCACCTCATCATACTCGTCCCGACACAAACGTTCGGCAATCGGCGGTATTCGAACCAGTGATTTCACCAGAGCAAAGCGTAAATCACGTGGTAAGGCGGTGATACAAGCGACCAGATTCTTCTCCTGCGGATCACCCAGCACAGAATCGGCGGTGAGGGTGGCGACAAGGTCGTTGAGCATTGCTGCCTGCTGGTCCGGACGTTGCTGCTTAACCTGCTCTGCAACCTCTGGCCAGGCATCGAGAACGGCGCGGGCACTGACCGGCCGGGCGCTCTGCTCGCGACACCAGCGTAAAAAGGCGACCGCAGCCTCTGCTCCGACGATGCCGGCGTAAACCTCCATCTCCAGGTCGGCCGGCAGACGGCAGTTTTGGCGCAGGGTGCTGACCATCTCCCAGGCGCGTTCGGACGGTTCGATCTGCAGATCGAGGGGGGCGCCTTGTTGCGCCAGCAGGTGGTGGTTGGCGCCGAGGAAGGCGCGCACTTCCGCATCGAGGTTGCGGCTGGTGGCATAGCGCGCCCAGCAGGGGTAGTCGGTCTCGACGTAAAGGATGATCATCCGGTCGATCAGGGCGCGGTCGAGAGTCGCGACTTGATAGGTGCCGTCGGGGGGATTGATCGAGACGACGACTTTGTGTTTGGGGTG
>DDWE01000123.1:238-5656 GCA_002345625.1 Desulfuromonadaceae bacterium UBA2294 | reverse complement strand
CCTTAAACTAGCGCCATTCGGGACAGATTTATTTATTGACAAGTCATCGTCCCTCTGCAACGCTTCACCCATGCCAAGAGCCGCCCGCATCACACTGCCTAATTATCCACATCACGTCATCCAGCGTGGTCATAACCGCCAGGTGGTCTTTACCTGCGCAGACGACTACCGATACTACCTTGGCAATCTTGCCGAATGGAAAACCGCTTACGGGTGCAAAGTCTACGCGTATTGCCTGATGACCAACCATGTGCATCTGATCATCGACCCAGGCGAGGAACCAGAACGCCTCGGCCAATTGATGAAACGCATAGCCGGACGGCAGACCCGCTATGTCAACCGCCTGGAAGGTCGCAGTGGAACCTTGTGGGAAGGTCGCTATAAGTCAAGCCCCATTGAAAACGATGCGTATCTCCTTGCGTGTTGTCGCTATGTAGATTTGAACCCGGTTACGGCCGGCATGCGCAGTGCCCCGGAAGATTATCCATGGTCGAGTTGTTCCGAGCATTTAGGTGGAGCAGGTGAAGAATGGCTCGATGCTGACCCGGCATGGTTGGGATTGGCGGAAACTGACGAACAGAGGGTGCAGCAATATCGGGAGATTCTGGCGAGGCCGGTTAGTGAGGAGGAGCGACAGACTATCATTCGTCCTGTGCAGCGCGGGCAACTTACCGGCGGTGCAACTTTTATCGATGCCGTCGCCGAACATCTTGGGCGCCGGATCGAATGTCGGGGGCAAGGCCGACCGAGAAAAAGCGAAAAATAAATCTGTCCCCTTTTTGTTTTGCGACAGTTCAGCTGGCGAGGCGGTCGAGGAAGGTGCTGACTTTCGGGGTGAACTTCTCCGGTTCGACCAGAAACGAGTCATGACCGTAGGCGGAGTCGATCAGGTGGTATTCGACCGGTTTGCCGAGCTGACGCAGAATGTCCACCACCTCTTCGGTCTGGCTCGGCGGGTAGAGCCAGTCGGAGGTGAAGGCGAACCAGAGCGACGGGCAGTTGAGGTGTGTCAGGGCCTCTTCGGCGCTGTCGAAATTCCACGACACATCATAGAGGTCGAGGGCCTTGGCCAGATACAGGAAGCTGTTGGTGTCGAAGCGGTCGACGAAGTTGCGGCCGTTGTATTCGAGGTAGCGCTCAACCTCGAACTGGCCGAAAAAGTCGAACAGGCCATCACGGGCCGAAAAGCGGCGACCGAACTTCATGTGCATCGATTCGTCGGACAAAAATGAGATATGGCCGATGGCGCGGGCGAGGGCAAAGCCGTCTGCTGGTGGATGCTCAGGGCGGTAATTCCCCTTTTTATACAACGGATCGTTGTAGACCGCAGTCCGGGCCAGCGCGTTGAGGGCGATCGCCATCGGTGAAGTGCGGCCGCAGCCGGCGATGGGGATAATCGAGCGGACCCGATCGGGGAAGTGTACGCCCCACTCCAGGGCCTGCATTGCGCCCATGCTGCCGCCGATGACCGTCAGTAGCTGATCGATGCCCAGTTGGTCGATGAGTAGGGCCTGGGCACGGACCATGTCGCGCACCATCAGAACCGGAAAGCTTAGGTTGTAGGGGGTGCCGGTGCGTGGATTGATGCTGGCCGGTCCGGTGGAACCGTTGCAGGAACCGAGGACGTTGGAGCAGATGACAAAGTAGCGATTCGTGTCGAGCACCTTGCCGGGGCCGATCATGTCGTCCCACCACCCGGGGCGGCGGTCGCTTTCGGCGTGACGACCGGCAGCGTGGGCATCGCCGGTCCAGGCGTGGGTGACCAGGATGGCGTTGCTGCGTGCACTGTTGAGGTGGCCGTAGGTCTCGTAGGCCAGAGTCAGAGGCCCGAGGACGCGACCGCTCTCCAGTTGCAGCTCGACGTCAAACTGTGCGTATTCGGTTTTGACGATGCCGACCGAACTGTTCAAGGCAGCTCCAAACGCAAAAAAACCCCAACCTATAAATGATTAAGGATGGGGCCTGCGGATGGATAGATCATCGTCTCTGCTGGCTCCGTCCCCATCTCTCCCCGCTGTTACGGGGCAGGAATTAGCACCTGGCGTCCGTTTTTGGTATGAACCAATTCCGGACCGGTTGCTGTGGCTTCACAGGGCCTTTCCCTCCACCACTCTCGATAAAGACGATGCTATTCAATTGTGACCGGCACTCTAACGGAAGCGCCGGGGCTTGTCAATGCGATTTGCCGGGGTTTGCCGATGGATGATTCGTACGGAACGGCATTGACCCGTGACAACGGCCAGCTATACTCAAGGTCAACAATCATTGCCAAGGGCGGCTGGACGCAGTCGACCTTTTTGCCCCGGCGACTTGCCCCTCCTGGTTGTCGGGGCTTTTTTTGTGATGGGGTCAGGCGTTTTGTTGCAGATTCTTCTGGATCTCCTGCTCGGTTTGCAGCAGATCGGTAAAGGTCTTGCCGGACAGCGACTCGAGCATGGTCTCGCGCAGTTCACGCCAGGTGTTGTGAACCGGGCAGATCATGTCGCGACTGCAGGTTCCCTTTTCTTCCAGGCAGGTGTTGAGCAGAATCTCCCCTTCCTGGGCGCGGATGACGTCGAGCAGACTGATCTCTTCCGGGCGTTTGGCGAGAAAAAAGCCGCCGCCAACACCGCGCTGTGAACCGATGATGCCGTGCTTGATCATCGGCTGGAAGATTTTGGTCAGAAAGGCCGGGGTGATATCCTGCGTGCGGCAGATGTCTTTTTTCAGGACGACATCCCGGTAAGGGCTGCGCGCCATGAAAAGGACGGCACGGATCGCATATTCACTGGCGCGGGTGATCTGCATGGCAAACGACTCCAGAAAGTTAACGGAACAAGTCAACAATCAATATCGACTTTGTGGCATTTTGTCAACCCTGATTGATGGTTGCTGCCGTAGCAGTCGCTTGACAGGTGGCTGGCGCGCAGGGCATCATCAACGTCGCCTATGACCCTATCTTCCCCTGAAAGCGTTGGTGCGCCGACGGTCGGGCGCTTTGCTCCGAGCCCGACCGGACCGCTGCATTTCGGCTCGCTCGTGGCAGCGGTCGGCAGCTACTGTCTGGCGCGCCAGGCCGGTGGCCGCTGGCTGTTGCGGATTGAAGATCTCGACCCGCCGCGGATTGTCCCCGGTTCTGCAGACGCCATTCTGCGCAGCCTCGAGGCGTTCGGCTTCGAGTGGGATGGCCCCGTGCTCTACCAGAGCACCCGCAACGAACTGTATGCGGCCGCCCTTGACCATTTGCGTCAGCGCGGGCTGGTGTTTGACTGTGGCTGCTCCCGGCAGGAGATCCTCGCCAGTGCACCGCATCCCGGCGAGGAAGGTCCACGCTATCCCGGCACCTGTCGCAGCGGTTTACCCCCTGGTCGACATCCCCGTGCCCAGCGACTGCGCGTACCGGAGGGTCTCCTTGGTTTTGACGATGGACTGCTCGGCCGGCAGGTGCAGCATCTGGCCGATGCCGTTGGTGATTTTGTGTTGCGGCGCGCCGATGGGCTCTACTCCTATCAACTGGCGGTGGTCGTCGATGATCACGACACCGGGGTGAATCAGGTGGTGCGCGGCACCGACCTGATCGGCTCGACGGTGCGCCAGATTTATCTGCACAGTTGTCTCGATCAGCCGTCGCCCCGTTATCTTCATCTCCCCCTCGCTCTGGGGCCGGATGGTGAAAAGTTGAGTAAACGTCACGGTGCCCATGGTCTGGAAGAGGGTGAGGGGAGCGTCGTGCCCCTGTTGCGCGCCCTGCGCTTTCTTGGACAGGAGATACCGGCCGGTCTGGCGCAGGCAACGCCACGGGAGATCCTGGCGGCTGCGACGGTCGGTTTCAATCTGCAGAACGTGCCACGTGGCGCCGTACCGGTTGTGGTCGGCGACACGGTTCAACCAAAATGAAAGGGATGGTTATGAAAATGCTGATGCAGGGTTTGTCGACCGGACTGGTGCTCTTCCTGCTTGCGGGTTGCAGTGGGTCGAAGCTGTATAAAGTGCCGATCGAAACGTATAAGAAACAGGTTCGCACACTGGCGGTGTTGCCGCTGCTGGTCGATAGAGAAGGGATCGTTCATCCGCAGGCCGATGATGTGGTGACGATATTGCTGCAGGAAGGGAAAGAGGTCACTCCGCAGCTGGTTGAGCGTCTGCGCAAAAAAGGCGGTTACTTTGATGTCCGTCTGGCGCCGCCGACCGGTTTTACGGCCCTCGGCGCGGTGCGTAGCGTGGTCGGCGAAGGCGCCGCGACCCATTTTGAATACCGTTATCAACCGGAGGCGGTCGCCGCAGTGGCCGAGGCGAGTGTAGCGGATGCGCTCCTGGTGGTGGTCATGCACGGGGTGACCCGCGAGGAGAAACGCTGGAATCCATACAGCGCCCGGCTCGAATATCTCTCGACCTCTTACCGATCTATCCTCTGGACCGCCGATGTTGTCGCTCGCGATGGCACCCTGCTCTGGCGTTACACCCAACCGGATGCGGAGGTATTCCTCCCCCTTGATTACGCCGATTTCACCGAAGCCTACTGGAACCGTGTCGATGAGGTCGAGGTCAAGCCGATTACCCTGGCCGGGTTGCAGCGAACCCTCTCCGCCCCGAACGAAGGGCTCTTTGCAGACAAAACCCTGCCGCGACTCTATGATGGAATGGTGCAGAAGATCGTTGATGAGCTCTCTCCTGGCCTGTTTTCCGGGTTGAAAAAGGACGCTGCACCAGCGGAAAAATAGCGTTGAGCCCCTGCGACGGTCGTAATAAACGGCCGTCGCAGGAAAAAACAGGATTGACAACAAGCGCGCGATGGATGTAAATAGCTACCTGCCGTTATTTTTTATGCTCCGTCCACTGCGGCCATGAGCCGAAAGTGGCACCAACCCAGTTCCTTTGTCCGGGCGCATAGCCTGGTCCCTTTCGAACCGAATCGACCGATAACTAAAACGAACTGATCTGATATAAGCAAAGCGTCTTCTCTGGCGCTTTTCCCGAGATACGCTCCCAACTGTTGCTTGAACTGGAATCTTCAAATATTAAACCCGATTGTACCGTTTTGGCCACCCGCCCTTGACCCGGTCGGAGCCTCCCCATCCGGATGCCGTTCTGCTGCGTCCAATTAAATGCGTTCAGCCTGATTGAAGGTGCTGGACCAAGAGGATTTATCGATGAACCTGAAAGAGCTGAAGGAGAAGAAAGCGACCGAACTGGCCGCCATCGCCAAAGACCTGGGGGTGGAAAATGCCTCCGGCATGCGCAAGCAGGATCTGATTTTTGCCATACTGAATGCCACCGCCGAAAAAAATGGTGCCATTTACGGCGAAGGGGTATTGGAGATCCTGCCGGACGGATTCGGTTTTCTGCGTGCTCCCGATGCCAATTACCTGCCCGGGCCGGACGATATCTATGTCTCACCGTCGCAGATCCGTCGTTTCAACCTGCGCACCGGCGACACGG
>DDWE01000123.1:0-228 GCA_002345625.1 Desulfuromonadaceae bacterium UBA2294 | reverse complement strand
AGCGCTACTTTGCCCTGCTCAAGGTCTCCGAAGTCAACTTTGAAAACCCCGCCGTTGCCCGTGACAAGACCCTGTTTGACAACCTGACTCCCCTCTACCCGGAAGAGCGCTTGGTGCTGGAGTCGACCGCCGAGAACCTGTCGGCCCGGGTCATCGACCTGGTCGCTCCGGTCGGCAAGGGGCAACGCGCCCTGATCGTCGCTCCGCCCCGCACCGGCAAGACCATGC
>DDWE01000147.1 GCA_002345625.1 Desulfuromonadaceae bacterium UBA2294 | reverse complement strand
CATAGGCCAGAAAAATGATCATCCCGCCGGCAACCAGATGAAGCGGCGAGGACCAGGTCGACGGCGCCAGCCTGCTGCTGTCCACCCCCCAGATACCAACTCCGATGAACAGAGACAGGAGCAGCAGTTTAAGGAGCACAATCCAGTCTTCGGCCTTGCCGATCAACCCGGCATTAAGCAGATTCAGCCCGGTAATGCCGACGACGCTGCCGGTGATCAGAGCATGTTTCCAGAAAGGCTGTGCCGCGACGGGGAAGAAGGACGCGCCATAGCTGCCGAAGGCATAAGCATACAACGACAGCATGACCATGTAGCTGATCCACAGCAGGATATTTGCACTCCCGGTCAGCAACCCCGGGCCAAAAGCGCGATCCAAAAGGGCGACAGTGCCGCCCTGACTGGGAAAAGTGACGGAGAGGCGTGCATACGAATAGGAGGTAAAGAGGGCCACGATGCCGGCAATCAGAAAAGCGACGGGTGTGCCGCCGCCGGTGAGCTCCACCGCCAGGCCAAGAACCGCAAAGATGCCGCCGCCGACCATGCCGCCGATGCCGATGGCGGTGACCTCCCAGTAGCCGAGGGTCTTTTTGCTGGACGTGCTCATAACGGTTCGACCATTTCTGGCGGCCCAGGCTGTTCAGGCCACTTAATCGCAGGCTTGACAGGCAAGAGATGGTGTAAAGCGGTGCGGCGCTATTTCTTGTCGTTGTCGATGGCTTTGCTGGCGGTTTTGAGAATTTCCAGTTCTCCCAGTGCAACCTGATAACATGACTGACACAGACCGTGAGTTAATTGAGGCATCTCGTCGGCCTCAAACAGCCGCAGATGAACCAGTCCATCTTCAATCTCGGCCCATTGTTCCGGTGCGAGTTTGAGCTTCTTGCACATGCTGCAAATCGTGACATAGTCCTTTGATCGCGGGGTGTCCGCCTTGAGGAGATTCATGGGGCTATGGGGTTCTGTCCGGAGGATCTTGCTGGTGATTTCGATCTGATGGTCTGGCAGGGACACGATCAGGAGTTCGAGGTATCTTCGTTCACTGGGAGAGTCACACCGAAAAGGGATCGATCGCGAAGGTACGCCCGCTCTTGCCCGTTTGAACAACTCTTGGTACAAGTGCCGCGTTTCGCGGTCTTGAATAAAGTCCCACAATGTGCGGCCGACCACATCGTCTGGTCGCAAGAAACCGCTCCAGGCGTTACCCTCCGCGAAGTCGCCCCAATTGTCACTGACGCTGGTGATCGTGTCAGTATCGTCGACTCGGTAGATGAAAACATCTTTGTTCATGCGATTTCTTTTCCCCTGGCAACGTCAGTCATTTTAAGGAAAAAGGGGCAAGCTACTTTACCAAAGCGGCCGTCCCACTTGCGTGTTTCAATCACTATTTGTGTTCTTCCGGCATAGCCCCACTCAGCACAGCCCAGCAAAACATGCTCAAAACTTAGCCCCTTTCAAGGTGCCGGTCAAGGCGCTAATACGTCAGGTTTTTCGAGAATTGCACTGTCGCCCACAAGCCGAATCACGCCCTTTCGGCATCTGCGCATATTCCACCAGAAACTGCTAAAGAATCTATTGATTCACCTCTGTGCTGACTTGTCGGTATCAAGGAAGTCTGATACCTTGTGCACCATCCACATCTGAGGTCGCGCATGACCGACAAAACCATCAAAAACCAAACCAGCTCCGCGGATCTGCCGTCTTTGCAAGAGGCGAATGCGGCCCTGCGCACGTACAACGAGCGTTACCGGGCTATCTTGCAGTCGGCAATGGACGGCTTCTGTCTGACGGATAATGCCGGACGGTTACGAGCCGTCAACACGACGTATTGCCGGATGAGCGGCTACAGCGAGCAGGAGTTGCTGGCCATGTCGATCTCTGATCTGGAATCGGCCGAGACGGCAGCGGAGACGGCAGCGCACATCCTGAAGATCACTCAGCAGGGTGAGGACCGCTTCGAATCCCGGCATCGTCGGAAGGACGGGACCTTCTTTGACGTCGAAATCAGCGTTCAGTACCAACCGTCGGATGGTGGGCATTTGGTCTGTTTTCTGCGCGACATCACCGAGCAAAAACGGATCGCAACGGCATCAAGAGAAAGCACTGATAAGTTTCTCAGACTGGCCGACACCGTCCCCGGCCATGTCGCCTATGTCGATGCGACCACCCTGCACTACCAGTACGTCAATGCCGCCTTTGAAAAATCGTTCGGCATCCCGCAAAACGAGATCATTGGCCGCCACATCACCCAACTCATCGGCGAGGCCAACTATCAACACGCCCTCCCCTATATAAAGCAGGTGCGGGCCGGACAAGCGGTCTCCTACGAAAACACCTTTCAGCTGGTCACCGGCACGCGCTGGATCCGGGTCAACTACAACCCGGTCTTCGACGAGCAGGGAAAGGTGGTCTCGATTGCCGTGCTCAGTTATGACATTACCGAGAGTCGGCAGGCCGAAGAGTTGTTACGGCAGGCCAACCGTGAGTTTGAAGCTTTTGCCCGCACCGTCTCGCACGATCTGCGCACCCCGCTGACCTCCATGATCGGTTATGCCGAACTGCTGTCGGAAACCTGCCGGACCCGGTGCAGTTTAGAGGGGCGCAGTCATCTGGCCGAGATCATTGCCGCAGGCGAAAAGATGCAGCGCCTGACCGCCGACATCCTCGCCCTGGCCAGTGTCGGGCAAATGAGTGAACTGGCGCAAAGCCTTGATACTGGCGATATCGCCCGCAAGGTTGTGGCTGATCTTGCCCGGCAGCTCAGCCGCGCCGGGGTCAGCGTCAGCATCGGGACATTGCCAATGCTCACCGCACCACGCACCCTGCTGACACAGCTGTTCGACAACCTGATCGTCAATGCCCTGCACTATGGGACGAAAGCGGGAGATGTGATTGAGGTGGGGGGCGAGCGCCTGGGCGAGCGCGTGCGCCTTTATGTCCGCGACCACGGCCCCGGCATCCCGGCCGCCGAATGTGAACACATTTTTGATGTCTTTTTTCGCGGGGCTGGCAGTGCCGAACAACAGGGGACAGGCGTCGGCTTAGCCACCGTGCAGAAAATTGCCGGGATGCTCAACGGCCGCGCCTGGGTCGAAGTGACCCCCGGCGGGGGCAGCACCTTCTGGCTTGATCTGGCCGACGTTCAGTTGAACAACCCGACCTAGCCCCCCTTCCGCACTCCCGAAACCAACCTCAAACTAAAGCGGATGCCCGTGCAGCAGCTCGCCGGCGCGCAGGACATCTTCGTCGGTGCCGAGCAGCATCAGGGTATCGCCCGGCTCAAGACGAAACGACGCCGGTGGGCTGTAGATGGTGCGCTCCTGGCGGATGACGCCGACGACGGTGACGCCGGTCTGGTTGCGCAGGTCGATCTCTGCGAGGCTGGCGCCGAGGCTCGGTGAATCGTCGGGGACCGCCCGGTATTCGAGCTGGCCACCTTCGAGCACCGACAGGCCGTGGGTCGGCGCTTCATCGGCATGTACCATGGAGCGGTAGTGCTCCTGACGCATCTCGGCCAAAAGATGCAGAATGCGCCCCTCGCTGCGGGCAAAGTGGCGCATCAGGTTGGCACCAAGCTGCAGACTGGCCTCGAACTCGTCGGGGATCACCTCGTCGGCGCCGAGCCGGCGCAGATGTTCGAGCTCGGCGACGTAGCGGGTGCGAGCGAGGATATAAAGCTCCGGGTTGGTTTGACGGGCGATGCCGATGGTCCGCGCAAGGGCGGCCGGATCATTAATCGCCAACACCAGGGCGCGGGCGCGCTCGATACCAAGCTCATGCATCACCTCGCCCGAGGTGATATCACCATAGACGACGAAATCGCCGCCACTCCTGCCTTCTGTCACATTCTTGGCATTGAGCTCCACATACAGATGCGGGATATCGAACCGCTTCAGAATGCGGCCAACGTTACGGCCGGAGAGACCGTAGCCGCCGATCAGCACGTGTCCGGTGAGATTGGCGGTCTTCTCCTGCATCTCCGGGTGCATCTGTCCGAGCGGCTGGCCGAACAGGGCCGCCAGACCCGCTGCCCACTTCTCGGCCTGGCCGGCGATCACTGGCGTGGCGATCATGGTCAAGGCAATCACCGCCAGAGTCACCTGATAAACATTCTCCGGCAACAGCTCCAGGCTGGTCGCCGCCTTGAGAAAGACAAAGGAGAACTCGCCGGCCTGGAACAGCAGCAGGCCGGTAAGTAGCGCAATACGCAGCGGATATCGGCAGACTTTGGTCGCAATGGCCGCCGCACCGAACTTGACCAGAAAAACGATCAGAGTCGCGATCAAAACCAGCGGCCACTGCTCGACGACCAGATCCAGATTGACCAGCATGCCGATGGAGACGAAGAAGATAGCGAGAAAGGTGTCGCGAAACGGCAGAATATCCGACAGCGCCTGATGGGCGTAGGGCGATTCGGCCAGGGCGAGACCGGCCAGAAAAGCCCCGAGTTCCAGCGACAGGCCGACCTCGGCCGTCAACCAGGCGGTGACCAGAATCAGGGCGAGGATGGTGAGTCGGAACAGCTCCTGCGAGCGCGCCTTGAGGATGGCCGATAGCATCGGCTGCAGCAGATAGCGAGAGAAGAGCAGCAGCCCACCAAGCAGCAGTCCCACCTTGCCAATCTCCCACAGGGGGAAGGTCAAATTCTGCCCGGCCAGAAGCGGCAGGGCGACGAGAAAGAAGACCACCGCCAAATCCTGCGCCAGCAGGATGCCCAGCGCCATGCGGCCATGAGCACTGTCAATCTCACCGCGCTCGCTGAGCAGCTTAAGGACGATGGCGGTCGATGAGAGCGCCAACGCCATGGCCAGAGGGATCGCCGCTTTCAGTTCGAGACCGAACAGGGTCGCAAGGCCGATGAAGGCAGCGATGCAGATCAGCATCTGCGCCAGACCGCCGCCGAGGAGCAGATGTTTAAGACGTAGCAGGCGTGAAATGGAGAATTCGAGGCCGATGGTGAACAGCAGCAGGATGACACCGAACTCTGAGATCGATTCGACCTCGTGTACGTTCTGGATCAGATGCAGGCCAAACGGGCCGGCGATCATCCCCGACGCCAGATAACCGACAATCGGCGACAAGCGCAGACGAGTAAAAAGCAGCCCGCTGAACAACGCAAGGGCAAGGAGGATCAGCAGGTCGAGAAGAAACTGATGGTCGGCCATGATTCAGCTTTCGGCAGATGTTAATTCAGATTGTGGACAGAGTTTTTGATTGTACCTAATCACGACATACTTTTCACCCGCTTTAACATTCATTCACCACAACGCAGCCGTAAACAGAAGGTTGCGGCCGTAAGAAAGTGATGGACACGACCGTTTTTACTCTATCGATACTGGTTACATTGACGTGCCGGGGAGTTGTTATCCAGATAAAAATCGGCTAGTGTCCGGTTTGGTTCGTTCTTATAGATAAGGCTCTGCACCATCAGGACACGAGATTCCGCCCGGTGTGCCGTTGCCCCCTTTCGACTCTGGAGATCCGCTGTGAACCTGTTTCGAATGACGCTTGCTATCCTGGCATCTGCCACCCTGATGAGCTGTTGTCCGCCGCCACCGCCGGCCACGCCCATGGCGGAGGCCTTCCATTGCCAGAGCGTCCCGTTTGCCGGGCAGACCCACCTGTGCTACCTGCAACCCGACTTCAACTATCCTCACTGGTATCTGTTTCAGGACTGAGGGTTGCAAACCGTCAGCGTCGGTGCCATGGGGGCGCAGATTTCATCCTTCAGTTTCTCCCCCTCCGGTCGGATTATGGCTGTCGAGTCGTCCGGTGAAGGACACCCGCTGCTCGACATTTACAACACAGCCGGACTGGCCGCAGATAACGATATTGACTATCTGGGGACTCTCGACCCGTATCCGGGCTGGGTCAGCGTCGCCGGCTGGGAGGGGGATGATCTGCTGCTTGAGGCCGACGTCCCCCTGCATGAGGATTTTGACCAGACGGCCGAATATGACAACGAAACCATCTACACCCTGCGCTGGAGTCTCGGCACTCCCGGCCTGGAGTTGATCCGCGCAATCAGCCAAAATACTTCTGCCGCAGGCGAGGCCGACCTTGAATCGAATCTGCTCCATTGAGTCCCCCTCCTCAACCAAGTACATTCCAGAAAACCGTAGGCTGCAAACCGCCGGGTTCCCAGCCGTTCAATCCACAAACTTTAAATCAGAACCCGGGGGTTCCGTCTTCGCCAGGGCTACGCCGAGACAAGCGCGGCCCCCGACGCCGCCTTACTCTTTTGTGTCATGCGACAAAAGAGTAAGCAGAAAAACGCGTTCTCCTTGCGGAGGGCATGTTTCGTAACGAATCGTAGATGCAATCATCTGCGCTGCAAAGTGTTCCAACTGTGATATCAAGCTCCAGATGGCTTTGCGACCCTTCTACACGGTTACCGTCGCTGACTATGCAGGGTCATAAGAGGCAACGTTTGGGTGAGTCAAATTCGAAGGATCAAAACCGAAAGGGCAAAACAGACACCGCACCAACCGA
>DDWE01000155.1 GCA_002345625.1 Desulfuromonadaceae bacterium UBA2294 | reverse complement strand
CCGGCCCGTTTTTTGTTGTGGTAATCGGTCAGAGCAAAAAGATTGATCTGAATGGGCTTAAAAAAGATCCTTTAACCAGCCAAAGGCGACGAAGGTGCCGATTGCCGAGCCGATGGAAGAGAAGAAAAAAACCAGCAGCACCCGGGTGGTGCGGTTGCGCCACCAGCCGCTCAGGGAGGTCAGGTCGTCGGTGACTTTCTCCAGATCCCGCACAGTCGGGGCAACAACCATCGCCTGAACAACGCCGGTCACCATGCCGGCACCAATGGTCGGGTTCAGGGATGTGATAGGCGCTGCGACAAAAGCGGTGACTATAGTCAGAGGGTGGCCGAGGGCGAGCAGGGCGCCGAGGGCCGAGAACAGGCCGTTGGCCAGAACCCAGGCAACAGCCGCTTCCTTGAGCTGCTGCGTATCGCCGGCAGAGAAGCCAACGATAAACAATGCTATGACGGCACCGGGGATAAGCCATGGGACGACTTTGGAAAAGCCGGATTTGGCCGGGATACTGTCGATCTCTGCCAGATGCGCTGCATCGATAGGATGCAGGATTTGTGCTGCAATTCCCGGCAGGTGAGCGGCACCGACCACGGCCACAGTCTTGTGTCCAGGGGCGCAGCGAATGTAGTGAGCCATGTAGGTGTCGCGTTCGTCGACCAGAATTCCCTTGACTGACGGCAACAGCTCGCCGAGTTCTTCAAGCATCGCCGAGAGGGTGTCGTTCTCGCGTAACCGGTCGAGTTCCTCTTCGCTGATCTTATGTTCTTCGAACAGGCTGGCGAACATTACTGAAAACAGGTTGATCTTTTTCCAGAAGCCGGTTTTACGCCAGGCCCGCAGGAGAGTGGTGCGGATGTTGCGATCGACCAGTTCGACCGTAATCCCTTTTGACTCGGCGCATTCAACCGCGGCCGCCAATTCGGCACCAGGGCGTACGCCGGTCTGCAATCCCATCCGTTTCTGGAATGAGGCGAGGGTGAGGTTGGCCATCAGAAATGGTGCCTGACCGTTTTTGACCACCTGATAGATATTCAGTGATTCCCAGTGGCGACTGTCGCGCAGCGCCGTCAGCCGCTGGGAGTCGAGCTCGACGCAGACGCAGTCGGGGGTCTCTTCTTCAATGACGCCAAGGACCGTATCGATAGAGGATTGGGAGACATGGGCGGTGCCGACGAGAACAATTTCGCGATCGGCGATGTGGAGTCTGCGGATATCTGATGCGGCCATGGGATGTCCTGACTGAACAAACAGTAAGGCGCCGTTTAAGCGGCGCCTTAAAGATCGTGCTCTCCACGCCTGTCGTGGGCTCGCGGCCACACATCGACGGCCAGCAAGGTGGGATAACTTGTGTGCGCTTCAGGCTTCCCGTTACGAAGACGGGCATGCACACCACGCTTTACGACGTCATCCCTTTCAAAAGACATTCCGTGTGGGCATTGTAGCCTCACGGGCAGGGCAGAGAGCTTTCCAAACTGGTTGTAGTATAGGTGAATCGCTTTGCGCAGGCAAGGGTATTTTCCGATCTGTGTCGAGGGGTGACATTAGTCGGTGGCTGGATTGTGCTAGAATGAGTCCCCGTGGGTTTGTCTGCCGACTAAAAAAAGCGGCGAGGAGGGTATCGTGACTCAACAGACTGTCTGGCGAACACTGACAACAATCGTTTTGCTCTTTTTGTTACTGGCGGTGTTCCTGCCGCCACTGAACCATAGTGTCTTTCAGTCGCACCTGTTCAGGGCTGCGGATGCCTCCGGTGCCGATTATGTCGATGCGTCGTTCAAGCGGGCTCTGGTCGCTTTTGCTCTGGCACGGACCGCCAATGCTATCATCTCGGTCATCCAGGGGAGTGAGCTCGATGTCGCACCGGCAGGTGTCGGCATGACCATCGCAATCGGCGAAGCCCTCGATCCGCTCAACGACATGGTTGAACGGTTTTCCTGGATTATGCTGCTAAGCCTGGTCTCTCTGGGCGTGCAGAAAATTCTGTTGGAGATGGTCCCCTGGTTCAGCCTCTATCTGGTCCTGGTTCCGGCGCTTCTGGTGCTTCTGGCCGGAATCTGGTGGCCATGGGGAAATCGTCGTCTGGCCGTTCGTCTCGGATCTCGTCTGCTTCTGTTGGCTCTACTGCTGCGCTTTTGTGTTCCCGTCACCGCCTGGTGCAATGATCAGCTCTATAACCGTTTCCTTGCCATGCCTTATACGGCAGCCATTGGTGAATTTGAGCAGGGAAACGCGTTGTTGCAAACGATTAACCCCCTGCCGGCTGTAAGTGGCGCGACGCCTGATGGCGGTTTTTTTAACCGGCTCAAAGAGAACGCTCAACGTTTAACCGATGCCGCGAATTTACAGCGTCAACTTGAGGTGATGAAGGCTCATTTTGGCCGATTAATCGAGCAGTTGCTGACAATTATCGTTGTTTTTCTGCTGAATTCTGTGCTGCTGCCGGTGGGGTTTCTCTGGTTGACAGTTATGCTGGGTCGGTGGCTGCTGAGCGGCCTGGTGTCGGTATCGCTTCCGGCCGAAAAGGGGACTGTCGTATCGCTTTAAAAGGGCCACTTTATCAGGTTAAGGTTGAGATAGAGCAGGCCGGTGTAGGCGAGTATCAGGGCGATGTTGAAGGCAAAAAAGGTCAAGGCGGCGATTTTTTTCAGGTTGATCATGCTGCGGGTCTGGAAACTCACCTGTGGGAAGAGTCGAAACAGATTGAAGGCGAGACAGGCGCTGATGATCAACAGCCAGCCCTGGGCAACCGTAATGATATAACTGTCGCCACCGAGATAGAGCCCTCCTGTGGTGACCAGTGCCGGGGGGATAACGACAATGAGCGTTCGGAAAGCGGGGCGCGAAACCAGATAGTTACGGTTTTTCCAGCCGGCAAAAAGACTTATCAGTTGGTCAGCGATGCGCGGACAAAGCGGCTTGACTCCTTCGCTGACCGTGCTGATCGTCAGGGTGGGTGCACCGTTGGCAGGAAAGAGCAGGGTGATGTCAAGAATTTCCGGACGACCGATCTTGAGTTTCATCGACAGCCCCTTGGTTTTTGGGTCGAAGCAGTCAGGCTTGAACTGTTTAACCCTGTCGAGTTGGTGGATCTGTGTCTTCTCGCTGATGTTTATGGCGTAGGTGATGAGGGAGGCGGGGGATTTCAGGTCATAGAGCCCCATCATCTGCGAGAGCTCCTTTTTCAGCAGGCGTGGGGTATTGACCAGCAGGAAGCTTTCAAGCTGGTTGACCAGTTTCTTGTCGACGACACAAGAAGGCAATGGAACGCGCAGATTGAGCTTTTGCATGACCCCTCCCGGCTACGGCTAGGGACAGATACGGCTGCGATCATAGCGGAGATTTGTGTCGGTGTGCAAGGGGTGTGATTCGGTTGCCGGTTTGCCGTCAGGCTGTGCTATAGTCGTCACATTTATTCTGGCTCGTTTTTGTTGAATATTAGCACGTGGCCGCATGACCCACGACGGGGTTGTTTCTCCAATGCAGCGTCTGTTCACATTCCTGTTCTCTATCGGCCTCTGGCGTCTGGGCCTCGTGGTTCTGATTCTTCTGGGTGTGCTCCGGGAGGTGTCATTGCCGGCGGGGTTCGAGTCGGTATTTTTTGCCCAGTACTGTCGCCTCCGTACTGAGCCGGCACCCGCGCCGGTGGTGGTCGTCGCCATCGACTCGGCCAGTTTGAAACAGGTTGGTGAATGGCCCTGGCCGCGCACCCTGCTCGCCGAGGGTGTTCGCTCCGCGGCGGCGTCCGGCGCGCGCAGCATCGGACTCCAACTCTATTTCCCTGCGCGGGAATGGAATTCGGGCCTGGCCGGATTGCAGACTCTGGCCGACACTTTACCGGTGACTCCCGAGACGGAGCCTATAAAGCACTCTTTGCTCGACATGGCGCAGAACATCGACGGTGATCGTCAACTGCAGGAGGCACTGGTGACGGCCGGGAACGTGGTGCTGCCCTGGCGAATCTCTGCCCATGCCCCTCTTGCCGGCGCGCCCCTTCTGATCGACGCGCTGACGATCAATACGCCGACCCTCTATTGGCAGGAGCGCCTTGCAGCCCTGCACAATCCCTTTGCCGCGTCCGCACAGTCGTCGCATACTGTCGGCGTTCAGGAGAGCTACGCTGGTCTGGTGAAATCAGCCGCAGCCAGCGGTGGCCTTGGGCCCCTTCGAGCCGATGGTACTTTTGACCTGCTGGTACCGGTGAGTGACCATAATCGTTTGTTGCCGTCTTTCGCCCTACAGCTCGCAAGGCAGCAGATCGCGCCTGACGCTGAACTGCGTCTCAATGGCGATCGTCTTTTCCTTGCCGGGAGTCGGCTCAACGCAGGAGAGGGGTTTGGAATCAGGGTCAATCCTCAAAGGTTGGGCCAGCTACCGGTCTACTCTTACGTCGACCTGGTCAATGGTCGCCTGCCAGCAGCGGCATTGCAGGGCAAAGCGGTTGTGTTTGGTCTTGAGCGGGCGGAGGGACCGGAGAGTCTACTGGTGACCGCTGCCATTGTTGCCGATCTGTTATCAGCGACAACGCTGTATCGGCCGCATTGGGCTTTTTTGCTGGAAGCGGCCATTGTCCTTTATCTCGGGATTTTTCTGGTTCTGATCATCCCGCGGATTTCGTTGCGACTCGGGCTGCTGCTTTTTTTCTTTTTCCTGTTCAGCTGGCTGGCAATCATCGCCGTTTTGCTGGTTTCGCAGGGGCTCTGGTTTCATCCGGTGCCGGCGGTCATCCTGGTACTGGTCGGCAGCGGGTTAACTCTTCTGTCCCGCTCCGGTGGTCATGCCGCGCGCAACTATGACGACCTCAAGCTCCTTGGGCTCTCCCTCCAGGGGCAGGGGATGCTCGACATGGCCTTCGATAAATTTTTGCAGTGCCCGGTTCGTAATGTCTCGGTGCGTGAACTACTCTACAACCTGGCGCTCGATTTTGAGCGTAAACGGATGTTCAACAAGGCTGAAGCGGTCTACCTGCATATCCTCACCGCCGGTTCGTTCAAGGATGTCAGGAATCGTCTTGCCAGCTTGCAGCAGTCCGAACAGACCGTTGTTCTGGGCAGTGGCCGGGATACCGGTCTGGCTCTGGGTAACGGACAGACACGACCGACGCTCGGCCGTTACGAGATTCTGCGGGAACTCGGCCAGGGGGCAATGGGGACGGTCTATCTCGGGCGCGACCCGAAGATTAATCGTGACGTGGCGATCAAGACCCTTAACTTCCGTAATCTTGAGGCACAGCAGGTCGGTGAGATCAAGGCCCGTTTTTTTCGCGAAGCAGAAGCGGCCGGTCGTCTCAACCATTCCAACATTGTCACCATTTATGATGCAGGTGAAGAGCACGATCTCGCCTACATGGCGATGGAATTTCTGCCCGGCGATACTCTGGCGGCGCATTGTCAGCGAGATAAACTGCTCGCCCCGGCGGAGGTGCTGCGCATTGCTGCCGATATCGCCGCGGCCCTTGATTACGCACATGAACATGAGGTTGTGCACCGTGACATCAAGCCGTCCAATATCATGCTCTTGCCAGATGGCCGGATCAAAGTCACCGACTTTGGCATTGCCCGTGTGGTCAGTGCCTCGCAGACCCAGACCGGGGTCGTCCTTGGGACCCCGAGCTACATGTCGCCGGAGCAGGTTGCCGGAAAGAAGGTCGATGGCCGGTCTGATCTTTTCTCCCTCGGCGTGGTCTGCTACGAGTTGCTTTGTGGCGAGAAGCCGTTTACCGGTGAAAACCTCGGGGCCCTGATGTACAGCATCAGCAATGGCGATTATGCCCCGCTGGCCGAACGGGCACCTAAAAAGTTGTCTGCCTGCTGTCTTGACATCGTCACTAAGTTGTTGAGCAAGGCTGTCAGTCGTCGCTACAAGACTGCGGCCGAAGTGGAGCAGGCGCTACGCGCTTGCCGGGCAAAGATGCGATGAGGTCGCGCATGCATAATTCTGCCAGTGGCCTGACCGATCTTGGTCGGCGCCGCGAAAACAATGAGGACGCCTTCCTGATTGATGCGGCCGAAGGTTTGTATGTCGTTGCCGATGGCGTCGGTGGCCACGCCGCCGGCGAGGTCGCCAGCCATCTGGCGACGGAAGGGCTGGTCGCGGCTTTGACCCGGGCTCAAATAGACGAGCCCGATCCGGCCCGTGCCCTGATGACGGCAATTTGCCAGGTTCACAATGACATCCGCACGGCCGCCCAGTCCGATCCGGCAAAGAAAGGGATGGCGAGTACCGTGGTGGCCTTCTGGCAGCATGGTCGTAGCGGGATCGTCGCCAATGTCGGTGACAGCCGTGCCTATCGCCTGCGCGGCGGTGCCCTGGAGCTATTGTCCCTCGACCACAATCTCGCCAGCGAGCAGCGCCGACTCGGAGCCACCACCCTGTTTCCCGGCGCCGAGCATATTCTTACTATGGTGCTGGGAGGCGAGACTCTCCCCGAGCCCTACACGGATGTTCTTGAGGTCGAACCGGGCGACCGCTATCTGCTCTGCAGTGATGGCCTGACCGGCATGGTCGAGGAATCGACGATACGGACCGTTGTGCAGACGGCCGCATCAGCTGAAGATGGCTGCCGGGTACTGGTCGAACTGGCCAACCGCAACGGTGGTCGCGATAATATTACGGTCGTGTTGGTGTTTGTCGAACGTTGAGATCAGGCGAATAAAGTCTTTACGAAAAGGAGAGTAACATGCCCCGTCTGCTACTGAAATTCAACGACGAGTTGCTGAAAGTGATCGATTCGAACAAGGAGTTGATCACCATTGGCCGTAATCTGAAAAACGACCTGCAGGTCGACAACCTGGCAGTCTCCAACTACCATGCCCACATCATCTGCCAGCTCGGTCACTACTTTGTCGAAGATCTTGGAAGTACTAACGGTACCTTCGTTAACGACCGTAAGATCGGCAAATGGGCGCTGGCCGACAACGACATTATCACCATCGGCAAACATACCCTGGTCTTCCTCGATGCCGAGATCGACAGTGACACCGTCGGGCTGGAAGAGCTGCAGCTTGACAAGACGATGATTCTCGATACGCCGCGTCAGCGTGAACGCCTGGCCCGCACCGAGCCGCAGGAGGAGCCTGTCCCCAGCGGTCCCCCTGGCCAGCTCGAAGTTCTTGCCGGCTCGACCGATCAGTCGAGCTACGAGCTGACCAGTTGCCTGACCTTGATCGGCAAGGATGAACTGGCCGAGGTGCACCTGCAGGGGTTTCTGGCTCCGAAGGTTGGCTGTTATATCTCCCGCGACCGTTCAGGTTATGGCCTGATTCCGCCGGAGAAGAAGAGTCGCATCCGGCTCAACGGTCAGGAGGTCAAGGATGCCATGCCGTTGAAAAACGGCGACCAGATTGAGGTCGCCGGTTTCAAGTTTCGACTGATTTTCCCCTGATTTTTACACAGGAGCAGACTATGAAGGCACCGGTTGTTGGTTTTGCCCAGGGTTTCGCCTATCCGTTTCGAGCCGGGCATCTGCTGATTGCAAACCCGCGGCTGCTGATCTATGTCGTCATCCCGTTTCTGATCAACCTGATCGTTTTTTGTCTGGCGGTCTGGTTTGGTCTTGATCGCTTCGATGCCCTTCTCGCCTCCATGACCCCGGAGACCAGTGCCTGGTGGTGGCCGGTGCTGAAATACTTTCTCTGGTTGATTACGGTGCTGGTCACGGCCCTGCTGGTTTTCTTCCTCTTTGCCATCATCGGCAATCTTATTGCGTCGCCCTTTAACGACATTCTGTCGGAGAAGGCAGAGGCAATTCTTACCGGTGTCCGCCACGAGGCGGCCGCCGGGAGCAGTTTTTTACGTGACAGCTTGCACGCCCTGCTCGATGAAGTGTTAAAAGTCGCCGTTTTTCTCGGCGGACTGCTGCTGTTGCTGTTTCTTTTTCTGCTGCCAGCCATCGGGCCGCTACTCTACAGCGCCCTGTCGTTGATCTGGACCGCCTTTTTTCTGGTGGTTGATTATACCGGTTACATCTTTTCCCGGCGCCAACAAACTTTTGCCGATCAGCGGCGATTTATCCGCGAACGCAAGCTGGCCTCCCTAGGTTTTGGTTTCGGTGCTGTCTGCCTGTTGGCGATTCCCCTCCTGCAGTTTTTCACCATCCCCCTCGGGGTGATTGGCGCCGTGCAGTTCTGGCACGACCAGACCAAGGTGCTGACTGGAGATAAGGATGTGGCGTGATGTCGCCATAACTGCTGCTCGAGCCGGCGGTTCGGTGCTGATGGCCAAGTTCGGCACGGCACTGCGTGTCAGCCACAAGGGGGCGGTCGATCTGGTGACTGAAGCCGACGAGGCGGCCGAGGCGGCCATCGTCAGTTTGTTGCGCCAGCACTGCCCGGAGCACGATATCCTCGCTGAAGAGGGCGACTACGGTCGCGGCCGGCGCAGTCACTGCTGGATTATTGACCCCCTGGATGGCACCACCAACTACGCCCATGGCTTCCCTTGGTTTGCGGTCTCCATCGGCCTTGAAATTGAGGGGGAGGTGCAGGTCGGGGTGGTTTACAACCCCTGTAATGGCGAGCTGTTCGTGGCAGAAAAAGGGGAGGGGGCCTATCTTAATGATCGGCGTTTGCAGGTTTCAGCTGTTGCACAGCTCGACCAGTCCCTGCTCGCCACCGGTTTTCCGTATAACCGCAAACAGACCGCAGCCAACAACTACGATCATTTCGTCCATTTCCAGCAGGCCGCCCAGGCCTGCCGCCGCCCGGGCGCCGCCAGCCTTGACCTCGCCTGTGTCGCCGCCGGACGATTCGACGGTTATTGGGAAATGAAACTCAAGCCCTGGGACGTCGCGGCCGGACAGCTGCTGGTGGTCGAAGCCGGAGGCATGGTCGGTAACTTCGATGGCGGTCGACTCGATATCTACAGCCGTGAAACTGTAGCGAGCAACGGGCTGATTCACGCGGCCATGATCGAGGTCCTCCGGCAGGGTGTGCGGCCATAAAACACCCGTCCTCTCGCATGTAAAATCGCATCGACCGGGCTTATACGGACAGCTCGGACCGGCTCTTCTCTGCCTATCATTTAATCCGCATGCGTGTCGAACTCGCGCGGGTGCTACCGGTCTTCATCGTCGTTGACCTTATAGCCGTGAGTCAACTCCCGGCTATCGAGCATATTCCAGTCTTTGGCCGTGCCATCGACGTTAACGCTGATTGTCTCCCTCCCGTAGATGCAGGTGGCTGTTCCGGATCGGGAAAATTATCACCTCGACGTTGCCGGTCGATTCGGTCGGACTGTGGTTTATTGCAGAATTATCGGCAGTTTTTGAATTTCGGGCCTGACACAGGTTTTGTGAAAATGATATGTGTGGGTTAATC
Source organism: Desulfuromonadaceae bacterium UBA2294 (assembly GCA_002345625.1). Taxonomy (GTDB): domain Bacteria; phylum Desulfobacterota; class Desulfuromonadia; order Desulfuromonadales; family UBA2294; genus UBA2294. The sequence goes on along the minus strand of DDWE01000155.1, from coordinate 4,854 downwards.
CACGCGCTGGCAGTGGAATCGGTTATGCTTTTTTCATCAGGGCAAAGGTGTGTGTCGATGCCGAATCGCTGGTTGCTGATTTTCCTGTTAAGCTGCCTGACTCTTTCCGCGCTGCCAATCCAGTCGTTGGCCGGGATTGCGCCGGAATCGATGCCGGCTACTTTGATGACCATCATCAGTCAGCTCAATGATCGGCCTGATCTCCAGATTGCTGCCGAGTCGGTCCTGATGCCAGATGAGTTGATGCAGTTTTATGCCGATAGAGGGTATGAGCCGCTCTGGAGCACGGACGACAGTGGGGGCCGGGCCTGCATCCGCGTCGTGTTGGCCCGACTGGAAAAGAGTCGAGATATTGGCCGCTGTGACAGTTCTTATCACCTGACATTTTTTGAGAACCTGCTCAGCTACTTCACCCTTGATGAGCAGGATTACACCCTGCCCATGTTAAGGTGGAGTGGCTGGTACGACCTGCTGCTGACCGATGCCCTTTTTCACTATGCCCGACACCTGGTTGAAGAGCGTGTTCAGTTCGATGCGGTACAGGATAGCTGGGGTGTCAACGGCGAAACGGTCAATCTGGTCGAGCTCGTCAGTGTTACGGCTCGTGCTGAAGAGCTTGATGAATTGCTGCAACCCTATCAGCCGAAGCACGACGCCTACCTGTCGTTGCGTCGGGTGCTGGAGCGCTACCGGGCGATCGAAGCATTCGGTGGTTGGCCGCCGATACCTGCCGGTGCGACACTGCGTCTTGGTGTGACAGACAAACGGGTTGCGCGACTGCGAACCAGTCTGCTGCTCATGGGTGATCTGGTCGCGCTCCCTGTTGGTGATTCCCTGACCATGACAGAGGCCGATGTTGAGGCGTTGCGGCGTTTTCAACGACGACATGGGCTCTCTGCCGATGGAATTCTGGGGCCGGGGACCCTGGCGGCCCTGAATGTACCGGTGTCGGAGCGGGTGCGGCAGATCGAGCTGAACCTGGAACGCTGGCGCTGGCTGCCGCGCGATCTCGGTCAGAAGTATCTGCAGGTTAATGTAGCCGATTTCAGCGCCAGTGTGATCGACCAGGGGCGGACCGTGCTGTCGATGCCGGTTGTGGTCGGGAACCGTTACCGCAAAACCCCGATCTTCTCCGCCCGGATGACCTATGTCGAATTTTCCCCTTACTGGTATGTGCCACCGACCGTTCTGGCCGAAGATAAACTCCCGCTGATCAAGGTCGATCCGGCCTACATCGGGCAGCATCATTACGAGATCGTCGCCTGGGACAAGCAGACGCTCATCGATCCGGAAACCATTGATTGGGATACGGTCGATGCCGATACCTTCCCCGGTCTGTTGCGGATGCAGCCCGGGCCATGGAACCCGCTTGGCCGGGCCAAGTTCATCTTCCCGAACGAACATGCCATCTACCTGCACGATACCAATGAACGGTGGTTGTTCACCCGTCGTGATCGTCAGTTCAGCTCCGGCTGTATCCGGTTCAAACAGCCGGTGAAACTGGCACGTTACCTTCTTGCTGATCAGGGGTGGGACGCGGCACAGATCAAAACGGCGATGGAGCGGCCGGAGCCGCAGCAGCTCTATCTGAAACAACCGTTGCCGGTGCATATCTTTTATTTGACGGCCTGGGTGGATGATGCCGGGCAGATCAATTTTCGTAAAGATGTTTACGGGCGGGATCGTGAGTTGCGCCAGGCACTTAATCGCGCACCGAACGGTTGCTCTTTGCAACATACGGCGATGGTCATGCCGTGAACGTTGCCGGGGGGGGGCAAGTGAAGTGGAGAGGTCGCGGGAGCCGTGCCGGGTGAAGAACTGCTATGCACCACTCCAGTGGCGTACCGCCCCCGTATCGAGATGGATGAATTGCGAATCGGGATAGTAGCCGACTCCGCCCTGGTGGAGGTCGATGGCGGCCTGGTGAACAGCCGTCAGTTCCCGGTTCGGCAGGCGGAGGTCGATGGCTCGGCCATCCATGTGCAGGGAGTATTTGGCGACGCCACCGCCGGTCTTACGGAGTTTCCGATTGGTTTGTGCCGATCGGTAGCCGGAGATGACATGCAGGGGGTGGCGGTTGTCGAGTCGGTGATTGAGGAGCCAGAGCTGGTCGAGCAGCCGGTAGTCGATCCGGGTGATCTCGCCGCTACGATGGTCGCGAAGGATGTGGTCAATGGCGCCCAGCGCGTCGAGCTGGTAGTCCCCTTTGGCCCAATAGTCGATGTGCTGCAATTTTTCGCCAGTATGCGTGTTGAAAAAGGAGAGTTGACGTGCCGGCAGAATCTGATTGAGGCTCATGGCCAGCAACGAGGGGGGGATCGCCAGACTGGCCAGTGCCAGAAACCCTGATTGGCAGAGCTGGCGTCGCGAAAGTCTGATATGGTCGGGCTGTAACTGCTGCATAGATTTTAATTCGCTTGACGTGGTACTAAAGGGCATGTCAGCCCACGTGGGTCGCATCTGCGATGCGTTGTGACCTTTATGCTCAGCAGCTGTAGATGGAAGTCACTGATTTAGCGTAGTAATCCTGTCGTTGTCAACTGATAAATAGGCGCAGGGCCTTTCCCCTGTCTTCTGAAGGCGGTAACAGTTATGGGCGATGATCTGAATCTGGATGAATTTAAACGGTTGCTTAATGAGCGTCTCGTTAGCATTGAACAGGGGCGTGCGGCATTGCGTCAGGGGGGGGCGCCGGTCGAGCTTGATCAGGCCAAAGTCGGCCGACTGTCGCGCATGGACGCTCTGCAGCAGCAGGCCATGGCTCAGGCTACGGCCCGTCGCAACGAACAGGAGATCCAGCGTATCCACACTGCTCTGGCCCGCCTCCGTTCAGGTGATTATGGCTACTGTGTCACCTGCGATGAGGATATTTCACCCGGGAGATTGCTGGCTGATCCTGCTACTTTGGTGTGTATCGATTGTGCCCGGGCGACGGAGAAGCGTTAGCCTTCATAGGTTTCGCGCTCCTGTAAAGATTGAAGCAACGCTTCGGTTCCTTCCCGCTTTTGATGGCCCTGAAAAGTCAGTACGGAGTCAATTAGGGAGACAGGGTGTGGAAGCCGGTCCCGTTCGTGTTGCGACATTTGACAATCCTTGAACAACCCTTGATCCTGATCAGGGGTTTTCAGTTTGATCGGGGCGAAACTGAATGCGGCTGGCGTAAATGAGCAGCGGCACCATCAGGGCTCCGGCGCAGAGGTAGGGCAAAGTCGGTGAATACTGGTACAGGGCGGTGCCGACCAGTGGGCCGAGGACGAAACCGCTGGAGGGGCAGGCGGAGACCAGCCCGCCAACGGCACCCTGTTCGTCAGGGCCAACGGCCAACGAGGCTCCGGCAGTAAATCCAGGTCCGATCAACCCCATTCCAAGGCCGATAATCCCCATTATTGCGACCAGCAACGGCTGACTGTCAGCCACGGGGAGCAACGCGAAGCCGACGATCAAGAGTGGTAGCCCCGACTTCAATAGCTGAGGCGGGGTAAGCCGTAACCGTTGTACCAGCAGGGCCTGTGCCAGCAAGGAGGCTCCGGCCGAGACCATCAGTCCAAGACCGAGAATCTGGGCTGTGGCCGGACCGTCGAGGTGAAAGCGGTCCTGAAAATAGAAGCCGATGGTCTGACTCATCATCGAAAAGCCGAGGAAGGTGACAAACCCGACCAGGATGAACGGGAAGTAGCGGCGGTCGAAGAGCTTCAGGCGCGCTCTTTTCACACCGGGTGTGATGCGTCTGACCGGTTCGCGTACTACGGCCGCCAGGGCCAGTGCGCTGATCATGGCAATGCCACCGGCACAGTAGAGCGGGGTCAGCAAGCCGAAGACAGCCAGGGCGCCGCCGACGGCGGGTCCGAGAATCGCGCCGAGGGTGCGGGCGGCGCCGAGGCGGCCCATCCCTGCTGTGCGTTTGGCGGCGCTGGTGGTGTCCGCGATATAGGCCGCGGCGGCGCTGGGGGCGGCCGACATCAGTAGGGCCATAAGCACCCGCGACCCGATGGCCAGGGGGTAAAAGAGACCTGCGGCGAGTAGCCCACTCATTCCTGTCGAAAACGTGGCGGCAAACAGCAGCACACCGAAGGCGTAGCCGAACTGACCGATAAGCAGAACCGGACGGCGTCCCCAGCGATCACAGGTCCGACCCCAGACAGGGCTGGACAGGGTGAACATCAGGGATGAGCAGGTAATGACCGTCCCGATCTGGACGACGCTGAACCCGGCTTCACGTCCCAGCGGCGCCAGCAGGGCAAAGGTCATCGACTGCCCCATACCGGTCGCCAGAACACTTAGTAAGACCAGGCGGGTGGCAAGCTTTACTGCAGGAGTTTCCGTCATGATCCTGTTCGTTGGCCGGGTCGGCATGGCCGGTTTTTGGGGTGTGTCTGGAACCGTCAACATACCTCCGCGTTTTTTCGCTGTCAATCAGCGCAACGGGTATCTTGTGACCGGGGGGAGTTATGCCGTATTTCTCAAACGTGTGTCTGCACCGTGGTGGTCTATGGGTCATCTCTTTACCTCAACCCCGGAACTTATATAAATTGCCCCATATTTTGGCGCATTTTGTGCTAAATTTATACAGGTTGGTCTGTTGAGTCGGTATTGCAGCACCAGTGAACCACGTACAGGTTCGACTTTGTGGCCATCAGGTCGGATTTAGCCCGCCATCGACAACCGCTGCGTGCAGCAAAGGAAAAGGATGTTTTTTTGATATCGATGCGTTGTCATGCCTTTTTTCAGGATGCCTCTGTCTTGTCGCGAAATTTGAGTGGCGCACTTTTTTCCGCTTTTTTGTTTTTGCTGCTTCTTGCCGGCTGCCTTCCTCCGCAACCGATTGCTCCCCCCCCCGAGATTATTCCTCCTCCG
>DDWE01000142.1 GCA_002345625.1 Desulfuromonadaceae bacterium UBA2294 | reverse complement strand
ATTAGTGAAGGGGCCGAGAAGACCGCCGAGTTTCAGGTCAAGGTCAAGGGGCTGCTCGGTGCCGCCGACCTGAAGTTCATCGCTTCTGGCGCCGGAGAGGAAGGACGCCGCTCGACCAGCCTCAGCATCCGACCGCCGATGCCCTATTATTCGAGCTTTGACAGCGGTTTTGCAAAAGATGGCGAGGCTGAACTGCCTATAAGCCGTCTGCTCTATCCTGATCTGGCCGAGCAGAAAGCCTCCGCTTCGGCCAGCCCGCTGGTTCTGGTTACTGGACTTTCCTCCTATCTGGAGCACTTTCCACATGGTTGCACCGAGCAGGTGGTCAGTCAGGTGTTCCCGCTAATCGGCCTGATGAGTCACCCGGCCTTTGCCCTGGATGCGAAGAATAACCGGGCGCGGTTTGATCATCTCATCTTGAAATTGCGTCAGCGTCAGCTGGCCGATGGCGGCTTCAGTTTCTGGCCCGGCGGGAGTACCGTGGCCGAGTTTCCGTCGGTTTACGTCATGCATTTTCTGATCGAGGCGCAGCAGCTCGGATATGCCGTCCCCGATGATATGCTGCAGCGCGGACGGGCATTTTTGAACAACTATGTCGGCCAACCAGCCACCGGTCTTGAAGAAGCGCGGGTGCGGGCCTATGCCCTGTATCTTCTGACGCGCATGGGTGAAGTGACTACCAACTACCTGGTGAACTTGCAGACCGGTCTGGAGAAGGATTACGCCAAAGACTGGAAGTCCGATCTGGCAGCGGTCTACATGGCGGCGTCTTACCAGTTGCTGCAAAAGAAGTCAGATGCTGACGCTCTGGTCAGCTATTATCAGATCGGCACCCCCGGCCAAGAGTCATACAGCGATTTCCATTCGCCATTAACCCGGGATGCGCAGTATCTCTTTCTGCTGTCGCGGCACTTCAAGGAGCGGCTCGAGCGCATAGATGGTACAGTGATTCTTCGACTAGTTGAGCCGATATTCAAGGGGCGTTACAATACCATCTCTGCGGCCTACACTATCCTGGCTCTGGGGGCTTACAGCCAGCAGCGCATGGACGGATCGTTTGCCGAAGCCATCACATTTTCTGAACGCGACAGCCAGGGGCAGATCCGACCTTTGACCAGCGAAAACAGCCCCTTTCCAACGGCGAAATTCAGCACCGGCAGCGCCAGAGTGCTGATGACTGCCACGCAGTCCTTGTTCTACCTGACGTCGCAGTCCGGCTTTGATCAATCTCTGCCGGTAACGGCGACGCGGGAGGGACTTGAAATTGTCAAGGATTACCTGGATGCCGAGGGGCGGGAGGTCACGCGGCTCGAACAAGGCAAAGAGGTTACGGTTCGTCTGCGGATTCGGGCTCTGAGTCGTTCGGTCAGCAACGTAGCGCTCGTCGATCTGCTGCCGGGCGGTTTTGAAGTCGTTCTCAGTTCGGTCCCGCGCACGGCTTACAACTGGCAGGCCGATTACGTCGATGCGCGCGAAGATCGGGTCGTTATTTACGGCAGTTTTGATACAACGGTGCGCGAATTGCGTTATCAAGCCAAGCTGACAGCCGCCGGAACATTCACGACCCCACCGGCTTTTGCCGAGTCAATGTACGACCGGTCTGTTCGTGCCATCAGCCTGGCCGGTACGTTTGACGTTGTCCCCAACCGATGAAGATGTTCCTGAAGGTGACCGCAGCCGTTGTCCTTTTGGCTGCGGTCACTTATCTGTTTTTGCCGAGACCCGATCTGATTCGGTTTCACAACGACTCACGCGCCTTTTATGATCGCAATGACCGGTTGTTGCGCCTGACTCTGGCTCCCGATCAGCAGTACCGGGTTTATGTCCCCCTTGCACAAATTGCTGTCGTGCTGCGTGAGGCGACGTTGCTTTATGAAGACCAGCACTTTTATCAGCACCCCGGCATCGATCCGCTGGCGCTGTTGCGGGCCTTCTGGAGCAGTTATGTCGCCAGAGAACGGATCATCGGTGCCTCGACCATCACCATGCAGGTGGCGCGTCTGCGCTGGCATCTCCATACGCGGAGCCTGTCCGGTAAATTCGAGCAGATCCTGCGGGCGATCCAACTCAACCGACATTACAGCAAGGATGAAATTTTTGCTGCTTACCTGAATCTGGCGTCGTACGGGCGCAACGTCGAAGGGATTCAAGCCGCCAGTCTGATCTACTTCAACAAACATGCCGCGGATCTGAACCTGCTCGAAGCCATGACCCTTTGTGTCATTCCACAGAATCCGCTGAAGCGCAATCCGACCACAGTATCGGGAGTTGAACACCTGCGCGCCGCCCGTAAAGATCTCTTTGAACGCTGGGTGATCAATCGTCCTGCCGATGAAAAACAGCGGTTTTTTTTCGACTTGCCGCTGGCGATTCGTCCACTGGAAAAACTGCCTTTCGTTGCGCCTCATTTTGTCAATAACGTCGATCAAAACCTTCCATCCTTGCGCAGCGGTGCCATCCGCACCACACTTGACAGCGCTTTACAGCGGCGTTGCGAGCAGTTGGTTGGTAGATTCATTGAACGACGGCAGCAAGATGGTATCGACAATGCGGTGGTGGCGGTTCTCAACCATGAAACCATGGAGATCGAGGCTCTGGTCGGTTCCGCTGATTTCTGGGACAGGCGGATCGAAGGGCAGGTAAACGGGGCAGTGGCCAAACGTTCACCGGGGTCGGCGCTTAAACCGTTTGTCTATGCCCTGGCGATGGATCAGCAACTGATTCATCCGATGACGATGCTCAAGGATGCCCCGCGCCGTTTTGCCGGTTTCAGCCCGGAGAACTTTGACCAGGTTTTTCTCGGACCGGTCTTGGCCAAAGAGGCGTTGATCGCCAGTCGCAACCTGCCGGCGGTTGAACTACAGGCGCAATTGCACAATCCCGGTTTATATGAACTGTTGATGCAGTCAGGAGTCAGTGGTCTCCAGCCTGAAGCTTTTTACGGGCTGGCTCTTTCGTTAGGCGGGGTTGAGCTGACCATGGAGGAAATCCTGCGTCTTTATGCTCTGCTGCCAAATGGTGGACGCCTGCAGTCGCTGCGTAAACTGGCTGACGAGGAGCAGGAAGCCGTAGCACCGGCGGTCCAGTTGTTGAGTCCTGAGGCGAGCTTCCTGACCCTTGATATGCTCAAGGACAACCCGGCCCCGACCGAACCGGGTCTAATCGGGCAAGTTGCTGAACCGATGGAGATTGCTTGGAAAACCGGGACGTCTTATGCTTTTCGGGATGCTTGGGCGATAGGTGTTTCCGGACCCTATGTGATTGCGGTCTGGGTCGGGGATTTTGCCGGGACTGGAAATCCGTCTTTTGTCGGCCGTAAAGCAGCCGGCCCGCTACTATTCGAGATTTTTCGTGCCCTGGGAAGGGGCCGTAATTGGCTTGCTACGGGTAGCCTTAACCCTGAGCTGCTCAACCTGAGCAAGGTTTCGATCTGTGCCGACACCGGAGATCTTCCTGGTCGCTACTGTCCGCGGGTTGTCGATTCCTGGTTTATTCCCGGGGTTTCCCCCATCAAGATTTCAACCATACATCGCGCCATACCGATAAGCCTGAAAAGTGGATTGCGTGCCTGCTGGGCACAGCCGGGTGAGACCACGATGCAGGTGTTCGAGTTCTGGCCATCGGATCTGCTTCAGGTGTTCCGCCAGGCGGGGATCTCGATCAAGGCGCCCCCTGATTATGAGGCGGGCTGCAATCTGGACGATAAAGGCGTTACAGGGCTCCCACCGAGTATCCTCTCACCGACTGACGGGGTTGTCTATCGACTGCGCAGTCAGTCCCTTGATGTGGAGCGGATTCCCTTTTCTGCGTCAGCCGATGCCGATGTTAAAGAATTGTTCTGGTTTGTTGACGGTCGCTTTATTGGGGTAACCGGCGCCGACGAGAGTTTTTTTTGGCGGCCGTTCAGCGGGGTTCTCACCGTCCGCGTCGTTGATGATCACGGACGGGCGGCACAAAAGACGATCCGGGTTTCCCTGATTAAAGAACAGGATGATCTGGATCGCGAAAACAAGTAGAGCCTCCAGGGCCGTCCCTGACCGGTCCGTATGTTGTCGGTGCTCACTCCTCAAAGCTGTTGCGCAGGATCTAATCGTCAAAAACCGTCTCTGTTGGAGCCGCTTAAAACTGTTTTTGCCATCTACTGCAGGGGCCTTGTCGATATGCACCAATTCCGGCCGGGTCCCCGGCTTGCCTTCACGATCGTTGTGATAATAGCGCTGGATCAGGTAGGGAAAATCGGTATTGTCGTGGGCGTCGTAGGCTTCGAGGATCGCTTCCCAGACCTCCATTTTGACCTCACGTTTCTTTCATGAAAGCCTGACACAGCACAAATTATCTGCAAGAAAAAATTCTCTAAAGTGACAATATATATGTCTGACTGTCCGAGTTGTCCGCACGTGCCGCATACAGGGGACGCTGTGGTTGCCTGAGACCTTTCTATCGTTATACTTAAAATACAGATCAATGAACATAAAGGAGCTGTATTATGGTTAAAGTCAAAACGTTTGGAGAGCCATTGCAGATTTTTCGGGTCCGTCGCGAGCTGGATGAGCTTGACCAGCAGGTGAATGAATTCATTGCAAAAAATGGCATCAAAAAGGTGATTTCGGTTAGCGATAGCCCAACGACGGAAAACGGTACGGTGATCGGCTTGATTCGTGTCCTGGTTTATGAGGACTGATCGTCGATTTGCCGACCGAACGAGCGCAGATCAGATAAGCAGGCTTTCTTTGGTGAAGGAAGCCATTGTGTGGCACTGCCCTGTGCGTTACGTTTGCAGGTGAATGCCCAAGCGCGAGCGCGTGTTTGAAAAAAGACCATACCTTTGTTTTTTGATGCATTTCCCTCCTGTATTATGCAAGCATAACCGCGAAACAGATTGAAATAGCTGTTCAAAAAAATCCTGCTGCATCATTTTGATGCTGTGGCGTAAAAGGAGTCGTTTTATGTCGTTTTTTTTGCGGAGTCTGATGCTGGTGCTATGTTTGATGCTGACTGCCACACTGGCTGTCGCTGCAGTCTACCGCTGGGTTGATGCCGACGGGAAAGTCCATTTTTCCGATACTCCTCCTGCGGGTGTGACCTCACAGGAGATGGCCCTCCCGACGCCTGATGTGTTGCCGGCTCCGACAGTCGTTCCGGCGGAAGCGAAGGCAGGGCAATCGCGATCCGCAGAAGAAAAACCGACAACTTCCAGAGTGTCGAGCGAAGGCGCAAACGTGGAGATTTACGTTACCGATTGGTGTCCCTATTGCCGCAAGGCGGAATCCTGGTTCAAGAGCCGTGGCATTCCGTTTGCGGCTTACGACATTGAGAAAGACAGCCGCGCTGCTCAACGCAAGGAAGACCTGTCAAACGCGCCCGGTGTACCGCTGGTGGTGATTTGCGGTAAACAGATCCCCGGTTACTCCCCTATGGACTTTGAAGAGGCCATGAAAGGGTGCAGGTAACCCCTTACCCAGATTTTACCCGGTCAGTTGTACTCCCCAAAGAGGGGCGTATCCTGCGGGTGTATTTTTGTATTGAGCCTTAGAACGATGAGTAGACCATGGATTTGCAAGGACAGATTCAGGAGTTTCGACGAATATTGACCGAACAGGGGGCGACGGATACCGAGTTCGCACTCAATGTCGCTGGCGACGGTTTTCGTGCACTGATGACCGGTGGTGCTGCCACGTTTGAAGTCGAGTGTCATGCCAGTGGCATCGCACGCTCTTATGTCTGTGATGGCACCCCGGGCTGGTTGCAGCAGTTTGCCGACGATCTGCATGGCGGGGTGTTTTCTGCAACATCAGCAGGTTAGAATCTCCACCTCGGTTTGTCGTGCCTGCCCGCTGCGGGTGAGATAGAAAAAAACCAGCACCTGACGTGTGCCGGGCTCCAGATGAGAGAAGGCCGCTGCAAAGTGTTGAATCTTGACCCCCTGACCGGCCAGAAGCTCTCTTTTGTCGCTGACGGCCGCCTCTACCGCGTCACTCTCTGTGCGGCTGAACTCCGTATCGAACCAGTCACTTGCACTGCCGGGCAGCACTCGTTCGCACAGCGCGTAGTCGTATGCCAGCGCCTCCCGCAACAGCCCCTGCCGATCTTCCGGTAATCCTCCAATGTACGGTTCAATCGCCTGGAACAGGCCGGTCTGGCTCAACGGGTGCCGAAACGCTCCCTGTTTCTGAAGATGGTCGGCCAGCCCCGACAGCGCAGTCGACCAGTGACCCTGTGCAACTGCAAGCCGGGTGAGAAAGCCCTGCAATCGGTCACTGTTCCAGGTCAGGTCGAGCAGACGGCCGACGCCGCGCAGTCGCTCCAACTCGGCAAAGCTTACCTGATTGTTGCCGACGATGGTGTAGGGTGGATGCGGATCGAAGCGCAGGCCGAGAGTCGCGGCGTCGTCACGCAGTGGCGCGCCCGGCAACACCTTGACCGGCTCGATCTGCAGATGGTGCGGGCGCAGCGCCATCAGGGTGTCGATGGAGGCAAGGACGTCCTCGCCGCTCTCGCCGGGCAGGCCGGCGATCAGGTCGAGGTGCAGGTGGATACGGGTTCTCTGCCGCAATTTGCTGATGTTGCTCAGCAACCGGTCGAGGGCCACGTGCCGGTCGATCTGACGCAGGGTTTCCGGCAGGGTTGATTGCACGCCGATCTCAAACTGGAAAGTATCAGGCGGCACGGTTTCGAGCAGGGTAATGGTCGCATCATCAAGTAAATGGGCGCCGATCTCAAAGTGCAAATGACTGCTGCGATTGTTCTGCAGGATAAAACTGAACAGTTCCCGCGTCCGCACCGGATCGTAATTAAAGGTCCGATCGACAAACTTGATCCGCGGCACCTGCTGTTCAAGTAGTAGTCCGAGATCGGCTTTAATGCGTTGTAAGGAGAAAGAGCGGACGTTGTTGTCGCGCGCACTCATGCAGAAGCTGCAGCGGTAGGGGCAGCCGCGGCTGCTTTCGTAGTAGACAAAGCCGCGCGATAGATCGACCAGGTCGGCGGCAAAGGGGGACGGGATACGGTCGAGGTCATCCAGCAGCGGACCGTCAGCGTTCTCAATGATCTCTGCTCCGCGCCGCCAGGTCAGGCGCGGCACCGCAAGCGGTTCGACATTGCTCGCCCAGGCCTGCAACAGGCCACGGACCGGCAGCTCCCCTT
>DDWE01000048.1 GCA_002345625.1 Desulfuromonadaceae bacterium UBA2294 | reverse complement strand
GCCACGAATATCGTCTTCTGCCTCGGCTAGTGACTGCTCAGTCAGGCGCGCATCAATCTCTATGGCGATGGATTCTATCTGTTTATGTTGGTATCGGAATGTCGGAATGAGATCCATGACAGCCCCCATGCGTCTGAAAAACAGTCTTCAAAAGATGACAGACAAATGAGAATTGTCAAATAAACCTACAATTAAAAATCGCTCCGACGAAACTGGTCGTCGAAGCGATGATGATGGTAAATCCAAGACGAGTTTGATGCTTACTTGCCAACGACCTCGGTGCGCGTGAAAACCGGTTTGAGCACTTGACCGGCAGCGGTGATGTTTTCCTGCGCCCCTTCTTCCCGATCGACCAGAGTGATAATGCCAAGCACCACCAAACCCTCCTCCTGAGCGCGGGTAACCGCTTTCATGGACGAATCGCCAGTCGTAGTCACATCTTCGACAATAACTACACGGGATCCGGCCGGAAGGTTTTTGCGGCCCTCCAGCCATTGACCGGTACCATGTCCTTTCGGTTCTTTGCGGATAATAAAGGCATGGGTCGGTTGCCCGTCAAGGGCGGCGGCAATTGAGGTGGCCGTCGCAATTGGATCGGCACCCAGTGTCAGACCACCAATACCATCTATCGGTCCGGTAAAGGTTTTGGCCACTTCCCAGAAAGCCTTGCCGACCAGCAGTCCACCGCGCGCATTGAGGCAAGTCTGCTTGCCGTCAAAGTAGAAATTGCTCTTACGGCCGGATGCAAGGGTGACATCACGTTCTTCATAAGATAGTTCGCGAATGATCTGCATCAATTCACTACGTTCTTCCTTGGTCATCTCTTTGCTCCTTAAAAATGACAGTAAATCGGAATATTAAGTATCACATCTTAATTCTAAGTCTGATGATATCAGAACAGGCCCAACTGGCTGTCGGCCTTCAAACGCGGGAAACGCACTGGATATTGACCGGTAAAGCAGGCATCGCAGAAGGAGTAAGATTCACCGGCCATACATCCGGTTGCCGCACGCAATCCTTCCGGAGTGAGGTATCCGACGGTATCGGAGGTAATGTAACGATTGATCTCCTCAACACTGTGTGATGAGGCGATCAACTCTTTGCGACTCGGCGTATCGATTCCGTAGTAACAGGGGAACGCGGTCGGTGGACTGGAGACGCGCATGTGTACTTCAGCTGCCCCGGCGGCGCGGATCATCTTGATAATCTTACGTGAAGTGGTGCCGCGAACGATGGAGTCATCGACCACCACCACCCTCTTCCCCTCGATCACTTCACGCACCGGGTTAAGTTTGATCTTGACCCCGAAATGGCGGATCGACTGTGACGGCTCGATAAAGGTGCGCCCGATGTAATGATTGCGGATCAGGCCGAGCTGGAACGGGATGCCCGACTCCTCTGCATAGCCGATCGCCGCCGGCATACCGGAGTCAGGGACCGCCATGACAACATCGGCATCGACCGCATGCTCGCGTGCCAGTTGCCGACCGAACTCCTTGCGTACGTTGTAAACCTCGCGGCCGAAGATGGTGCTATCGGGGCGGGCAAAATAGATAAATTCAAAAATGCAGGGTGACGGTGTTGTTTTATCAAAGGGCAAGAAGGACTTTAACCCGTTTTTGTCGATAACAACCATCTCACCCGGCTCGATCTCACGGATAAACTCGGCCTCAATGAGGTCAAATGCGCAGGTCTCCGAAGCAACGACATAGGCGCCATCGAGTTTCCCAAGACACAAGGGACGAAAACCGTTGGGATCGCGGACTGCTACCAGACGGGTTTCAGTCAAAAAAACCAGACTATAAGCGCCGCGAACCTGACGCAACGCCTCAACAACCCGGTCGCCAAGGGAGTCACACTGGGCGCGTGCCAGCAGATGAACAATGACCTCGGTGTCGGCGGTGGTGGAGAAGATCGAACCGCTCTGCTCAAGGGCGTTGCGCAGTTCACTGGCATTGACCAGGTTTCCGTTGTGGGCGACAGCGATGCCGCCGCGATGGTACTCGACGCTGATCGGCTGGCAGTTGCGGACATCGGAACCGCCGGCAGTGGAGTAACGGACATGGCCGATTGCTGAGCGTCCGGGCAGGCCGGCGAAAATCTCGTCTTTCTTGAACACGTCAGCGACCAGACCGTAACTGCGATGTCCGCGCAGGCGGGTGCCGTCGGAGGCAACGATGCCGCAGCTTTCCTGTCCACGATGCTGCAGAGCGTAGAGGCCAAGATAGGTCAGGTTGGCTGCTTCCGGGTGACCGAATATACCGAAGACGCCGCATTCGTCATTGAACTTGTCGAACATCACTTCAACTCCTGGTGCGAAAGCACCGTGGGGGTGATTTTCGTTGATTTGGAGCAGACTTATAGCATGTCTGCCGGGTGAATGTACAGTTTCAGAGCACCGCTTCGCGCAGAAAATTGATGGCGTTACGATAGAGCCAGAGCCCCATCCCCTCTTCCGGCAGTTGCGGTTCACGGGTCCAGCGAGGATGATGCGTCCGCTGTACGTAGGCTTCAGGATGCGGCATCAGGCCGAACAGGCGACCACTTGCGTCGCAAACTCCGGCGATGGCATTCATAGCCCCGTTTGGATTTTGTGGGTAATCCATAGTCGGTCGCCCCTCGGCATCGGTATAGCGCAGAGCTGCAAGATGGCCACTCTCAATGGCTGCCAGGGTTGCCGCATCGGCGACAAACTTACCTTCACCGTGGCGTACCGGCAGATAGAGCCGGTCGAGCCCGCGGGTGTAGACGCAGGGTGAGTCAGAATCCGCCACCAGCTCACACCAGCGATCTTCAAAACGGCCGCTGTCGTTGTGAGTCAGCGTGGCACTTTGGGTGAGATAATCCCCGCCCAGAGCTGGCAAGAGACCAAGTTTTACCATCAACTGAAAACCATTGCAGACCCCCATCACCAGCTTGCCTGCAGCGATGAACTGCTGCAACTGATCGGCCAGAGTCTCGCTGCTGCCGTGCACGGCAGCATGGCGCAGACGGTTGGCGCCGGCCTTGGCGCTGCCAAGATCGTCGCCGTCAAGGAAGCCGCCAGCCAGATTCAGAAAGTGATAACCGTCGAGACGGACCCGACCAGCGAGCAATTCGGCAATATGGACGACGTCGCAATCAGCGCCAGCCAGGCGACAGGCGGTCGCTACCTCACGCTCGCAGTTGGTCCCGTTACCGGTGATAACGATGGCTTTGACATTACGGCTCATCTTTAGAGCTCCTTCAGCGGCGCCTGCCAGGCAGCCTTTAAGTCAGCGATGTCCGTTTCAATCAGGGGTGCCCCGGACTGTCCGGTGATACGCAGTTTCGGTGCAGCGGTGACACTACCGATACAGGCGCAGCTCTGACCGGCGAACAAGGACTCGAATGCGGCCTGGTGCTCAGGCCTTACAGTGACCAGCAGGCGGCTGGCCGATTCGGAAAAGAGTCGCTTCTCATCGCTGATTCCCGCCGAAGCATCGACCCGCCGCAAGTCGGCATCAATACCAAAGCCTCCGGCAAAGGCGGTTTCAGCCAGGGCAACTGCGAGGCCACCGTCAGAGAGATCGTGGCAGGAGGCGATCAGCCCCTGTTTCTGGGCAGTGTTGACTGCACGATAGCGGGTCATGGCGCTCTTGGCATCGACCTGCGGCACATTGGCACCGAGGCAGCCACGCAGCAGGGTGTAATATTCGGAGGCGCCAAGTTCATCAGCCGTAGAACCGAGCAAGTAGACCTTGTCGCCGGCGCGCTTGGCGTCCATGGTCGTCGCCGTACGCACATCGTCGATCTTGCCAATGACCGAGAACAGCAGTGTCGGCGGGATGGAGATCTTGGTGTTGCCAATCTGGTAATCATTCTTCATCGAATCTTTACCGGAGATCAGCGGCACGCCAAAGGCGAGGCAATAATCGTAGAGCGCCTGATTGGAGCGCACCAGCTGGGCGGCCTTGTAGTCGCCGTCCGGCGTTTTGTCGCTCTTGACCGGATCGCACCAGCAGAAATTGTCGAGACCGGCGACGTGCTCGATGTTGCCGCCGACAGCAACATAGTTACGCAGCGCCTCGTCGATGGCATTGGCGGTCATGTGATAGGTATCGATATCGGAGTAGCGCGGGCAGATACCATGGGCGACGACAACCCCTTCATTGCGATCCGCCATAGGGCGGACGACGGCGGCATCGGAAGGGCCATCATTGACAACACCGGTCAGCGGCTTGACCACGGTACCGGCCTGAACTTCATGATCGTAGCGGCGTACGACACTCTCTTTCGAGCAGATATTGAGGCTACCGAGAAGCTGCTTCAAAGCAGCGTCAAAATCGATCAACGCGGACGGTTGCGGCTCAGCTGTTTTCGGTGGCACCCAGCGGGCCGGGATTTTGAGCTGTGGCACACCGTCGTGGAGAAAAGCCATCGGCAGCCAGGTTACGGTCTTGCCATTGTAAAGACAGTGATAGTGCCCGGAATCGGTGAAACAGCCGAGATCGGTCGATTCAACATCCATCTCTTTGGACAGGGTCAAAAACGCATCGACCTTCTCGGGCGGGACCGCAAGCGTCATCCGTTCCTGCGCTTCTGAGATCAGGATTTCCCACGGCTGCAGGCCGGGATATTTCAGCGGCGTACGGTCGAGGTGCATCTCAAAGCCGCCAGTATCCTGCGACATTTCGCCGACCGAGGAGGAGAGCCCCCCGGCTCCGTTGTCAGTGATCGAGCGATAGAGACCACGATCACGGGCGATGATCAGGAAATCGAACATCCGTTTCTGGGTGATCGGGTCGCCAATCTGGACCGCAGTGACCGGTGAGCCTTCATGCAACTCCTCCGAGGAAAACGTGGCTCCGTGGATACCGTCTTTGCCGATGCGGCCGCCGACCATAATGATGCGGTCGCCAATCTGGGCACATTTCTCATGGCTCGGCTTGCCGTGGATCATACTCGGCATGATGGCGCCGGTGCCACAGTAGACCAGCGGTTTGCCGGCGAAACGGTCATCAAAGACGATCGATCCGTTGACGGTCGGGATGCCGCTTTTGTTGCCGCCGTGCTCGACACCTTCAACGACACCGTCGAAAATACGCCGCGGATGCAGCAGTCGTGGCGGCAGCGGCTTGTCGTAAAATGGTGAAGCAAAGCAGAAGACGTCGGTATTGAACAGCAAATGCGCCCCCTGGCCAGTACCGAAAGAGTCGCGGTTAACGCCGACGATGCCGGTCAAGGCCCCCCCATATGGATCGAGGGCGCTGGGGGAGTTGTGGGTTTCGACCTTGAAGACCAGACTCATGTCATCGGTAAAGCGGATGACGCCGGCGTTGTCTTTAAAGACCGACAGGCAGATATCGTCCTTGCCGGCATTTTTGCGGATATCAGTCGTGGCGCGAACGATATAGCTTTTGAACAGGGAGTTGATCTGCTGTTTTTCGCCGGTGACCGTATCCTCATAGTCGATAGCGGCGGAGAATATCTTGTGTTTGCAGTGCTCACTCCAGGTCTGGGCCAGAGCTTCGAGCTCGCAGTCGGTGAGCTTTGCCCCGAGTCCGACCTGCTGCCGGTCCTTCTGGACCGCCGGATCGGCAGCATAGGACTGGATAATCTTCATCTCTTCCAGGGTCAGGGCCAGCATGCCGGCTTTGCTGATCTCCACTAGTTCCGCATCGGAAACCTGCAGGTCAATCTCTTGCACGGTAACCTGATGACTTCCGACATCGACTTTCGGAATCGTTACCGGCAATCCCTTGCTGCGATCGAACTCGGCGGCCGGGACGATGGTCCAGCGCTGAATCAGACCGTTGGCAAGAAACCCGCTGACAATGCGTTCAGCGGTCGCAACGTCGACCGCCCCTTTCAGCAGGTACTGCACCGAGGTATAGACCGCTTCCGCAGGGGCAAACGGTCGACCGGTGATGTACTGGATCGCTTCGCGCGCCGTCCGCCCGGCGTTGTCGGTGACGCCGGGGCGATAGCCTACCTCGATCAGGACGTCAAAATCAGATGCCAGCGGATTGTCGATGGCGACGAGCTGGACGATAGGATCACACAGGGGGCCGTTGGCCGCGGTCTGGAGCTCGTCATCTGACAACGTGGCATCGATGGTGTAAACATCGAGAGTCCGAACACTTGTCAGCTCAATACCGAGATGTTCGAGGATTTCATGCTTGATCCGTTCACCGCGAGGATCGCGAACACCATCTTTCAGGGCTACTTCTATGCGCCAGGGCATAAATGACTCCGTTATGGCTCTTGTCCTGGGGACAAGGAATAAGGACTGACGAGACGATTGCGTTCTAACTTCGTGTCCATCGTGGTGAAAGATCAGTATGAGCAATCCGCTTCAAACACCCGCTTGAAGATCGTATCGACATGCTTCAGGTGATAATTCAGATCAAACGACTCGCGGATTTTCGCCTCGCCCAGTGCCCCGACCACTTCGTCATCGGCCAGCAGTTCGGTGAGGAAATCCTTCCCCTGCTCCCAGACCTTCATGGCGTTCTTCTGTACCAGACGGTAGGAATCCTCGCGGGAGACACCGGCCTGGGTCAGGTCGAGGAGAATCTTCTGCGAGAAGACCAGCCCCTGCATCTGGTTGAGATTGCGCAGCATGTTTTTCGGGTAGACCACCAGGTTCTTGACCAGGCCGTTCATGCGCCGCAAGGAAAAGTCGAGGGCGACGGTCGCATCGGGAGCGATGTAGCGCTCGACTGAGCTGTGTGAGATATCGCGCTCGTGCCACAGCGCCAC
>DDWE01000135.1 GCA_002345625.1 Desulfuromonadaceae bacterium UBA2294 | reverse complement strand
AGGCGCCGCACTTGATGCAGCGCAGAGCGTCGTGACAGTGCGGTGAGGCGGCCAGAGCGCCGCGGCCGTTATCGAGCAGCACGATGTGCAGCTCCTTGTCGAAATCGCCGCAGGGGACGGCGCCGGTGATCCAGGTGACGTAAGAGGTCAGCAGCTGGCCGGTGGCATTTTTCGGCAGGACCTGGATGATGCGGGCGGCGTCCTCCAGCTTCGGCACCAGCTTCTCGATGCCGACGAGGGCGACGTGGATCTTCGGTAAGGTCGCGACCAGGCGCGCGTTCCCCTCGTTGGTGACCAGGGCGATGCCGCCGGTCTCGGCGACGGCGATGTTGGCGCCGGTGATCCCCATCTGTGCATCAAGGTAGCCCTGACGCAACTGCTCGCGGGCGACGCGGACCAGATGCTCGATCTCCGCCGGCTCCTGATTGCCGGTGACCTTGGAGAATAGTTCAGCCACCTCCTCCTTGAACATGTGGATGGCCGGCATCACCATGTGGCTCGGCTTCTGGCCGGCGAGCTGGATGATCCATTCGCCGAGGTCGGTCTCCAGCGCCTGCACCCCGGCTTTTTCCAGCGCCTTGTTGAGGTGGATCTCTTCGCTGGCCATGCTCTTGCTCTTCACCGCCAGCTTGACGCCGCGCGCCTGCGCCAGATCGGCGATGTAGGCGTTGGCGTCATCGGCGGTGCGGGCGTAGTAGACTGTCGCACCGGCCGCCTGCGCGTTGCGGGTGAATTCGTCGAGATACTGCGCATGGTGATCGCGCACCTCGTCCTTGCTGGCGGCAATCTCAGTGCGTAACTGCTCAAAGTCGAGGCCGGCAAAGGCGTTCTGCCGGGCGATGACATAGGCATCGGCGAAGCGGTGCAACGCCTCCTGCAGTTTCGGGGTGGCGATGGCGGTGTCGATGCGTTGTTTATAGTTTTTGCTGCGTTGTTTACTCATATGTAGTTCTCCTTATCCGACCGATCGGTCGGATCGGGCTGATCGGTCTGATCAAGTCTTCAGGCTAAATCTCGAGAAAATCTTCCGACCACCCCTCTACCAGCAGGATATGCAGCTCCTTTGGCCCGTGAACGCCGATGGTCAGCACGCGCTCGATGTCGGCGGTGCGACTCGGGCCGGTGATCCAGGCGAGGAAGTGACGCGGGGTGCGGGCGCGGAACCGGCGCAGCCAGGGGACGGCGGCGGCGCCATCGGCAATGATTTTGCGCGGATCGAGGAGAACGAAGTGGCGCTCGGGGAGGGTGGTGGCGAGGCGGATCGCTTCGTCTGTGCTCTCCAGAACGACGGTGCCGGTGTCGGCGAGGGCAAAGTTGGCCCCGGTGACGCCGGCGACAGCCGTGGCCGACTGTTCACGCGATGGGTCGGTGATCACCTCCGCTCCCGCCTGTGCCAACAGTTGGTTGAAATCTCCCCGGCGCATCGCCGCAGTCTCCGGCAGCAGGATGGCCCCGGCGGCGTGTGTGGCGATGTAGGCGGCCGCTTCGGCTGGTGAGGCGACGGACTTGATTGCTGCTCCCACTTTGCGGGCCGCGGCAGAGAACTGTTCGGTGAACTGTCGATCGGACATGGTGCACCCCTTGTCTTGGTCAGACCATTTATGGGGACATCCTAGGCGACCCAATTCCCTTCTGTCAATCGATTTGTTTGGCGGTGATCAAGTGGTTTTACCAGATATATGATATTTAAAAGAAAATATAACCATTGTAAATCAGTTGTTTGCAGAAAATAATAAAAACGGATTGACAGATATTGATAGCAATGATAATTGGTATGACCATATAAGCAGAACAGCATTTGTTGCTGGCGAATGTCGGTGGCGCTCACTGGCGTTGCCGTTGCCACATTAACATTAAGTATGTGACCCGAACCGTACAACCCGCGAGGCATTCGATGTTATCCAGAACGACGATCGATGAGCTGCAGAGAGTAGTCGGGGCGGCAAACGTCGCCTCGGAGCCGGAAGACCTGCTGGTCCTCGGTTACGACTCGACCCCCGGTATTCATCACCTGCCCGAGGTTGCGGTCTACCCGACCTCGACCGAGGGGGTACTGGCCGTGCTGGAGATTGCCCGGCGGGATGGACTGCCGGTCACCCCGCGCGGCAGCGGCACCGGTCTCTCCGGCGGCAGCGTCCCGGCTAAAGGCGGCATGGTGCTGTGCCTGAATCGGATGAACAAGATCCTGGAGATCGATGAAGAGAATTTGACGGCGACGGTTGAAGCCGGAGTGGTGACTCTCGATCTGTTCAATGCGACGGCGAAAAAGGGACTGTTCTATCCGCCCGACCCCGGTTCGCAGAAAATTTCCACCCTCGGCGGCAATGTGATGGAGGATGCCGGTGGTCTGCGTGGCCTGAAGTACGGCGTGACCCGTGATTACGTCATGGCGCTGCAGTGCGTGCTCCCCGACGGCAGCCTGATCCAGACCGGTGGCAAGAGCGTCAAGGATGTCGCCGGCTACGCTTTCAAAGATCTGCTGGTCGGCAGTGAGGGGACGCTGGGCATCATCACCGAGATCACCGTCAAGCTGATCCCGCCACCCCGGGACAAGCGGACCATCCTCGCCTATTTTTCCGACATCCGTACCGCTGGCGAGGCGGTGTCGAAGATCATCGCCGCCAAGATCATCCCGTCGACCATGGAGATCATGGACAAGGCGACCATCAACTGCGTCGAGGATTACGTCAAGATCGGTCTGCCGCGGTCGATGGCGGCGCTGCTGCTGATCGAGGTCGATGGCCATCCGGCCCAGGTCGCCGAGGAAGCGGCGGCGGTTGAAGTCATCTTGCGTCAGGTCAGGGCAGCGGAGATTCATATCGCCAAAGATGCCGAGCAAGCCGCCGGACTTGCCGCCGCCCGGCGTACTGCGCTGTCGGCCCTGGCCCGGATGTCGCCAACGACCTTACTTGAAGACGCCACTGTGCCACGCTCGATGCTGGCCGAGACCTTCGCCGAGATCGAACGGCTGACAGCCAAGTACAAGCTGAACGTCGGCACCTTCGGCCACGCCGGCGACGGAAACCTGCATCCGACCGTACTTTGCGACGAACGCGACCTTGAAGAGATGCACCGCGCCCACGCCTTTTACGACGAGCTTTATGCGCAGGTGCTCGCCTGGGGCGGCACCGTCTCCGGCGAGCATGGTATTGGCATCGCCAAAAAAGAGTATCTCGCCCGGCAGATCGGTGCCGGCGGCGTTGCGGTGATGAAGCGGATCAAGCAGGCCTTTGATCCTAACGGCATTCTCAACCCCGGTAAAATTTTTGCCGATGAACGGGAGTGAGCTCATGCCTTCATCCGAAAAACTCGGCAACTTCACCGAACAGGACGCGCCGACCTACGAATCGGTGCTGCAGTGCATGCGCTGCGGTTTCTGCCTGCCGACCTGCCCGACCTTTGCTCTGACCGGACGTGAGCGTTCGTCGCCGCGTGGCCGCGTCGCTCTGGCCCGGGCGGTGGCGGAGGAGAAACTTGAATTTACAGTGGCGGTGAAACAGGAGGCGTTTTTCTGCCTCGACTGCCGCGCCTGCACCACTGCCTGCCCCTCCGGGGTCAAGGCCGGTGAGGTGATGGAGGTCTGCCGCAGTCAGGCGCAGCAGCAGTCGCCACCGGGGCATATGGCCAGCAGCTTCCGTTCCTTCATCCTGCAGCGGATGCTCCCCGATCCCGACCGGCTGGAGATGTCGATGCTGCCGGCGCGGCTCTACCAGAAGCTCGGCATCCAGTGGCTGGTCCGTCACGCGAAAGTGCTCAAGCTCGGTCCAAGCTGGATGGAGAAGGCGGAAGGGATGCTCCCCGCCCTCGACGCCCCGCTGCGCCCGCAGGAGCCGGAGATCACCCCGGCCCGCGGCGAAAAGCGCGGCCGGGTCGGCTTCTTTCTCGGCTGTGTCATGACCCTGATGTATCCCAACGTTTCACGTCAGACAGTGCGGGTGCTAGCTGCACAGGGGTTCGAAGTGGTGACGCCACCGAGCACCAAGTGTTGCGGCGCACCGCACCTCTCGGAAGGGGACCGGCAGACCGCCCGCGAGCTGGCGCTTTTCAATCTCAACCTGTTCATGCAGACCGAGGTCGATTTCATTGTCACCGACTGTGCCGGCTGCGGCGCGGCGCTCAAGGAGTACGAGGAGTTGCTGGAGTCGGCGGCCGAGCACGACCGGTTGGTCGTTTTTCGGGAGAAAATTCGTGACATCAGTGAGTTTCTGGCCGAGGTTGGGCTGCGCACGGAAGCGATGCAACTGATCAACAAGACGGTCACCTATCATGAGCCCTGCCACCTCTGCCACGCGCAGGGGATCTCGCGTCAGCCGCGCGAACTGCTGAAGCAGATTCCGGGGCTGGAGCTGCGGGAGATGAACGAGGCGAGCTGGTGCTGCGGCTCGGCGGCGACATGGGGGCTGAAGTTTTCTCGGGAAAGCCAACAGGTGCTCGACCGTAAGCTGAATAATGTCAGTCAGACCGGCGCCGAGCTTCTGGTCACTGCCAACCCCGGCTGCCAGCTTCAGCTGGCCTGGGGGGTGCGGGAGGCGGGGATGACGCAGGAGGTGGTGCATGTGATGGAGTTATTGGGTGCGGCTACGCTTGACGGTTGAAGTCTGAAGTTTGAAGCCAAAGTCCGGGGGGTTTCGGCCCCCGCCGCCGCCTTACTCTTTTGTGTCATGCGACAAAAGAGTAAGCAGAAAAACGCGCTCTCCTTGCGGAGGGCATGTTCCGTAACGGATCGGGATGCAATGATCAACGTTGCAAAGTGTTTCGCCGTCGGTATCTATCACCAGATGCCTTTGCGACCATTCGACGCGATTACCGTCATTGAGTATGCAGGGTCATAAGAGGCAATGGTTGGTAAGTCAAAACCGAAGAGGCAAGTCAAAACCGAAGGGCAAAGCACACGCCGCGCCACCGTCTGGAGGGCCCTAATACATCGGGCCCGGTCAGTTGCAACGCTGCGGCTACGAAGCCAAACCAACCGGCAAACGAAGTGTCCCCCGCCAGGGGAAGGCACTTTTTGCCTACTTTTTGCTGCCGCTTAGGCAAAAAGTCGGTCGCCTGGCGGGGCGAGTCCCGCCGACTTTCCAGCCTTTCAAAACAAAAAAAAGCACAACACCGGGTGGTGCCCTTCTTCGCCAAGACTGCGACGTGGCAAGCGTATCCCGCCGGTGTTGACTCTGCTCACAGCGAGATAGATTAACAACGGCCGGTGACATTATCGTCACCGGCCGCATTTTTTCTGCTCCATAAATTGAGCCCCCTGCCACTACGGCAGTGCCTTGCGCAGCACACATTCGACACAGATCGGCAACAGCTCATACAGCCCGCTCTGCGGGTTGAAGACCGTCTGGTGACGCAGATGCAGAGCGCAGGTGGTTTTGTAGCAAAGGTGACAGGCGTTACTCTCCCCCGTCGCTTTGGTGTCGCAGACATGGCAGATCCAGCGGGTTTGTTCATCGGACATGAAGCGAAGCTCTCCAACTTAAGTAAAAAAGGGATCAGGCACCGTTGCGGCCGAGCAGCTCAGCAAGTTTGTCTTCGACCAGTGCCAGATGCACCATCATCTTCTGCCGCGCCCGCTCCGGGTCATGCTCGGCGATCGCCTCGAGAATCTCCCGGTGCTGGGTCAGCAGCAGGTCGAGATACCCCTCCTTACGGTAAAATTCGGTCAGCGCCACCTGGATCGTGGTGTGGAACAGGGAGTGAATGGTGTTGAGCACGTGCAGCTGCAGGGTGTTCTGGGTGGCGGCGGTGATGGTGTAGTGGAACTGGGCATCGACGTCGGCATCCCAGCCGCCGCTTTTCGCCTGCTCCTCCATGGTTTTGTAGATCTCACGTAACCGGGCGATCTCTTCCAGCCGGGCCCGTTTGGCGGCGAGAAACGCCGACCAGGTTTCCAGTCCCATGCGCACCTCGGCCAGGGCGTGCAGCATGCGCGGGTCCTTTTCGCCGATCAGGTCGGAGAGGGGATCCGCGAGGGACGATTCGGTCAGGGAGCGGACGTAGGTGCCGCCGCCCTGGCGGGAGTCGACATAGCCCATGGCGTCGAGGACCATGATCGCTTCGCGCACCGAAGGCCGGCTGACACTGAGCATGGTGGCGAGGTCGCGCTCGGAGGGGATGCGCTCGCCGGGCTTCAACTCACCCTGGCTGATCAGCGCCTTGATCTGCTCGACAATCGCCTCGGAGATCTTCTTGGGCCGGATTGGTTTGAAAACCATGGTCATGCCTTTACTCCATATGGTGTTTTGGTATGACCACTTTTTAGCATGAGTCGGGGGAAAAGTCCAAACCAACTTGCGTCGTGCAGCGGCAGTCGGCACATGAGGTGAACACGGGCGTTTCTTGACAGAAACCGGGCCGTTATGTTAAGCAAGCGGGACTTTTCCCTTATCCATTTCAAGGAGCTGCACGCTATGAATCATCAGATGTCTTCCCAGCTGTTTGCCAAAGCGAAAGAGATTATTCCCGGTGGCGTCAACAGCCCGGTGCGGGCGTTCAAATCGGTCGGTTGCGACCCGATCTTCATCAAAAGTGCTGCTGGTTCGAAAATCATCGACGCCGACGGTAATTCCTATATCGATTATGTCGGCTCCTGGGGGCCGATGATCCTCGGGCACTGCCACCCGAAGGTGGTCGAAGCGATTCAGCAGGCGGCCAAAGATGGCGCCTCCTACGGTGCGCCGACCGAGCGCGAGATCATCCTCGCCGATATGGTGCGCGAGGCCTACCCGAATATCGAAATGGTGCGCATGGTCTCCTCGGGGACCGAGGCGACCATGAGTGCCATCCGCCTCGCCCGTGGCTACACCGGCCGCGACAAGATCCTCAAGTTCGACGGCTGTTACCACGGTCATGCCGACTCGCTGCTGGTCAAGGCCGGTTCCGGCGCCGCCACCTTCGGTGTCCCGACCTCGCCCGGCGTGCCGGCCGATTTCGCCAAGTACACCCTGACCGCCACTTACAACGACCTCGAAGAGACCAAGGCGCTGGTTGCCGCCAATAAAGGGGAGATCGCCTGCATCATCCTCGAGCCGATCGCCGGCAACATGGGCTGCGTTGCGCCGCGCGCCGGCTTTTTGCAGGGGCTGCGCAGTCTGTGTGATGCCGAAGGGATTCTGCTGATCATCGACGAAGTCATGACCGGTTTCCGCGTCGCCTTCGGTGGCGCCCAGGAGCGTTTCGGCGTCCGTGGCGACCTGGTCTGCCTCGGCAAGATCATCGGTGGCGGGCTGCCGGTCGGTGCCTTCGGCGGCAAGCGCGAAATCATGACGCAACTCTCTCCCGACGGTGGGGTTTATCAAGCTGGCACTCTCTCCGGTAACCCTCTCGCCATGGCGGCCGGGATCGCAACCTTGACCCTTTTACAGGAAGAGGGGTTTTACGACCGGATAGAAGAGAAGAGCGCCTATCTCTGCACGGGGTTGTCAGAAGCGGCTGCCGCTGCCGGTGTGCCGACCTCGCTGCAACGGGTGGGCGGCATGTTCTGCACCTATTTCCAGACGGCTGAGGTCTTTAATTTTGCTGACGTCACGCCACAGGCTCCCGCAATTTTTGCTCGATTTTTCCAGCGCATGCTCGCCGAAGGGATCAACCTTGCCCCGAGCCAATATGAAGCCGGGTTTATGAGTGCGGCCCATTCGACTGAAGACCTCGACAAAACGATCGAGGCGGCGAGCAAAGCCTTTAAATCGCTCTGATTATTTTGATCTCTTCTGTCCGTAAAAAAGTCCGGCAACGATTTTGCCGGACTTTTTTTATATTGTGATTGCGGCAACAAAGAGGGAGAAACGATCTCTGCGACTTGACATGTCGAAAAGAGGGAGGCTTAATGAGTGACATGCAGATACCAGCTTTGGTGATAGACCAGTTGAAAAAGAGTTATGACGGCGTCGACGTTGTCAAGAGCCTCTCGTTCACGATTGAATCCGGCGAGATCTTCGGCCTGCTCGGACCGAACGGGGCCGGGAAGAGCACAACGATTAACATGGTCTCTGGTGTCACCCGGATCGATACCGGGTCTGTGCAGATTTTTGGTCACGACAATCGCCAAGCTTACCGGATCACCCGCTGTCTGACCGGGGTGATGCATCAGGAGATCGTCATCGATAATTTTTTTACTATCGATAAGGCGCTGAAGATGCACGCTGGTTATTACGGGATGAAAGATGATCCGGCCTGGCGAATGTTGTTGATCGATCGTCTCGGTCTCGGGCCGCACCTGCACAAAGTCATGTTTAAACTCTCCGGCGGGCTCAAGCGGCGTTTCATGATCGCCAAGGCGTTGATTCATAAACCGCGGCTGCTGATCCTCGACGAGCCGACTGCCGGGGTCGATATCGATCTGCGCCTGACGCTCTGGGATTTTGTTCGCGAAATCAATGAGCGCGGCACCACTGTTTTGCTGACGACGCATTATCTCGAAGAGGCCGAACAGATGTGCGGCCGGCTTGCCATCATGAATCATGGGGAGTTGGTGGCGCTCGATTCAACGAAACGTCTGCTCAGCCGGCTCGGTGGCCGACAGGTCACCGCCCAGTTCGATCGACAGATTGAAACGATCCCCGTCGAGCTCGACCCGTTTCACCCGGTTCTGACCGAGGAGGGGCGCGCCTTGCGTTTTGCCCTCTCAGAAGAGGTGACAACCATCGACCTGCTCGATAAAATCCGCGGGCTCGGACTGGTGGTGACTGAAATAGAGACCCGCCCGCCTAACCTCGAAGATGTTTTTCTGCGACTGACC
Organism: Desulfuromonadaceae bacterium UBA2294; assembly: GCA_002345625.1. Classification (GTDB taxonomy): domain Bacteria; phylum Desulfobacterota; class Desulfuromonadia; order Desulfuromonadales; family UBA2294; genus UBA2294. Next base: position 2,556 of record DDWE01000135.1, on the reverse strand, counting down.
GGGAGCATAAATAATGTCCGCTAATTCCCGCCCTGATAACTATATTCCCGGGCGCCCCTTTTTGACCCTGCTGCACAAAGAAGTGCGGCGTTTCTTGCGGGTCTCTTCACAGACCATCTTCACCCCGATTATCACCGCATCACTCTACCTCTTCATTTTTGGTGCAACTCTGGGTGAACGAATCAGCGTCCTCGAAGGGTTCAATTATGCGCAATTCGTAATCCCCGGCCTGATATTGATGGGGGTGATTAACAATTCGTTTGCCAACACCGCCTCGTCACTCTTTATGTCGCGTTATCTCGGCAACATCGTCGATCTTCTGGTGACACCCATCACGCCACCACAGCTGATCCTAGCCTACACCATCGCCGCCATGATCCGCGGTCTTTCGGTCGGCATTGTTGTCTGGCTGGTCTCAACTTTTTTTGCCGGCCTTCCCTGGGATGCGCCGCTAACGGCAATCGGCATGGCGACAATGGCGAGTCTGCTCTTCGCCCAGTGCGGTCTGGTGGTCGCCATCTATGCCAGCAGTTTCGATTCCCTGTCGATGTACACCAATTTTCTGATTCTGCCGCTCATCTATCTCGGCGGGGTATTTTACCCGATTTCAATCCTCCCCGAACCGTGGGGCAAGTTGTCACACCTCAATCCGATGTTCTACCTGATCGACGGTTTTCGCACCGCCATCCTCGGGGTAGGTGACCTGCCGCTCTGGTTGTCGTTTCTGGTTGCCGGAATAATGTCTGCTCTGCTGTTTATCTGGGTTGTTTTCCTGATAGGACGCGGACATCGACTCAGCAGTTGAACAGGTTGATCTATACGTGCAAGCAGGGCCCTATAAGCCAGGGGGCCTGGGACCTGATTGAAACGTCCCGGAATGCTCGGTATTTGGGAGCTGCATTAGATCGTTATTGAACATCAGCCAGCAGTGTCTAAGATTGCAGGGTTTTTAAGAATCACCTGCCTCTGCCAAATTCACAGACTCCCTTCAATTTAAGAGGATAAAGATGAAAGTCATTTTTTTGATCTCATCCTGTGATCGTGAATGCTAGCCAACGTAATATTGATGAAAGCAACGCTTCACATTCTTGGTACTTGGTACTTGGTACACCATCAACTACCAAGTTCGGTTATATCAAGTTCGGGAAGTCGCACAACAATGACAAAACGCTCTGATCGCAACACAACAAAACCAATACCCCGGAAGTTAACAACCTGCTTCTGGTGCGTTTCAAAATAATCAGAACAGATAATCGGGAATTTACATGCGAGCCAATCTGAGAGCTAATAACGCTCAAAAACCAGGCCGTAGTGATGAGGCGGAAGATCAATGAGGCCGGGTTGCAGCAAAAGGAAGCCAGTCTCTTCAGCCCAGGACCGACATTGCTCAGGTTTGGGGCGGATATTCATCGAAGGGCCACGCGGCGTGGCCGGGTCAAAGTTCCAGTGAATTACCGCCAAGAGCCCCCCCGGGCGCAGAATCCGGCTAGCCTCCATAAGGAGAATATCAGGTTCTTCTGCATGCAGGATATTAAAGAGCATGACGTAATCCACACTCTGTTCGGCCAGACCGGTTCCCTCGCCGACGAAATCTCGCAGAATGGTCTTGACGTTACGCAACCCTGCCGCTTCGGCTTTGCTCAGCGTGGTGGCAACCATCTCCGGTTCAATATCAATGGCATAAACATCTCCGGAGATGACACGAGCCGCCGCTAGAGTAAAAGTGCCGTAACCGCAACCGAAATCGACAAGATCACGAACCTCTGAGGTGAGTCTGAGCCTTTCGAGGGTCGCCATCGGACTAAAAAAACCCTCCCACATCTGTTCGTCGGGCATGCCGCTTTCACGAGATTTCATTTAAAATCTCCTTTAACATCGCTTGAGCCACAATGACGTTCACTATGAGCTTATCAGCCTTTTATCACCATTTTTTTATGGCACTGGATGATATACAAGGCAGCAGACATCGAATCATGGCTGGGGAAAATACCGAGAATTCCCCCTGAACCTCGAACCGTTCGGCGATAGCAGCTTCTAACGTTGTTGGATCGCAGTGTTTGATGTGCCGCACATAGGAATCAGCTTCCGTCTGTTTTGTCTTGAAAAAGTCCGAGATCGGATTCAGCAGCATGGCAATCACCCGACCACCCGATATAGGGTGTCAAACCTACACTTTACAAAAGTAAAATGTGGTTTGACACGTTTACACAATGGATAGGATAAGAAAGAAACTGTCGACAGACAAAAACCTTCAGCAGAAAATAACAGAGATTAAGCAACAACTAACCACAGATAAGTGTCAAACGTAGACCCCTTTCTTTTGACCCCTTTCTTTTATGTCTCCAGAAGGCTCGCGGGAGCAATTTTCATCCCGATCAATTTAGGTGCTGAGTCGACCCTATTAAGTCAAACGCAGATCAGTCCGTCCCTGATCTTGACGGTACGTTCGGCGCGGGCAGCCAGTTCCGGGTTATGGGTGATCATGATGGTCGTCAACCCTTCATTACTAAGACGCCGTAAAATTGCGTAGATCTTTTCACTGTTTTCAGTATCCAG
>DDWE01000067.1:187-2507 GCA_002345625.1 Desulfuromonadaceae bacterium UBA2294 | reverse complement strand
GGCGAGTGGTGTTCTCTTGAGGTGGCAGTTAGCGGCGAAAAAATCACGGCAAAGTCAGACGCAGGAGCAAGCCTGATTTTCACGGCCCCGCAACCCGTTTCAGGTCATGTCGGCCTGTGGACCAAAGGCGATACCTCAGCCTATTTCAGGAATCTGGTCATCGACGGTCCGGGTCGGAAAAACTGAAATCACCTGTCAGGCCAAAAGGATACGACTGTCTGTAATCAGATTTTTTTGGAATATGTGAACAATCGCCGCAGCTTTTCGAGCTCTGCCTCGGTCCAGCCCTCCGGCTCCGCCAGGGCGAACCACGCATCGATGTAATCCGCTGCTGCATACTCATGCCCGAAGCCACGCGGTGCCGCACCCATGACCATGTCCACGGCAAGCTGCAACATCGTGACGATTGGGAACCAGCGCAGGTCCGCAGTCACGTCGGGACCGCGTGGCTCCATCATCCACTCGGGAGTCCGCCAGACAGAGCTGAACTGGAAGAAGGTGACCGGGTCGCTTGCGTATTGCAGGATGACGATACGGAAATCGCCCCAGGGCTGGTAGCCATCCTCGGCTCCACGAGTCTGGTTCATGAACCGGACCACCTTGCCGTCCCGGAATTTCGGCAGCCAGGCCGGCGAACCCGGGTCACGGTCCAGCGTCATGCGCAGCCAGCTCTGAGTGCGAAATGGCGGGCCGACCCACAATACGCCCTGGAACGGATCATCAATGATGTCGAACAGGTCAAACGAGAGATCGGAATTGAGAGCTCCCAGACTGAGACCGGTCAGGAACAGCCGTGGGCGCTTGTCCTTTGGAAGCGTGCGCCAATGGTCATAGATTTCACGAAACACCGCCCTGGCCGCTTCAGCCCCGTAGGTTGCCTGCGTTAGCAACGCCAGAGGACTGTTGAGATAGGAATACTGCACGGCAACCGTGGCAACGTCTCCCCGAAAAAGATACTCCAGCGAATCCTGACCCGCCGGGTCGATGTAGCCCGTTCCGGTTGGCGTTGCGAGGACGAGTACCGATCGGTCGAAGCCTCCGGCACGCTTGAGCTCCTCCAGCGCGAGGTGCGCCCGCGCATCCGGCGTATCAGCTGAATTCAACCCCACGTAAACGCGCACCGGGTCTTGCGCCGGGTGACCGAAAAACGCTTCCAGATCCAGGCTGTCAGGCCCGCCCGCAACGAAGCGGCGCCCCTGTCGTCCGAGGTTGTCCCAGGATATAAGCGACTCTGCCGTGAGAGTCGGCTTCATTCGCGACGGGAACGGCAGGTCGTCTTCGATGAGCGCGTCAAGCTGCTGAAACGACCTGTCGGCAGTGTTCAACAGGAAACTGAACAGGATTCCATTTATCCACGCCCAGAAGACGATCACCGAAAGAACCAGGCTCACCAGGTGCGAGACCCGTCGTGGCACGTAGACCGCGAGGTGCCGCGCCAGGAACCTGAACATGTGCCGGAATCCTCGCGCCAGCATCAGCAGGACGATGAACACCAGCCCCGCGATCGGGCCGATGATCGCGGGCCTCAGGGCGGCGCTCTGCTCCATCCCCATGATCTCGTGAATGGCATTCTGCCAGGTCGATGCCTGCCAGAGAAAGGCGACTGCAACAACCACACTCAGCGCTCCGCCCAGCATGGTGAGTGCGCGCGCCAGCCGGGGCCCGGCCAGGGGCAGGTGCAGCATTTTCCAGACCGCCAGCAAAGCAGTACCGACGCCGTAGCCTATGGCAAACGCAAAGCCTGACAACAGACCCTGGCCCGAAGTAGGTCGCGGCAGCAGCGAAGGTGACAGCGACGCCGCGAGAAACAGCGTGCCGACCATTGCACCCACGATGCTCAAGGTGGCAAGAGAGCGCAATCGCTCCGTCAGAGTCATGAAACCGGTGTCCTCTCTGTGAATCAAGTATCTGAAAAATAAACCTTTCATTCCTTCACAGTCAATCTGTGAGTTATTCCCTAAAAGTCGATTGCACTCTGTCTTTTTTGGAAACGAAGAAGCTCTTCACGGCCTTCCATGTGTTACTTTGAGAAGTTCAGGTTAGCTGACTGCCTGAAAAAATCAAACTTCACAGGCCGCTGAAAAAATGGTGATGTGCAAGGAAAGCGTGTTTCGGGGTGTTTCGTGATCACCAATGGACACAAAGTCCCAGAGGGGTGATGACCGGTAAGACTCTTCGTGTTTGTCCATGTCGGCGCAACCCTACTCTTGTGTTACTTCTGATATCAGTACCCGATCTATTCGCTTGCCGTCCAGGTCGACAATTTCAAAGCGCAGTCCCCTCCATTCGAAATGTTCACCCATCTGCGGGGAGTCGCCGG
>DDWE01000067.1:0-139 GCA_002345625.1 Desulfuromonadaceae bacterium UBA2294 | reverse complement strand
TCATGAAGCCGTCCATGAGCCATGAACCGTCATCGCGCTGGATCGCATCCGGCTCGGGTTGCGACTGCAGGGTAGGAATGTCGCCGACCATGGCTTCGAGGATGTCGTTGAAGGTTACGACGCCTTGCGGCTCATTGTT
>DDWE01000019.1 GCA_002345625.1 Desulfuromonadaceae bacterium UBA2294 | reverse complement strand
AGCAGGTTGGTCTGGCGGGCGATCTCTTCGATGATCATGATCTTGTCGGCGATCTGCTTCATCGCCGCCACTGTATTGGTCACCGCCTCACCCCCTTTGCGGGCATCGCCGGCCGCCTTGACCGCGATCTTCTCGGTCTCCATGGCGTTGTCGGCGTTCTGGCGGATATTGGCGGTCATCTGCTCGATGCTGGAGGAGGCCTCTTCGGCGGCGGCCGCCTGCTCACTCGCCCCCTGCGACATCTCTTCCGATGAGGCGCTCATCGCCTGGCTGCCGGAGGCGACGTTGTCGGCCGACTGACGGACGTTGTTGATGACATCGGCCAGGGTGTCGACCATGGTCTGCATCGCCTTGCCGAGTTGATCCTTGTCCGACGCCGGCTTGATGACAACGCTCAAGTCGCCTTCGGCAATCTTCACTGCACCATCGGCGGTCTCTTTCAGGCTCAAGGCCATTTTATCAAGAGATGCGCACAGGTCACCGATCTCGTCGGTGCGCTCCATCTTCAGGCGCATATCAAAATTACCCAGAGCGATCTCTTCGGCCAGTTCAACACTCAGATTCAGCGGTTTGGTCAGACTGCGCGAGAAGAAATAGGCAAAAGAGAGCGAGGCGATGACGCACAGGATGCTGACCGCCCAGATCAGGGTCTGCGCCGACGCGGCGCTGCCATCGATCTGCGCCGCCATCACGTCACCATGCGTGTGCGCCAGTTTCAGGGTCGCCTCCGACAGTTCAAGAACACTGTCGGCCGCGGCCTTTATAAGATCAACATCAGCAGCAATCTGCTGATCGGCCTTGACCAGGACATGGAAGCCATCCTGATACTCCTGCACCTGACGGCGGTACCCTTCGGTGCGCCCCCCCTGCAAGCCGGCGAGGAGATCGTTGAGTTGAACAATGAGGGCATCAAAGCGCTGGACGTAGGTCTCGTCGTAGCGCAGCATGTAATCCTTCTCCTCTTTACGCAGCTTGAGGTAGAGGACGTTGACCGATTCGAGCTTCAGGCCTTCGGCCGCACCACCGAGGACATGGGCGGCATCGCGGAAGCGTTTCTGGACGCCGTCATTTTCGTTCAAGCCACGCAGTTTGGAGCTGTCGACCAGCTTGGCGAAGCCGCTGCGGTATTCGCGGATCTTGGCCAGTATTTCGCGGCAGTTGTCACCAACCTGACGATCGTCTTCACCGAGCAGGGCGAGGAGTTTCTCCGCCCGCTGCTGGGCGGCATCAAGGCTGTCGTTGGCCATACCGGCGTACTTGAGATCCTGGCGGGCGAGAAAGTCCTTCTCATGCCGCCGCACCTGCAGGATTTCAGCAACGACCTCCTCCGACATCAGCTCAGCCTCCTGCGCTGTACCGACCTCGGTCTGGTAACCGTTGGTGATGCTACGCAGCGAAATGATACTGACAATAGAGATCAGCACCAGAAACGCAACGACGATGGAAAAGCCCAATCCTAGTTTTGCTCCGATTTTCATTTTCTTCCTCCCAGACGACTCGAGCCAAAAACTCGGCCGGCATCCCCTGTCTCGCCTCCCCGCGAAGCGTCGGGTACAACCGGTCATTTCAGGTCATACTAAAAGCCTGCTGCTTTCTCCAGCAGGCTGGTCCCGTCAACAATCTGCGGCAGGTCAAGGATCAGGGCGACGCTGCCGTTACCGAGAATGGTGGCGCCGGAGAGCCCTTTGATCCCCTGATAGAATCGGCCGAGAGACTTGATCACCGTCTGATGCTCGCCGATGACATGATCGACGACAAAGCCGACCCGGTTGCCACCGATCGAGGCAATAACAATCTGCTCGATATCGCGCCGCTGCCCGGGCACGGTGAAAAAATCGCGCAGGCGCACGTACGGAACCAGCTCGCCGCGAACATTGGCCAGATTGCGGTCGTTGGCCGCCGTCTCGGCCCGGCGCAGTTCGACACACTCTTCCACCGCTGCCAACGGAAAGACATACGATTCACCGGCGATATCGACCAGAAGTCCGTCAATGATCGCCAGTGTCAGCGGCAGGCGGATGGTGAACTGGGTGCCTTGACCGGGCAGGCTGCTGACCTCGATGTTGCCGCGCAGCTCGTCAACCGACCGCTTGACCACATCCATTCCGACGCCGCGACCGGAGACACTGGTCACCTCACGGGCGGTGGAGAAGCCGGGCAGGAAGATCAGGTTGTACAACTCGCGGTCGGCGATTTCGGCATCGGCCGCCAGCAGGCCGTTGGCCACCGCACGACGACGCAGGGCGTCACGGTCGAGACCGCGGCCATCATCGGAGATACGCAGCAAGACGTTAGCCCCGGAGTGGTCGGCACTCAGGCGTACCGTCCCCTGGGCCGGCTTGCCGGCGGCGATACGGTCTTCCGGGCTTTCGATGCCGTGATCAACGCAATTGCGGATCAGGTGCACCAGCGGGTCGCCGAGGCGGTCGATGACGGTTTTGTCGAGCTCGGTCTCGGCCCCTTCGGTGACCAGGGTGACCTGTTTGCCGAGCTCACCGCAGAGGTCTCGTACCAAACGTCGGTAGCTATTGAAGGTGGTGCCGATGGGGAGCATACGGATGTTCAGCACCTGGTCGCGCAGATCCCAGGTCAGCCGCTCGACCTCCTCGGCGATGGAGACCATCTGAGCATCGCTGCTACCGGCAGCATTCTGGCTCAGGCGCGCCTGGACAGTGACCAGCTCGCCAATCAGATTGACCAAAGTGTCGAGTTTATCGGAGCGGACCCGGATACTGCTGGCGATCTCGGCGACGCGGCGTTCCTGGCGCAGCTCCTGAATGCGGCGCTGCTCGGTCAGGGCCGCTTCGATGCGCCCGGAGGAGACCAGCCCGGAACCGATCAACGATTCGCCAATCTTGGTTTTGCTCTGCAGCGCCTGATTGAGGGCCTCCTGATCAAGATCGCCACGTTCGATAAGAATTTCGCCGAGTTTTTTGTAACCGGCCTCGGTATCGAGAAGACCGCCGTCATCGATGACATCAATCGCCAGCTGGGTACAATGATCTTCGAAAAAGATGAACAGGTCGCGGATATCGTCGATGTTCTGGTCGGTGGTCAACACCACATCCCAGCGCAGGCAGCAACTTTCCGGGTCGAGGGTTTCCAGATCGGGGACCGCATCAAGCTGGGGGACAATAAGGCACTCGCCCATCTGCCGCAGTTCACGCAGCACAAACATGGGGTTGAGCCCCTTGCGAAACGCATCGAGGTCAGGGCGGAAACGGATGCGATAGGTGCAGGTCTCGGCGTGTTCAACGGCAGAAGCGGACGGGGGAGTCGCCACTGCCGATGCAGGCAACAACTGGGAAAAGGCGGCTGTCGTCTCATCGAGCAGCTCACTATCGACGCTGCCGGCACCATTGAGTGCGGCAACCAGCAACCGGAGCTGATCCTTGGCCACGAGAGTCAGATCGATCAGCTCACGTGTCACCGCCAGTTCACCTTCACGGACCAGTTCGTAAACATTCTCGACCTGGTGGACAAAACTGGCGATGGAATCGACCCCGGCCATGGCGCTCGAGCCCTTGATGGTATGCAGAGCGCGGAAGACCCGGTCGATGGTCGGCTGATCGTCCGGAGTCTCCTCCAGCTCAAGCAGACTCCCTTCAAGATCGGCCAACAGCTCTGCGACCTCCTCGCGAAAGGTTTCGAGAATTTTCTCGTTCATGCGACCAGCACCATCTTGACCACGGCGAGCAGCTGTTCGGGGCTGAACGGCTTGACAATCCAGCCGGAGGCACCGGCCGCCTTCCCCTCCTGCTTCTTCTTCTCCTGCGACTCGGTGGTCAGCATGATGATCGGCACGAACCGATTGGCCGGATCCTTGCGCACCTCACGAATCAGCTCAATGCCATCCATCTGCGGCATGTTCAAATCGGTGATGACCATATTCACCGGGTTGTTTTTGAGCTTGTCGTAAGCGTCGCGGCCGTCGATGGCCTCAATGACTTCGTAGCCGGCATCATTGAGAGTGAAACTCAACATCTGTCGAATCGTTGCTGAATCGTCTACCGTCATGATTCTCTTTGCCATGGTAACCCCCGTCTTGTCTCGAATCTGACTTACTTGCGTCAGGATTGTTTTATGTGGTGCAGTATCGTCCTAGCGCTCCCAGACACACGCGACCTGTCCGTCCAGGGCACAACCGATATGCCCGCTGAAACCGCCCTCATCGACCAGGCGCAGCAACGACTCCGGCAGGGCGTTCACCAGGTGCAGGACCTTGCCCTGCCGCCGGGCGCTCTGGTGGGCCGCGCAAAGAATCTGCATCACAGAGAGATCGACACTCTCAACTTTGGCCAAATCGATCTCCACCGAATCGCCTGCTGCCAGTTCCCCAAGCAGGGCATCGCGCAGCTCGCCGGCGCGTATCAGCGTCAGGTCGCCGGTGAACACTATTTTGCGCAGAGTTGGATTCTTTTTGGCTCGCGCCATAAAGTTGGGTTCCTTTCCCCTAGAACAGTTCGACATTGGCACCCAGACCGGCAGCGTCGGTAACGACATTGTCGGTCGATGTTTCCGTGGCCTCGTCGAACTGCGCATTTTTCAGAACGGCCTGATGGATCTTGCGCTCGCTCTGCATTGAGTAACGCTTCTGCATCTGTTGAAACAGCGGAATATGTTTTACTCTTTGCCAGGCATCCGGTGATGACTGGAAACTGTCGGCGATTTCATCCAGAGCCCGTCCCGCTCGCACCAGGATCTGTTCGGCCTCATCATGGATCCGGACCATCCCCGCCGTGTCACTGATATCATCAGCCAACCGGGCCGCATCGTGATCCATACCGTCGAGCAAAGAGCATACTTCGCTGTTGGCGCTGCGCAACGTCTGCAGCATGCGCTCGGAATCGACCCGCAACGCTTTCACCTTCTCCCCTTCAAGGGAGAGTTCAGTCAGCCCGACATTGTCCAGAGACTCGGCACAGGCCGTAATCTCGGTCAAACCGGCAGCGAGGGACTCGGTCTGCAACAGCGCTTCATGAGCCAGTTCCTGAATCGAGTCAGCAATCACCCCAAGGGCCGACCCGCCGGAACGGACGTGAACCGATTCGATGCTGGCATTGAGCGCCAGGACTTTCATTTCGGCTCCGAAGCGATCGATTTCATCGACCAGCCGGACCATAATGACCGCCGCTTCAATAACCTCACGCACCGCCTGGGCCGATCGCGCGGCGGTGGTCAGATTTTCTCCCAGAATGGAAGCCACCGCTGTAATGGCCGGCTCGACTGCCGAGAAGAAGGTGGCGCCATCACGACGTGTGCTCCCGGCAAGAGTCCGGCTATCGGCAGCCAGGGACAGGATGCTGTCGGCCAGGTCATGCAGACTGCCGATGATGCGACGAACCGCACCACACAGCTCTGCCCGGGAATGATCAAGCTGCTGAGACTGCAGGCGGCAGCCTTCCGCAACGACACTTTCAAGAGCACAAACCTCTTCGACATCTGCGCGCTCCAGGCCGCGGATCATCTCCTCACTGAAGCTGCCCAGGGCATGGGTCACATGGTCGATCTGCTGATGGGTGATGTCATGAAACTGTATGGAGGAGACGATTTCGGCAACGCAACGCGAAACGTTACCGGAGGTACGCGCCAGATCATCACTTTTCTGCAAGGCCTGCTGGCGGTTATTGACCTGCTCTGTCAGCATCATGCGCGCGGAGTCGATTGCCGCTCGGGCGCTGGAGGACTGGCCGTTGTTCAATGCGACTTCGTTGCGCAGTGCCGCTTCGCTCAGAGTGCGCAAAACAGCAACCTGATCGCAAATTTCCAGCATATTCCCGGCGATCAGCGAGGCCAGGTGGCGCAACCCCTCAGAGAGCACGGTGGTGTCATTGTGTTCATCGTTATGTTCCGAGCGCTCAATGCGCGTTGTGATGCCGATAATCTGCAGGGTACGGGTGATACGCTGAAAGGATTGCAGAGGGCTGTTCAGACCGGAAAGCGCGGTACAGATGGACCTCAGGGCGGTTTCATTGTTTTGCGAGGCTTGCTGTATCTCGCAGAGGAACCCACTCATCCGCTCGATCAGACCCTGCATCCGGGCGACACTCTCAACCGCACTATCCCCGGCAAGACGGTTCTGCAGGCTGGTCGCGGCCGTAGCGATCTGTCCGGCCCGGTGATGAAAATCACGAAACTGCTC
>DDWE01000059.1 GCA_002345625.1 Desulfuromonadaceae bacterium UBA2294 | reverse complement strand
GTTCCTTCTATGAATTTTTCCAGGTTAAACCGAAGGAGACCGTCGGCCAGTTGATCTATGACCTGGGCAATAAACAGTGGAATATCCCAAAGCTGCGAGAACTGCTGGAAACCATCCTGCCGGAACACACCACCTTTGATGATTATGAGGTCGAGCACAATTTCGCCACCATCGGCAGACGAACCATGCTGCTGAATGCCCGGCAGATTGAACAAGCCTGGGGCAAAGAGCGGATCATTCTGCTGGCCATTGAGGACATCACCAGGCGCAAGGCGATCGAAGCCGGCCTGGAAACAACCCGAAATGAACTGGCGGTCGTGACAAAGATCGCTGATGCCGCTCATGAATTTGCCGACAGCGTCATCAACACGGTCCGCGAACCTTTAATCTCTTTGGACCAGGACCTCAGGGTGGTCACGGTCAACCGCTCCTTTTACGATTTTTTCAAGGTCAAGCCGGAGGAGACCGTTGGGCAGCTGATTTATGACCTGGGGAATAAACAGTGGGATATCCCCAAACTGCGGGAACTGCTCGAAAACATCCTGCCAACGCATAGCAGCTTTGATAATTATGAGGTCGAGCACAATTTCGTCACCATCGGCCGGCGGACCATGCTGTTGAATGCCCGGCAGATTGAACAAGCGATGGGCAAGGAGCGGATCATCCTGCTGGCCATTGAGGACATCACCGAGCGCAGCCGCCTGGAAGACCTGTTAGAAGAGTCTGAATTCCGTTACCGGAGGCTGTTTGAGACCGCCAGCGACGGGATCGTATTGCTTGAAAAGAAGCAAGGTCATGTCGCTTACGTCAATCCGGCCATGGAGAAAATGTTGGGTTATTCCGAAGCGGAATGCCAGGGTAAGAATCTCAATGAGATCGGGGTTCCTATCGATGCGCGTGATTTCTCCGCCACAATGCAGGATTTGCAGCGGGAGGGTATCCTGAATTACGAAGATATCCCGCTGAAAACCAGGACCGGGAAAGAAATCTACACCGATATCTACATGGTCAACCGGGCTCAACTGGCTCAATGCAATATTCGCGATGTGAGTGAACGGAAGCAGGCAGAAGAAAAACTCACAGAAGAGAAAAATTTTATCGAGAATGCACTCAATACCCTGACTGACGTCTTCTTTGCCTTTTCTTTAAGTGGCCGGTTTCTCCGCTGGAATAAGTCATTGAATGAGGTGACCGGTTACCTTGACACCGAAATTGAGCTGATGAAGCCTGCGGATTTATTCAGAGGAGATGATATCAGGAAGATTGCAGCGGCCATTCAGATGGCAATTGAAGAAGGGAGTGTCGAGGTCAATGCTTTGCTGGTCGGCAAAGACGGGAAGCAAATCCCTTATGCATTCAATGCAGCGCTCCTGCGGGATACTTCTGCGAACCCCATTGCCATCTGCGGAACCGGCAGAGACATCACCGAGCGTATCCAGAGGGAGCAAGACTTGCGCCTGGCCTTTATCAAGGCTCAAGAGGGAGAAACCAGATGGGAGGCAATCATGTCCTCTATGGGAGATGGAATCAGCATCCAGGATCCTGATTACATCATTACCTACCAGAATCAGGCGCTGCAAGATTTGGTTGGTGATCATATCGGCGAGTACTGTTTTACAGCTTATGAGGACAAAGACCATATTTGCGAAGGATGTCCTGTCGAGATGGCATTCAATGACGGAGATATTCATAAGGACGAAAGAGCCGTAACTGTCGGTAAGGAGATCAAATATCGTGAGGTGATCGCCTCTCCTTTAAGGGATATCCATGGGGAGGTTGTGTCTGTGGTAGAGGTGATACGAGACGTCACCGACCAAAAAAAGCTTGAATCTCAACTCCGGCACTCCCAGAAGATGGAGGCCGTCGGCACTCTGGCCGGCGGGGTTGCCCATGATTTCAATAATATCCTCAGTGTCATCATGGGGTATGGCGACATGGTCATGAATACCCTGGCGACCGACAGTCGCGCCAGAGGAAACATGACTGAGGTGCTGGTTGCTGCCGAGCGGGCTGCGGATCTCACCAAAAGGCTGCTGGTCTTCAGTCGAAAAGTGGTCGCTGAAGTGAAGCCGATTGATATCAACGAACTGATCCTGAACCTGCAAAAAATGCTGAACCGTATTATCCGAGAGAATATTGAATTTCATCTGGACCTTACAAAAACACCTTTGATTGCGTTGGTCGATACCGGACAAATTGAACAGGTTTTGATCAATCTGGTCTCCAATGCCAAGGACGCCATGCTTGACGGCGGACGGTTGCGGGTCACTACCAGTATTGAGGAGATAGATGATGCTTATCTTCCCGCCTATGGCTATGGCCAGCCGGGGAGGTATGCGCTGATCGCCGTTGCTGATACCGGGCAAGGAATGGATGCCGAAACGCAGTCGAAGATATTCGAGCCCTTTTTTACCACCAAAAAGATCGGAGACGGGACCGGGCTTGGACTCGCCATTTCCTACGGGATAGTCAAGCAGCATAACGGCTATATCAAGGTTTATAGTGAGCCCGGCGAAGGGACGGTGTTCAATATATTTCTGCCTCTTTGTGTTGAAGCGGCCCTGAACAATAAATTTGAGGATGCCTCGCCGCCGGCCGAGGGCGGGCATGAGACGATCCTGGTGGCCGAGGACGAGGCGACTCTGAGGGATTTATCAAGGATGGTGCTGGAGTCCTTCGGCTATACGGTGATCACTGCGGACAATGGCGAAGAGGCGATCGCAAAATTTCTGGAGAATCAGGATCGGATCAACCTCGTTCTGCTGGACATGATCATGCCGAAGAAAAACGGCAAAGAGGTCGGTGAGGCGATTCGCAAGGTCAGCCCGAAGATGAAGATACTCTTCTCCAGCGGCTATACCGACGAGATTGTTACCAACAAGGAGATGCGGGAGGATAGCTTTGAGTTCATCCAGAAGCCCTACCCACCCAAAAGTCTTTTGTTGAAGGTCAGGGAGATCCTGGACAAATGAAAGAGAACATAATCTTTGCCACCGATGGTTGCTTCGGGGCGGCCTAACCCGGTTGAGCAAACCATGAAGATCTTCGGAATTACCGCCCTGCTGTCAGGGCCCGACTGTGAACCTGACACGACAATACCCTGCATAACGAAAGGAGCTTTGTGATGGGCAACAATATGATGAACGATGGCGCGATGAGTGGGTGGATGCACGGCGGGATGTGGTTTTGGCCAGTGCTCGCGACCCTGGCGGCGGTCCTGATTGTCGTCGTGGTTATGAAGCTGTTCAAAAAATAAGACGCGGCGGGCCGGAGTTATAAGGCGTCATCAAACAGGCGGCCATCACCTGGAGAGGGGGCCTACTTGGAGGCCTTTTGCAAGGCCGACGTGCAGGACGTTAAGTCCCTTGCCGATCGGTTATGAAGCCCTCCTCTTTGGGGACTGCAAAAAACCGGTTGGCGGATCGAGGAGGAAAAACGGTGCAGCGCTTCTTCTCGAGCTCAACCCCGGCTCGCTACGTCGCAGGATAAGCAAATGAAACATCTGCAGGCAACAGGAGAGCGATCGGTCCTCCACAGCTGCGAGCAAACCCCGTCACATTCGACAGCAATGTGCCATGGGGCGACCGCTGTCGACGACTCGACCCTTTCTGTAATTCCTGTTTTTAAAAATCCCCTGAATATCCGAGCACTTATGGCTTTGTCAACAGCCAATCTCCGCTGATTCGTTGATTGCGCCAGCAGGTGTTGGCGGAGTTCTCCCCGGAGCACTGTCCGTGGTCATCTTCGTGTATCGGTTTTGTGTGATCTTAATCCCAATGATGCGGGGGTTATGGCCATCTGCCTGAACTGTCACATTTCACATTACTGTTGAATGTGACGGTCTGCGCTGACGACACTTCTTTTTCCAGATCTGGAACGTCCCGTATTTTCTCTTTAATTACAGCTTGTTGCACCTACGGCTGCGCCAATTATTTTCCGGCACGTTCGTTGCGATGCACATATGGGCAGAAAATGGTTGCAGACGAAAAGTCTTAGCAATCCAGACGCTGTTCAAAATTAGAGGAGTCAGGAGCAACAGGTGTAAAGGTTGTCTTGATTTGATCTGGCCCTGTCAATGGTTGTTGGGTCTGGGAGGTATTGAATTTGAAGGATTATTGAACAATCCGGGTTGGCAGCGGCCTTTTGTGCGCCTGCGTTATCCCTGCAACTCGCCACACAGAAAAGAAACTCAAATTTAAGGATTGGATAGGAGGAACAGTTGCTATGAAAAGAACAAGAGTTCAACACATTTATCTATTGCTCACCCTGGTTATTAGCGTTTTTCTGCTTTCAGGGTGCGGAGACGGTTTGAACACCAGTAAATGGGATGCGGGGACCGGACAGCCCGTGGTGACGTCAACCGCCCCGGCCAACTCGGCCATCGGGGTCGCGATCGGCAACAACATCACCGCGACCTTCAGTGAGGCGATGGATCCGTTGACCATCACTTCCCTGACCTTCACCCTGGCCAACGGAGTCACTCCGGTCGCGGGTGCTGTCTCGTACGCCGGTGTCACCGCGATTTTTAACCCGTCGGCCAATCTCGCTACCAGCACCCTCTATACCGCCACCATCACCACCGGCGCTATGGATGCGGCAGGCAATCCTCTGGCGACGGACTATGTCTGGACCTTTACCACCGGCATCGCCGCAGACACCACCGCTCCCACGGTGACACTCACCGTCCCGACCAATGCCGCCACCGGGGTCGCAATCGGCAACAACATCACCGCGACCTTCAGTGAGGCGATGGACCCGCTGACCATCACTCCCCTGACCTTCACCTTGACTGACGGGGTCACTCCGGTCGCGGGCGCTGTCTCGTACGCCGGCGTCACCGCGGTCTTTAACCCGTCGGCCGATCTCGCAGTCAGCACCACCTATACTGCCACCATCACCACCGGTGCACTCGATCTGGCCGGCAATCCCCTGGCGACAAACCATGTCTGGACCTTTACCACCGGTGCGGCCGCAGACATCATCGCCCCCACCGTGACGCTCACTGCTCCGCTCAATGCCGCCACCGGGGTCGCGATCGGCAACAACATCACCGCGACCTTCAGTGAAGCGATGGACCCGTTGACCATCACTTCCCTGGCCTTCACTCTGGCCAATGGCGTGACTCCCGTGCCCGGCGCGGTCACCTACACCGGCGTCACCGCAGTCTTTAACCCGTCGGCCGATCTTGCCGCCAGCACCCTCTATACTGCCACCGTCACCATCGGCGCCATGGACCTGGCCGGCAATCCCCTGGCGATAAACCATGTCTGGACCTTTACCACCGGCGTGGGCGCAGACATCATCGCCCCCACCGTGACCTCCACGGTTCCGACCAACGGCGCCACCGGGGTCGCGATCGGCAACAACATCACCGCGACCTTCAGCGAAGCGATGGACCCGTTGACCCTCACCAACCTGACCTTCACTCTGACCGATGGCGTGACTCCCGTGACCGGCGCGGTCTCTTACTCCGGCGTCACCGCGGTCTTTAATCCCCTGGCCGATCTTGCCTCCAGCACCCTCTATACCGCCACCGTCACCACGGGCGCCATGGACCTGGCCGGCAATCCCCTGGCGATAAACCATGTCTGGACCTTTACCACCGGCGTGGCCGCAGACGCCATCGCCCCCACCGTGATGTTCACCTCTCCATCCAATGGTGCCACCGGGGTCGCGATCGGTAACAACATCACCGCAGCCTTCAGTGAGGCGATGGACCCGTTGACCCTCACCAACCTGACCTTCACTCTGACCGATGGCGTGACTCCTGTGACCGGTTTGGTCACTTACGCTGGCACCATCGCGGTCTTTAATCCCCTGGCCGGGCTTGCCTCCAGCACCCTTTATACCGCCACCATCACCACTGCGGCCACAGATCTGGCCGGCAATCCCCTGGCGAGTGACTATGTCTGGACCTTTACCACCGGCATCGCCGTAGATGTCATCGCCCCCACCGTGACCTCCACGGTGCCAATCGATCTCGCCACCGGGGTCGCGATCAGCAGCAACATCACCGCGACCTTCAGTGAGGCGATGGATCCGCTGACCCTCACCAACCTGACCGTTACCCTGAGTGAGGGTGTCAATCCAGTCGCGGGAGCGGTTACTTACAGCGGCAACACCGTTAACTTCAACCCGACGCTTGATCTTGCGTCCAACACCTTTTATACCGCCACCATCACCACCGGCGCGACTGATCTGGGCGGCAACCCGCTGGCGAGCGACTATATCTGGGACTTCACCACCGTCACAGTTCTGCCCCTGGGGCCGCCCCCGGTCATTCTCGGTCTGGCCGAAAATTTCGCCAGTCTGTCAAAAGCGGCGATCACCGATGTTCCTTCCTCCATCATTGTCGGAGACCTTGCCGTCAGTCCGATCAGCGGCGCTGCGATTGGGGTGACTTGTGCCGAAGTGACGGGAAGTATTTACGCCGTTGACGCCGCCGGCCCCTTGCCCTGTACGATCGTCGACCCGGTCATGTTGACCACGGCGGTCAGTAACATGGAGACCGCCTTCACCGACGCCGCCGGACGTCCCGCCGGAGTCGGCCCGAACCTGAACCTTGGCGGCGGAACCGTCGCCGGGCAAACCCTGGCTCCGGGGACCTACACCTGGGGTTCCAATGTGACCATTACCACCGATCTCACCCTTAATGGAGCAGCGACCGATACCTGGATCTTCCAGATCACCGGGACCCTCGACCTCAGCTCCACCATGAAGGTTCTGTTGACCGGTGGTGCCGAGGCCAAGAATGTTTTCTGGGTGGTCGGCGATACGGTGACCCTGGGTACCGGTTCGCATTTCGAAGGGACGATTCTGGCGCAAACCAACATTGCCATGCTGACCGGCGCCTCGATGAACGGCAGGTTCCTGGCTCAGACCGGGGTCGCTCTTGATCAGAATACAATTACTATTCCTGCCCCTTAAGGAATGAGGAATGACGTATGAAAACAGGCAAAAAGGCAGACTGATACGATTCAAAAATGCCGTCGGTCGCCTTTTTGCCTGGCACCAGCTCTGTCCTCCACGAGGCACAGATTCCAGCAACGCAGCGTTGTTGCCAAGAACGAACAGGCAATCACCCATCACCAGATTTCAAGGAGGACGCACCATGAACCCAAACTATCGCACCGTGCTGATGGTCATTGCCTTTGCCTTTCTTATCCCTTTATCGGCGTATGCCGAAATTCGGGCAGGTTCGACCGAGGTGGGAGTATTCGGCGGTTACAATCTGTTTGAAGACAGCCAGAACCTGGAAAACCGCCCCTTGTTTGGTGGACGGGTTGGCTACAACTTCACCAGCCATTTTGGTCTTGAAGGCGCTGTCGAATATCTCCAGACCCAGGTGGACGACAGAACCCTGACCGGCACCAAAGAGGGTCAGTACCGCAGCCCGATGGACGATGTGAGTATTACGTTTTACCATATCGATGCGGTCTACCACCTGATCCCCGAGGGGAGGTTCAACCCCTTTGTCCTGATGGGGGTTGGCGCCGCCCACTACAGCCCGAAGATTTCCGATGGCGACATGCCTGTGTTTAATGTCGGCGTGGGGGCGAAATACTGGATGGGGGACAATGTGGCTTTGAGAGTTGATCTTAGGGACTCTATGGTGACTGAAATTGTCAAGCATACCTATCATAATCTGGGCGCAACTCTGGGCCTCACCGTTGCCTTTGGCGGGGCGACAAAGCCCGTAGCGGCGCGCGTTGAGAAGGCAGAAACAAAACCGGCCGTGATCCTGGTGTCTGAACCTAAGGCCGAGGAAGAGGTGGCAGTTATTGCCGCCGCCCCGATTGTTGCGGACAAGGTTGTTGTTCTGGCGTTTGAAGATATCCATTTCGATTTCGACAAGGCGACTCTGACCCCGCGGGCTCAGGCGATGCTGAAGAAGAATCTTGAGGTTCTGCAAAAAAACCCCCGTGCAAAAATACGCATTGCCGGCTACACCTCGGCATCTGGCACCGAACAATACAACCAGGAACTGAGTGAAAAAAGAGCCACGGCGGTCAAAAACTTTCTCGTAGAGAGAGCTGTTGTGGCTCCTGACCGGCTCGAAAAAGTCGGTTATGGCGAAAGGCAGCCGAAGACCTTTGAAGTCGCGCCAAAAAACATCTACTCCAATGCGGCAAAGTCCAATATGCGCGTCCTGTTTGAGATCATCGTCAAAGATCGGTAACGACAGTCTCCTCCGGAAAAACGAGCTCAATCACGAAAACGGACTGGCAGCGCAGTAAACGTGTTGCCAGTCCGTTTTGAACTTTCTACACAAGCATTACGGCTGGAAGTAGGTCTTCCCCGATTATCTGGCATCTGCCTGCGTTGACGAAGATTGCGTTGCCAATGACCATCATCACTGGCGCCGTTTATCGGCCCTGATTTTCTCGGTCTGCGCTGCAGCGCTCCTTCTGATGCATAAGCCCATCAACCCTTTTTTACACGATATCCGGCCGGCTGCCGTTGCCGTAGACAAGGTCATGATTCTGGTAACCGTCGCTGGCAAAAAGGGTATGTGCAATTTTCATGAACAAGCGATTGACAACACTGCAACCGCGGGCAGGGCGACCGCCGCAGAGGACAACCCGGCTTGAAACAAAGGCATAACATGTCCCACGTGTCGAACGCGGCCGAAAACGGAGGCGAAGAGCGCTCTGCGCCATCCACCGACCTGACTCTGGACCTGCCGGTCAGCCCGCGAAATTTCCCCCTGGCGCTGCTCGCGGTGCTGGCGACGGTCTTCGTGTTGAATTGGGCCAGCGCGATTTTTATCCCGCTGATGCTGGGGGCGATCATCAGCTACGCCCTCGCGCCTTCTGTCAACCTGATGCATAAATGGCGAATCCCGCGCGCTATCGGGGCCGCGATCCTGCTGCTTGGGCTTTTAGCAGGGGCCGGCACTCTGGTCTATTCGCTCAGTGACGATGCGTCCAAGCTGATCGAAACCCTTCCAGCCGCCGCACAAAAACTGCATCAAGCCCGACCCCGGACGCTGGGATCCCCTGTCGGCACCATGGAGAGCATGCAGAAAACCGCCACCCAACTCGAACAGGTCGCGAAAGAGGTTGGCTCTGCGGCACCTGATATCCCGAGCGGGGTGACGCGGGTGCAGATCGAAAAGCCGCGACTGAATATTACCGATTACCTCTGGATGGGGACCAAAGGCGCCGTCGCCTTTGCCGGCCAGCTCGTCATGGTCCTGTTCCTGGCCTATTTCATGCTGGCGTCGGGCGACACCTTCCGGCGCAAACTGGTCAAGATCGCCGGTCCGACCCTGAGCCGGAAAAAAATCACCCTGCGGGTGCTGGATAATATTGCCGAACAGATTCAACGCTACCTGCTGGTGCAGATCTTCACCAGCCTCCTGGTAGGCGTTGCGACCTGGCTCGCTTTTCTCTGGATCGGCCTCGAGCAGGCCGCCGTCTGGGGAATCGCCGCCGGAGTGCTCAAGACCCTGCCCTATCTCGGCCCGGTCGCTATTTGCGCCGGCACGGCTCTGGTCGCGTTTCTGCAATTCGGCACCATCAACATGGTGCTGCTGGTGTCCGGCGCCTCACTGATCATTACCAGCATCGAAGGCTACCTGCTCACCCCGTGGTTGACGGGAATGGCAAGTCGCATGAGCCCGGTGGTGGTGTTTGTCAGCGTGCTGGTCTGGGGGTGGCTGTGGGGTCTGTGGGGTCTCTTGTTAGGGGTGCCCATCATGATGATCATCAAGGCGGTCTGTGATCATGTCGAAGATTTAAAACCGATCGGCGAACTGCTTGGTGATTAGTCCTGTCATTGTCGGATTTGCCCGGGGAGCTGAATTTCAGTATAGGGAGATGTATGACCGTCGAAATTGATCTGTTCACTCTAGTCATTCTGGTGGTGGTTATGTTCGTCGCGGCTCTTGTGCTGCTGATGATCTGGCAGCTGAAAAAAACCGGACAGAAGGCCGACGCGCTGCTTTGCGAACTCCAGCGGGAGCTCCTGCCAACCCTGCGCGACTGCAGAGAAATCGCCGCACGGATCAACCGGGTCTCGGCGACAATCGAAGCCGGGGGCGATCAGGCAAGAAATCTTCTCATGACACTGGACGAAATCTCCACTTCCGTCCGGCGCAGCATGCATTTTTTTCGTCAGGATGCTTTTACGATGGGCGAGAACGCTGCCTGTCTCATTTCGGGACTCAAGGCAGCCAGCAAGGTGTTCTTTAAACACACGCAGGACAAAGGAGATTAGCTCATGGCTGATGAACAAAAAAACGGATTAGGGACAACCCTTCTTGCTTTTGCGCTTGGCGCAGTGCTCGGTGGGGGGCTGGCTTTGTTAACGGCCTCGCGATCGGGCCCGGAAAATCGCCAGAAACTGCACGACTTGGCGGATGAAACCCGTGGCAAATTAAACGGCATAACCGAGGAAGCGGAGACCCGGATCAAAAAAGTGATCCAGGACAGCCATGACCTGTTGCAAGAAAACGCCGATCTGGTCAAAGCGGCGGTGAAAGCAGGCAAAGAGGCCATCGCTGCAGAAAAAGCGAAACACGAAAAAGCGGCTTGACCGAAACGCTACTGATCTGACGACGGATTGACATCGACAGATCAGTGGCGGTCAGTTGCGCCCTGACCGGCTGCCTGATCTGTCATATTCAACAGTAATGCTGAATGCAATGGCTCAGGTAGGCGGCAGCCCTTATCCTGCCACGTGTTTACATCCTGTTTTCTCCTTATTATCAGCTATTTAGGTCGGCGGTAGTCGTTATTTATTTCCGGCACGTTCATTGCGATCTACCATTCAAGGCAAAAGAATGGCTGGAGATGAAGTCTCTTCACAATCCGGCCGATCTTCAAAAAAGGAGACGCTATGAAAAGCAGTCGTAAAGACCAGGCTAAAGGTTTGCTTCACCAGATGAAGGGTACAGCCAAGGAGGTCGCCGGGAAGATCAGCGGCAATTCAGAGTTGGAAGCGGAAGGCGTCGTTGAAAAGGCCGCCGGAAAAGTCCAGGAAAAGGTCGGCGAGGTCAAAACTGTTTTAGGTTCATAGGCTTAATGAAAGAACCGGTGATGCTCAGCGGCTTGACTCATTGGATATGGCAATCAGTCGGTCCTCATCACCCCCCGGGTGAGAAGTGCAAGCGATCAAGATGGAGCCACGACTACGCAGGGCATGAGGCCTTTGCGGAAAAGACGTGGACACTTTGTGACACGAAGAAGGAATAGACGTTATGAAAGCAAACCTGTCAAAGAAAGCCATATATGCCATACCGGTCGTTATCGCCGCGCTTGCACTGTTTTCCTACAGCCTGCCGGTGCAGGCGGCGAACACCGACAGTGGCATTGAATCAGCGGCCAAGGCGTCACACATGTTCAACAGCTATCTCAAGGACGATGAGATCAAGGTTCGGGCCAAAAACGGCGACGTCACCCTGACCGGGAGCGTCGCGACGGAAACCCACAAGTCGGTCGCCGGGGAGACGGTTTCGAACCTGCCCGACGTCAAGTCGGTCGACAACCAGCTGGAAATCAAGGGTGAACAACCCTCAAAGATGTCTGATGCCTGGCTTCTGACCAAGGTGAAAACCACCCTCTTGTTTCATCGCAGCGTGAGTGCCACCACCGAGGTCGATGTGAAGAACAGCATCGTCACCCTGAACGGCGCTGCCGACAACCAGGCGCAGAAAGAATTAACCACGGAATACGCGTCAGATATCGAAGGGGTCAAAGCGGTCAAGAATGAAATGACCGTGACAAAGTCCGCCAAAGAGAAACAGACGATCGGCGAGAAGGTCGATGCCAGGATCGTGATGATCGGTGACAAGATCGACGACGCTTCCATCACCACCATGGTCAAGATGACCTTGCTCGGTCATCGCTCGACCAGTGCCCTTGAAACCTCGGTTACGACCAAGGATGGTGTGGTGACCTTGACGGGCAAGGCCGCCAATGCCGCCGAAGTCGCGTTGGCCGGGAAACTCACCAGCGATGTCAGCGGCGTACAATCGGTGCAGAACAAGATGACGGTCATCTAAGCTCACGCATCTTAACCATGGAACCTCATCAGACCTGCAGCAGGTCTGATGAGGTTCCAGCCCAGCCGATGTGGCTGCGGCTTCAATGTTCATAAGGAGACACCCCGTGAAACCCTATACCTTAATTGGCATCATCCTGATTGTGGTCGCCGTCGCGGCCTTTGCCTACCAGGGGATCAGTATTACGACCAAAGAAAAGGTCGTCGATCTTGGTCCTTTACAGATGTCGGCTGATAAAACCAGAACCCTGCCGCTCTCTCCCATCGTCGGCGGGATCGCCCTGATCGGCGGTATCGTGCTGCTGACTTTGGGCGCTAAAAAGAGCTGAGAAAAATCGGGATGTCATGGGACCCGTTGTGATCCTGATGGCACAACAAAAAGGGCGGGGGAGGTTGAGCAGAGCATGACCTCACTCAGCGCACCGGCGCTGCCCATCGTATCTTGTCCGGAAAGGGTGTCCCATGGCCGTCACAATGCATAAGAACCCGGAATCCCAGCCACTGGCTAGCCAGGGTATCGAAGAGATGTTCGAGGGTCTCGCAACGGCGGCTCAGGACGGGATCATTCTGATCGACGAAAAAGAGAAGATTTCTTACTGGAATCGAGCGGCAGAGGACCTCTTCAACTACAGCGCTGAGGAGGTCCTGGGCAAGAAGATGCCGATGCTCTTCTCCTCGGCCAAAGACGCCGCTGCCTACCGCAAGGAACTCCGGCTGTTCAGCAAGATCGGCGCCGCTGAAACGCCGAGGACGCTCCTCACCCTGCAGGCGGTCAAAAAGGATGGCAGCGAATTCCCCGTCGAGCTCACCTTTTCGACCCTGAAAATCAAAGGGGTGTGGCATGCGGTCAGTATCCTGCGCGATGTGACCGCGCGCACCGGGACCGAAGCCATCCTTCGCTGCAGCGAGCGCAACCTGATCAGAGCACAGGAGATTGCTCATATCGGCAGCTGGCGCTGGGATATCGTCAACAATCAGATCATGTGGTCGCATGGGTCCGCCGAGGCTTACCGCATTTTCGGTTTTTTCAACCGGCGGCGCAATCTGACCTTCGACACCTTTTTGCAGGCCGTGCATCCAGAAGACCGTGACCGGGTGCGCGAGACGGTCGATAACGCCCTTGCCGACGGACAACGTTACGACATCGACCACCGGATCGTCTTAGCCGATGGCTCGGTACGATTTGTTCAGGAACAGGCGGAGGTGATTCACGATGACTCCGGCAAGGCGATTGGCGTCGAGGGGACAGTCCATGACATCACCTCGCGCAAGGTCTCGGAAGAGATGCTCCAGCGGCAGCTGGAAAAAATGACCGCTCTGAGCGACATTGCCATCGCCATCAGCTCCAGCCTTGACGTCCGCACGACCCTCAATGTCCTTCTGGAAAGACTGACTGCGCTGCTCAAAGTTGACGCCGCCGCCGTGCTGCTGTTCGACAAGGAATCTCTTTATCTCAATTTTGCCGCAGGCCGCGGCTTCTGGGGCGTTGCTGCCCAGTCCACCCATGTCCGCCTCGGCAAGGGGCATGCGGGCAAGGCCGCCTATGACCGGAAAGCGATGGTCAT
The DNA here is from genome assembly GCA_002345625.1 of Desulfuromonadaceae bacterium UBA2294. Taxonomy (GTDB): domain Bacteria; phylum Desulfobacterota; class Desulfuromonadia; order Desulfuromonadales; family UBA2294; genus UBA2294. Next base: position 8,803 of record DDWE01000059.1, on the reverse strand, counting down.
CACCGACTTCTCGGCAACGGTGACCTCGGCGCTGCAAGGTGAGAAATTTGTCGCCTATATCGCCATGCCCCTGATCTCCAAGGGGCAGGTCCAGGGGGTCCTGGAGATTTTTCAGCGCAAGCCCCTCGACCCGACCAGGGAGTGGATGGATTTCCTCGAACTCCTTTCCGGGCAGGCGGCTATCGCCATCGACAACGCGGCGATGTTCGGGGGGCTGGAGCGTTTTGCCACCGAGCTCACCCTCTCCTATGATGCAACACTGGAGGGGTGGGGGCGCACCCTTGAGTTCAGGGACGAAGACACCATGGGGCACACCGAACGGGTGGCCGAGATGTCCCTGCAACTGGGCCGCCTGTTGGGGCTGGCTGATCATGAACTGGTTCAGGTCAGGCGCGGCGCCCTTCTCCACGACATCGGCAAAATCAGCATTTCTGACAGCATTCTCCTGAAGCCGGGGCCACTCACCGATGCAGAGCATGCGATCATGCAACGGCACACGACCTCTGCCCGAGATCTTCTTTCAGGCATCCCCTTTCTGCGCCCGGCGATTGACATCCCTTACTGCCACCATGAACGGTGGGACGGTCAGGGGTATCCGCGCGGGCTCCGGGGAGAGGACATCCCTTTCAAGGCCCGACTGTTCGCTATCGTCGATGTCGCCGACGCGCTGATCTCCAAACGGCCCTATCGCGCCGCCTGGCCGGTGGAAAAGGCTTACCAGTATCTCGCTTCGTTAAAGGGGAGCCATTTCGACCCTCTGGTTGTCGAGGCCTTTCTTGACATGAAGTGGACGATGCCGTCAGGGCTGCAGGCTGAGGGCTGAACGCTCTGCGTGGCAGCCGGTCCGGGTCCCAGCGTATCGTTTAAACCATCATATTTGACAGAGGCTCCATATGTGGCGGAGCAGGGGGACGGGCCGCCCTTATCTGTCGTTCTTTATATCCATTTTATTTAACAATATCAGCTATTTAAATATAAATTGTTGATCGACATCCACTGGCACGTTCGTTGCGGTTAACACCAGTCGATGCGTAAAAAAGCGCCGCGATTTTCAAATAACCATTGCCTCACCTCTTGGGCCGACTGTCGGTCTGAGGGCACTTTAAAGAGAGGATCAATCCTATGTTGTGGACAATTGCTGTCGTTCTCATCGTTCTTTGGCTGCTGGGGCTGGTGAGCAGTACCACCCTCGGTGGTTTTATCCACATCCTGCTGGTGCTCGCCATTGTTGTGGTTTTGCTGAATGTGATCCAGGGACGCAGAGCCTGAGTCTCATTTTTGCGTCCTGGTTTTCCTGATCGAAGCACGCGCTGGCACACGCTGCATCGGCAACGCGTCTCTGGCACCTGAATTGCGATTCAACTCATTGAATGCTCAGGCAACAAAGGAGCGAGATTATGCTGAATCCATGCTGACAGGCCGTATTCAGGCGAGGAGGACGCGAAGGCGTTGTGGCAATAAGAAGGTTCATGCGTTCATTGAGTGATTCACGTCACCATGGTCGTTTTTGTGTTTTTTTTTGCGGCAGAGTATTTTTGCCAATTTCCCACCATCCATTTGCGGGGTTGGAGGTTATGGACTCTCTCCCCAGAGGGAAAATAGATGATTAATGTCACCATTAAGATGACTGTGCCTGCGGATAAACACAATGAAATCCTGGATGCCATCAAGAGCCTGATTGTTCAAATCCGCTGCCATCAGGACTGCATAAGCTGCAATTGTTATCAGGATGTTGAGGCGGATAACGTCATTGTCTTTGAACAGGAGTGGAAGACCAAAGAATCGCTGACCGCCCACCTCAAATCCGGCCATTTCAAAGTTCTGCGCGGGTTGATGAAACTGCTCTCGATCGAGCCGGAAATCAGCTACAACACCCAAGATGCAACACAGGGCGTAGAGGCGAAGTCCGTAGATCATTCAGGTTGAAATTCAACGTGAAGCGGTGGTCCTTGCGCGCGAAATTCTGCCGAACAGAGTTGCACTCGGCGCTTCTTGTTGCAGAGGGCAACGGGATGAAGGCTGGGGTGGATAAGTGGGGTGGTGCTGACGCCGCTGGCTATCATATCAAACGGAAGCGTCAAATATGACAGATTACATCGCAGGTCGCCACTTTAACACGCTCTGATACTAATGCTTAACCCTGTGTTATCAGTAACTTGAGAGACCTCAGGCCATTGTTTACACTGGCATGCTTGTTGCCATTAACTGGTCTAAAGGGCCGGTTCTCTCCGGCAAATCAGGCACCCAGCCTTAACCGCTGGAGATTTGAAAAACCCCCGTCCTGTTACCAGGGTCTACGATCGTCTCGAAGGAGGTTGTCTTATGCCGTATATGCTTTGCGTCCGTCGCCCCGTCCAAGGTTTTGAACGTCGGATTTCCCGTCAACCGTCCTTTCAACAGGCCGGGTTCCATCCTTTCAATCACGATTGCCGTTATGGTCACGGGCTTATTTCCGAGGACTCGAATGGTTGCTGGGAGCTTCACTCGTCAAACGTCTGGATCTGAGCTTCTATGGATGGTCAGTTGTCGGAGCCTAACGAAGCGACGGTGATCGTCAGCGGACCGGGAAAGTATTTAACCCTTAAATTAAAGGAGAGTCGTCATGCTGGGAACGGTCCTGATGGTCGTCATCATTTTGTTTTTGCTCGGTGCGCTGCCGACCTGGCCACATAGCCGCCAGTGGGGATATATGCCGAGCGGCGGACTTGGTGTCCTCCTTATGATTCTTTTTGTCCTGATGCTGTCAGGCCGGATTTAAAGCCGGGGAGGACTTACAGATGTGGTTTATGAGGCAGAAAGGTGCATACGGCCGTGGCGTTGATTCATGTCACCGTGGCCCTGTCCGTGATCGGTTTTTTGTTCTGGCTGGTCAACAACGCCACCCCCGGGGAGAAAGCCGATGATCGATGTCATTATCAAGATGAAGGTGCCAGTGGATCAGAACAATGAAATCCTGCCTTCCATCAAGTATCTGCTGGTCCCGATTCGGCACGAACAGGACTGTGTAAGCTCCCGCTGCTACCTGGATACCAGGAAGAACGACGTGGTTATCTTTGAGCAGCAGTGGAAAACAAATGAAACGCTCGCCACCCATCTCAGATCCGGACAATTCAAGGTTCTGCTCGAGTCGATGAAACAGCTTGCGATAGTCAGGGGCAACACCGTCCTCGGCACGGGGGACCTTGAGTCGCTCATGGCAAGCCGAGAATCAATCACGACACGAAACACCGCGTAACGTTAAAGAGGTTAACCCTAATCGGCACAAAAAAAGGAGATCACCATGTTTAAGACAAATCGCTTTATGGCAATTCTGGCTTGCCTGGTTCTGGTCGCTGCCTTCACCGGGTGTGCAGCCAGCAGTCAACATGAAAGTACCGGTCAGTATGTCGACAACTCTGTCATCACCTCCAAGGTCAAGGCGGCCATCTTCAACGAGCCCGATTTGAAAAGCCTGCAGATCAAAGTCGAATCCTTCAAGGGCGACGTTCAGTTGAGTGGTTTTGTCGATTCGGCGCAGAGTGCTGCAAAAGCCGGCGAGGTCGCTCGCGGTGTCGGTGGGGTCGCTTCTGTGAAAAATGATCTGGTTGTCAAGTAGCCGCGACAACCATCTGACCGGAACGTTCTTTAAGGTGAAAAGGATGCTATGCACGAAGATAATGACAGGACCATGAAGGTGTGCACTCTGGATGAGAACCCGGCCGCAGATCACGCGTTGCGCCTGCGTGCCGAGGAGATACTTCAGGTTAGATCTGTCACCGGTCAAACCGCTCACAGCGCCGAGGAGTCTCAGCGGCTCGTCCATGAACTGCAGGTCCACCAGCTTGAATTGGAGATGCAGAACACAGAGTTGCGCCAGACCAGAGGCGAGGTGGAGAGGGTTCTGGAGATGTACGCCGACCTCTATGAGTTCGCCCCGGTTGGTTACCTGACCCTTGATCTTGACCGGACCATCCGTGACGCAAACATCACCGGCGCTGCTTTCCTCGGGATCGAGCGTTCCCGATTGATCGGCATCCACTTCGAGCTGTTCGTCGCGGCTGAAATCCGCCCCACCCTGATCGACTTTCTGGTGAAAGTCTTTTTGAGTTCAACCAAAGAATCGTGTGAGTTGGCGCTTGGGGCAGAGGGCGATGCCCCTCGTTTTGTGCAGATCGAGGCCGTTGCCTGTAAGTCGGAACATAAATGCCGCGTTGTGTTGATCGATATTACCCAACGCCGGCAACTGGAAGAGCAACTCGAAAGACAACAAGCCGAACTGCTGACCGCAAACATCGAGCTGGAGGCGTTCAATTATACGGTGTCCCACGACTTGCTCACTCCGTTGACCGCGCTGCAAGGCTATTCACAAATACTCCGGGACCTGCCCGGCGACCAGCTTCGGGAATCGGCAAAGGATTATCTCCAGGAAATAGATGAAGCCGCCCAGCGGATGAGTCGGCTCATCGCCTCCCTGCTCACTTTTTCAAAGGTTGCTCACAGTAAAATCTGCCGGGAGAAGGTCGATCTGGGGGGCATGGCGAAGGCGATTGTCGACAAATTGGAAAAAACGCTGCCGAAGCGCCGGGTCACGTTCAAATTTGCCGACAGAATGACCTGCGAAGGGGATGCCGATCTTCTGGGCATCGTTCTGGGCAACCTCATCGGCAATGCCTGGAAATACACCGGGCAGCAGAAGGAGACCATCATCGAACTCGGTCAATTGGTGCGGGATGGGGTGGCCACCTTTTTTGTCAAGGATAACGGCCCGGGTTTTGCCATGGCCGATGCAGAAAAACTGTTTATTCCCTTCCAGCAGCTGCCGGGAGAGGTCGCCGATGGACACGGTATCGGCCTGGCCACAGTGCAGCGCATCATCCAGCGTCATGGCGGCAGGGTCTGGGCCGAAAGCACCCCGGGCAAGGGTGCGACTTTCTACTTTACCCTGCAGGAAGCGGAACGGAGTTAGCCATGAAAGACAAGCGCACCAGGTTCGTCGAAGAACTCTCGTCACAGATGGTCGAATGGGATGTGCAGATCGAGCGGCTCAAGGATAAAGCGCAAAGCGCCACGGCTGAAATGAGCGCTGAATATTCCAAAACAATTTCGGTTCTGCAGCTGAAGCGGGATCAGGCTGCCGAAAAGCTGCAGGGGATCGATATGGCCACCGATGATGAATGGGAAGACATGAAAGAAGGCGCAGAACAGATCTGGGACGAGTTCAAGGCACTCTTGAGAAATACGATCAAGAAGACCGGCTGAGCCTGTCACGATACGGCGTATGATTCAGGTCCATTGTCCCGGAAAATCTTTGTGACGCGTCATCTATAATCAAGAGCCCTGCAGAACATCTGCCGGGCTCTTTTTGTCTCTGATCCTGTCGTGCACGGTATTGTGCCACCGACAGGTGTCTGGCACGATAGATTGTGCCAGTTGTCACGCTTCAGCCGGTAACCGTTCAGCAATTCAAGGTGGTTACAGATTGGCACCAAGTTTGCTATTCTCATTTGCAGTAGTTCATTATCAGAGAGAGGAGAATGCCATGCGGATATTCCTGATGGATGATGACAGCGAATTTCGCAACATCATCACCATCTTTTTGGAGATGCGCGGCTATGAGGTGACCTCGGCGGCAGATCCGACCTTTTGTGCCGTTTACGATAAACCAGACCAGCCCTGCCCGCTCGACGCCCCCTGCACCGATATCCTGCTCACCGATCAGAATATGCCGAAGATGACCGGCCTGGAGTTTATCCAGACGCAGCAAAAACGCGGCTGCAAGGGGAGCCGCTCTTACAAGGCGCTGCTCTCTGCCAACCTGTCAGATGCTGAACAGCAGTTGGCGACTGAGCTGGGTTGTACCATCTTTCGCAAGCCATTTCGGCTCTACTCCCTGCTGGCGTGGATCGAAAGCATCGAAAGCCGGCATGCCCCTGGTCGGGCACTGGTCGATTTTGCCGATCAGCGTTGTCCGTAACCCTGAGTCAACAAAGAACGGCGGCTTCTATCCCGGCCGCTGGCCCGCCATTTTTCCCTTGCCGTACAGCCAGCCTTCATGCTAGAAACGCACTCTCCGGCCGGCTGTTGTCCGGTGCGGAGAAGGCGAAAAACGTGGATACGGCAGCCCAGGATCTGATCTTCATGCAGGCCGCACTTTGCGAGGCGGACGCCGCCGGCAACATCGGCGAGGTGCCGATCGGTGCTGTGCTGGTCTGCAATGGCGAGATCATCGGTCGCGGCGGTAACCGGCGCGAAATCTCCAACGATCCGACCACCCACGCCGAAATGGTTGCCATTCGCCAGGCTGCTCGGTATCTCGATTCCTGGCGGTTGCTCGATTCAACCCTGTACGTGACCCTGGAACCGTGTGTCATGTGCATGGGGGCCATCATCCTCGCCCGCATCCCGCGCCTGGTCTATGCCTGCCGCGATCCCAAGGCCGGTGCGGTCGGCTCGATCTATGATCTGTCCAGTGACCGACGTTTCAACCACCGGGTCGAGGTGGTCGAAGGGGTCCTGAGGCAGGAATGCAGTACGCTGCTCAGCCGATTTTTTAAAGAGCTGCGGGCGGAGAAGAAACGCAGCAACACAGTTTAAGTGTACGGAGGGGTGTCCGAGAGGTCGAAGGTGACAGACTCGAAATCTGTTGTACCGCAAGGTACCGTGGGTTCGAATCCCACCCCCTCCGCCATACACGCAAAGGGCTTAGCCGCTAACGGCTAGGCCCTTTGTCTTTGTCGGGTGTTTGACATATTGCCGATTTGCTTACGGTCAGAACAATGCGGTTAAGGAATCGACGGAGACAAAAATGTGTGGTAGTTTTTTCTGTGTGCATCCCGTAGCGTTCTGCAACTTGAAGTGGTCGTCGATGAAATCGAACCTCCGCGCCCTCTTGATGGCGGTGCGTCATCTACGGTGGTCCGTTTTGCGTGGCCTTTAATCTTCTCTCCAAAGGTTCCTTCATGATCCAGATTAAAAAAGGGCTCGATCTGCCGATAAGTGGTGCGCCTGCGATGCAGGTTGAGGCCGCTCCTGCGGTTGCGCATGTCGCTCTGGTCGGGAGCGACTATCATGATATGAAGCCGACTCTGCTGGTGGCCGAGGGGGATCAGGTGGTTCTTGGCCAACCGCTCTTTTCTGATAAAAAGCAGCCCAAAATCGTTTATACCGCACCGGCCTCAGGCACGGTGGTCGCCATCAACCGGGGGGAGCGGCGTGCCTTTCTCTCTTTGGTGATCGCGGTTGCCGGCAGTGAAGAGAAAACCTTTCCGGTCACCGCGGCCGATCAGCTCGATGGTCTCACCGCAGCAGAGGTCGAACAGCGGCTGCTCGACTCCGGCTTCTGGACTGCGCTGCGGACCCGCCCCTACAGCAAGGTTCCGCTGCCGGGGAGTCGTCCGGCGGCGCTGTTTGTCACCGCCATCGATACCAATCCGCTGGCGGCAGATCCCGCAGTGGTGATTGGCGAGAAGTCGGCCGGGTTTCAGGCCGGGCTGCAGGTGCTCCGCAAACTGACAGACGGCAAGGTCTACCTGTGCAAGGCCCCGGATGCGCCGATCACAGCTCCGGAAGGGATCACCGTCAGCGCGTTTTCCGGCGGCCACCCGGCCGGGCTGGTCGGGACCCATATCCATTTTCTGGAGCGGGTCGACCAAAAGCGCATGGTCTGGCACATCGGTTATCAGGATGTGATCGCCATCGGCCAGCTGTTTCTCACCGGGCGGATCGTCCCCGAACGGGTCATCGCCCTGTGCGGGCCGGCGGTGAAAGAGCCGCGCCTGCTCCGCACCCGTCTCGGTGCCTGTCTCTCCGAACTCGTCGCCGGTCAGCTGTACGACGGGGAGCAGCGGGTCATCTCCGGGCCGGTGCTGAGCGGTTACCGCGCCGCCGGCGCGCACGATTTTCTCGGTCGCTATCACAATCAGGTCACGGTGCTGGCCGAGGGGCGCCAGCGCAACTTTCTCGGCTGGCTGCGGCCGGGGTTGCAATCGTTTTCGGTGAAGCGGGTCTTTGCCGCGTCGCTCCTGCCGCGGCGGCCGCTACCGCTGGACACCAGCACCCACGGCAGTCGGCGCGCCATGGTCCCCATCGGCGCGTTTGAAAAGGTGATGCCGCTCAACATCAAGGCGACCTGGCTGTTGCGGGCGCTGATCACCCGCGATACCGATCTGGCCCAGGATCTTGGCTGTCTTGAGCTCGATGAAGAGGATCTTGCCCTGTGCAGCTTCGTCTGCTCCGGGAAGATCGATTACGGCTACCATTTGCGGCAGACCCTGCAGCAGATAGAGATAGAGGGGTAATGAAACCAGTGCGCACCATCCTCGACAAACTCCACCCTTTGTTTGCCAAAGGCGGGAAGCTCCAACGGCTCTACCCTCTGTATGAGGCGGCCGACAGCTTCCTCTATACCCCCGACGACGTGACCCTCTCCGGGCCGCACGTCCGCGATGCCATCGATCTGAAACGGGTGATGATCACCGTGGTGATCGCGCTCCTCCCCTGCTTCTACATGGCGATGTGGAACACCGGCTTTCAGGCGAACAGCGCCCTGCAGCTCACCGGCGGGTCTGTCGAAGGGTGGCGCGGCACGCTTTTGGCCCTGCTCGGCTACGGCGGCAACCCCGATTCGATGGTCGACAATCTGCTGCTGGGGGCGGCCTGGTTCGTGCCGATCTATCTGGTGACCAACATCGTCGGCGGCTTGTGGGAGGCGCTGTTCAGCATCGTCCGCGGTCACGAGATCAACGAAGGGTTTCTGGTCACCGGCTCGCTCTTTCCGCTGATCTGCCCGCCGACCCTGCCGCTCTGGCAGGTAGATCGGAAGAGC
>DDWE01000029.1 GCA_002345625.1 Desulfuromonadaceae bacterium UBA2294 | reverse complement strand
GGTAACGCCTTTTTTACACTATCAACTGATTAAAACCGTTGTAATATGAACGGATTTTTGAGCGACTATGTGACTTGCCTGCCGGTTCAAATACGTGATTATCTAAAAAGATAGTAAAATTTGGGACCTGCTTAGAACCACCAAGACTGGCGCCTTCAATTAATTTAGAAAAATCAACAACAGGAAATATATATATATTTTCAACATTTCCACACGAATATAAAAGGAAGTCTACCTTTTTTCTTTCGTAAAATTCTGGAGTAACATCAAACCAGTATTTATCTCCACTTTTTTTATTTGCAGTTCTTATATTTATTTTTTTATTGTTAATCTTACATATGCATGGATTTGAGGATAGCAATTTAAAATCTGGAAACATTTTTCTTATTTTAATTATCACGTCATCTCTTAAACTCATAAATCGTCTCCTGTTCTTTAGTATATGTGAGCCTAACTCAGAAAAAAGGGACAGGCTACTTTTCCCAAACAAAAACCGCCCGTATCAGCTTAAAGCCGATCACGGACGGTTCACCAGTTGTTTTGTTTTGCCCCTCACCAACCATTTCGCACTCCATTCGATTGCAACAACAGCCAGCAGTTTTTACCGGTGCACTTTAGCACAACAATCGATGCTTTCGCACCCCTTCTAATCGTACTGAAATCACTGGGAGTTCATGCAACCCCCACCCTCCCCCTTGACGCCTCTTAGCGCCAATGCTACATAAGGGCACACTCACACGCACCGGAGCTTGCTGCATGCCGACCACCAACAAAAACCGCGCTTTTGACATTGCCGACTGGAAAGACGAAGCCCGCGTCGACGGCCTGGCCATCGAGCTGCTCAAGGAGTTTCACCGCCACCTCGGCGAAGAGCAGAAACTCGAACCGATCGTCGCCGGTGAGATCGCGCGCGGTGCCGATTATTTTTTGCGTGAATTCGTCATTGGCGACCGTCAGGACAATTTATTGGAACTTGCCCCGCAGCGGGTTCGCCAGTTTGCCGGCCATTGGTACATTATCCGCACCCTTGAGCCGAACATGACCGAGCTCAGTTCCATCCTCTCCGGTGTGGCGGCCTTTTACACCTGGGCGGAGAAGACTGGCCGTGTCGAGCATTGGCGTTGTCAGCAGATCACCAACTATTGCCAGGCGCTGGCTGAATATTCCAAACGGATCGACAGCTTCTGGGAGATTCGTGACGACGGCTTTATCGCCTGGCAAAACTCCTGTCCGCTGACGGACGATGCCGGCCCTGATGAGGCGCCGTGAGTGATCTGACCCGCAAAAAGATGCGCGCCGCCCGGATGTCGGTGGCGACCGCGACCACCCTCGCGGCGACCAAACTGGTCGTCGGCGTCCTCACCGGCTCCATGGCGGTGATCTCCTCGGCCATCGACTCGCTGCTCGATATCGTCATGTCGAGTGTCAACTTCTTCGCCATCCGCAGCGCCGAGAAACCGGCCGACGAGTGTCACCCCTTCGGTCATGGCAAGTACGAGACCGTCGCGACTCTGATCCAGGCGTTTGTCATCACCCTCTCCGGCGCCGGCATCATCTTCGAGTCGGTACGCCGCCTGATTCAGGGGAGCACATTGCAACGCCTCGAAGGCGGTATTGTTGTACTGATTATCAGCACCGCCGCCTCCTATGCCATCAGCCGCTACCTCTCCCGCATCGCCCGTGAGACCGACTCTTCGGCCCTGGAGGCCGATTCGCTGCACTTCTCCATGGATATCTACACCAACCTCGCCCTGGCCCTTGGGCTGGTACTGGTGCAGTTTGTCCAGGTTACCTGGCTCGACCCGGCCCTCTCCATCGCCGTTGGTCTCTACATCCTGTTTGAGGCCATGCGCCTGGTCCGCCATGGTATGCGTGATGTCCTCGACGCCGAGCTGCCACCCGGCATCCGCGAAGATGTGCGTGACATGATTGAAGCGCATCGTAAAGACCTGGTCGACTACCGCAACCTGCGCACCCGCCGCGCCGGCTCACAGAAGTTCATGGATCTGGAGATGATCGTCTGCCGCCATCTGTCGGTCGAAGAAGCGCACGATATTGCCGATACCCTCGAAGAGCAGATTAAAAGCAATATCATCGGCGCCGATATCACCATCCACATCGAGCCCTGCCGCAAAACCGACTGCCCCGGACAAGCCAACTGCGCCAACGAAAAAACCCGGCTGAGCTGATCATGCGCCCACCCGATTCCGAACTGCGCATCGATTTTTACCGCGGCTCCGGCCCCGGCGGCCAGCACCGCAACACCAGTGAAACCGGCGTCCGCATCACCCACTTGACCACCGGCATCGTCGTCACCGCCACCGAATCGCGCTCTCGCCACCAGAATCTGCAGCGCGCCTACGAGCGCCTCGAAGCCCGCATCGCCCTCTTGAATCGCAAGCGCCGCAAGCGCATCGCCACCAAACCGGGCAAAGGGGCCATTGAGCGACGCCTCGACAGTAAACAAAAAACCGGTGCGAAGAAACGCAGCCGGCAGAAGGTCGATGATTGATTTGAGGTGACAGGTGACAGAATCTAAGCAGGAGAAAAGTGTTGTGTTCGAATAAAATAGGCCTATCGGTCAGATCAGTCCAATCGGCAAACCTGCCGGAAACAGTTCAACCACCCACCAGTAGCAGCAGCAACACAAACAACAGGTAAAACGACAACCCGATCCGCAGGTAGCGCGCGGCAATCTCGGCAAACAGGGTGCGCCGCAGTAACCAGGTGCTGCACACCACCAGCGCCAGAGCCAGCGCCACCACCCCTCCCCGCGCAAGCGGTTGGGTGACCAGTTCCAGGGCCGGCAGCAGCAGGGTCGTCAGGGCGAGCCCGAGGATCCAGCGATGGCTAAGGACCAGCAAGCGGTGATTGCTGATATTCCCTGACAACACGCGAAAACCGGCCGCGGCCAGTTCGTCGCGCTCCGGCAGGGCAAGGAGCCAGTAATGCGGCACCTGCCAGAGCAGCAGGACCAGTGCGAGGGCAAACGGTTGCGGCGCCGGCAAGGTGCCACCGGCGACCAGCCAGCCGATGAGCACCGGAACGCTGCCACAAGGGGTGCCGGCAAGAACCGCCAGCGGGGTGATGCGCTTTAAGGGGGTGTAGACCACCAGATACCAGACCAGCGCCGCCAGCCCGAGCAGGGCCGGCGCGAGCCCGCCAATCAACAGCAACAGTGCGGTCCCGGCCGTCGCCAGAAGCAGGCCGAGCTGGATGCCGCTGGCGACCGGCAACAGCCCGCAGGCGATGGGGCGCCGGCAGGTCCGGCGTAACAGGGCATCCGTCGTCCTCTCCTGTACCTGGTTGAGAACCGAACTGGCGGCAGCCAGCAGAAAGATCCCCCAGCCGAGCCCGGCCAGGGTTGTTCCGCTCAGCGACTGGCCAGCGGTTATGGCGGCGGCCACCGCGGTCAGGGCCACCATCAGCGCCAGCGGCAGACGGAACAGCCGGGTCAGGGCAATCAGGGCGGTATGGCTGGTCATCTGGCTGGCCATCGGCTTACTGCACGCTCTGTAACCAGGCAAGCAGCGCCGCAAGATCCTCATCCGACAGTTGCGGATAAGGGGGCATGGCCGGAGGATAGCCGACAACAATTTCGCTGGACGGTGTCCGGATGGCGCGTTCGAGATAAGCGGCATCGGCGGTCATTTCGACCTGTCCCCCCCCCGGCTCGACTGACACCGGACGACCGAAGATCCCCTTGAAACTCGGACCGACCTGACGGCTGCCATCGAGGCTGTGGCAACCGAGACAGCCGAGCTCAGCCGCCAGTGCCGCACCGCGCTGGGATGCATTGGCTTGATCATGCCCGTGGTCGTCATCATCGGCTCGGTCATTCTTGTGGTCGTCATCATCGGCTCGGTCATTCTTGTGGTCGTCATCACCGGACGGCGCCTTCGTCGAGCTTTCGGGCGTGGACTGCAGCAGGAAATCGACCATCCCGGTCAGGTCCGCATCCGACAAGCGCCCGGCATAAGAGGGCATCGCCGGCGGATAATCATCGACCAGATCGGCGGCAGGATCGAGGAGCGAGCGTTCGAGATAAGCCCGATCACGGGTCAGGGTGCGGGTTTGACCCGCGGTGACCACTTCGACGGTCTGACCGGCAAGCCCCTTGAGGGTCGGGCCGACCAGACGGCTGCCATCGAGGCTGTGGCAGCCAAGACAGCCATGTTGCTGCAACAACCCTTCGCCGCTCACCGCTGCGATTTGTTGCAGCCAGTCCGAAAAATCAGCGACCGGCAGCGCCTCAACCGTGGTGATCATCGATGAATGGCCAACGCCGCAGTATTCAGCGCAAAACAGATCATAGCTCCCCGGTTTTTCGGCGACAAACCAGGCGTAGGTCGGCATCCCCGGCACAGTGTCGCGCTTGACCCGAAAGGCCGGGACATAAAAACTGTGCAGGACATCCTCGGCGATCAGCTCGACCTTGACCGGCTGACCGACCGGAACATACAGCTTGTCGGCAATCTTGCCGTTATCATAGGCAAACGACCACGACCACATCCGCGCCGTCGCCTTGATGTGCATGGCACCATCGGGGACCCGCCGTAACGACAGATACCCCTCCCAGCCATACCAGAACATCAGCATGACCAGCACCGTCGGGATGATGGTCCAGGTCACCTCCAGCCACAGGTTCTGGTCCTTCTGACTCAAGGGTATCGGCTGACGTTTACGGTTGTAGCGCCAGAGGAACCAGAGCATGGCGACGGTGACGCCGACCAGCATCAGGCCGCAGATGCCGAGAACGATGTAAAAAGCCTTGTCGACGGCTTCGGTAGTGGTGACCAGAGTCGGATTCACAAAAGCCCCTTTAGCGGTAGAGCACGTCAAGAAAGGTGAAACCAATGAAGATGGCAAGAATCGCCAGCGCCGCGAACAGCGACAGAAGAAACAGCCTCGATTCGTACTTCATGTGCATAAAAAAAGCGATCACCAGCCCCGATTTGACGGTGGCGATCAACAACGCCACCCAGACGTTGAGCGCACCGAGATTGAACTGCGCCACCACCACGGTCAGAGCGGTCAGCAGCAGCAGTGCGGCCCAGACAATGAAAAAGGTGCGATAGGGAACGATGTGCGCATGTTCGGTCATGAGAAAATCCAGATTCGAGGTTCAGAGTAACAAGATCGGTCGGATCAGTCTGATCAGTCAGAGCTCATATTTAATGCAAAATCAGGTAATACAGCGGGAAAATAAAGATCCAGATCAAGTCGACCAGATGCCAGTACAGCCCGGCATTCTCCAGCATCACCCAGCGCTGTGCATTCACCCGCCCTTTTTTAATCAACACCATGGTCCAGGTCAACACCGCGGCACCAATAATGACATGCAGACCGTGCAGGCCGGTGGTGACGTAATAGATATTAAAAAAGACCGCCTCCCCCGGTGGCAGGTCGAGCAGGTGCGGGGAACCGGGGTAAATACCATGCCCGATCTTGGCGCTCCACTCAAACCCCTTGTTGACCATGAACAGGGCCGCACAGGCGAGAGTGACGCCAAGCAGACGCAGACACAATACTGTCGAACCGCGTTGCAGGGCGGTGATGGATATGGCGACACAAAGGCTGCTGGTCAACAGCACCAGAGTGTTGCCGCCACCAAACCAGACGTTGAGTTCGGCTCCGGCGGTGACAAATTCGCGCGGGTAGCGATGCAGGTAGACCGCATAAAGGATAAACAGCCCACCGAACAGCAGCACCTCGGTGAACAGAAACAACCACATGCCGAAACGGGCGCCGGTGTCGTCACGATGTTCATGGCCTGTCATAGAATACCCGCCGCTTTGAAATCGTAGGGACCATGCGTGACCACCGGATCTTCCTCGCCGAAATTCTCCGTCGGTGGTGGCGACGGGATTTGCCATTCGAGGCTGGCACCGCCCCAGGGGTTGACCGGGACCGGTTCACCTTTAAAACAACCGCGGATGATGTTGTAGAACATCAGCGCCAGACCGACGGCGAGGATCCAGGAACCGACTGTCGCCAGTTGGTTGAGACCGGTGAACTCGGGGACGTAATCAAAGTAGCGGCGCGGCATCCCCATCATGCCGACCACTTTCATCGAAATATACAGCACACAGAAGCCGATAAAGATGATCCCCCAGGAAACGGTGGCGACCGCCTTGTTGTACATGCGGCCGTAAATCTTCGGCAGCCAGTAGTGCATGGCGGCAAAAAAGGCCATACCGGTACCGCCGAACATGGTGAAGTGGAAGTGGCCGACGACGAAGTGGGTGTCGTGAACGTGAACATCGGTGGC